>CADEEO010000023.1:0-24373 GCA_902826365.1 uncultured Hyphomicrobiales bacterium | reverse complement strand
CAGGCCCGCAACAAGGAGCTGATCCTCGATGCGGCCCTTGATGTTTTCTCGGCCTCCGGCTTTCGCGGCGCCACGGTGGACCAGATCGCCGCGAAATCCGAAATGTCCAAGCCCAACCTGCTCTATTACTTCCGCCGCAAGGAGGATATCTATGTGGCGCTCCTCGAGCATACGCTGAGCGACTGGCTGGAACCCCTGCGCGAGCTTAACCCGGCGGGCGATCCGCTCACCGAACTCGCGCGCTACATCACCGCCAAGATGCAAATGTCGGAAGCAAACCCCAAGGCCTCGCGGCTCTTCGCCAATGAAGTTCTCCATGGCGCGCCCATGATCGAGAAATTCCTCAAGGGGCCTTTGCGGCAACTGGTTGCCGAGAAATCCCATGTCATCCAGTCCTGGATCGCGGCGGGGAAGATTGCCCCCGTCGATCCCCACCATCTGATCTTCGCCATCTGGGCCGTGACCCAGCACTACGCCGATTTTTCCGTGCAGGTCGATGCGGTGCTGGGCCGCCGCGAGGATTCAAAGGCCGCGCAAAAGGCCGTGCTGGAAATTCTCCTGCGCGGCCTGAAGGCCTAGAGGCTCCAATACAGAAGCGCCTTCGGCACGGTCTTGTGATCGAGCGCCGATTTCACGTCGACGACCACGCCGCCCGCCTTCACCATCCCGAAAAGCTTGCCGCCGAGATCAAGATAGGCCTGGTGATTCACGGCAAGAATGACAGCATCAAGCTCCCTGAACTGTTCCAGCGGAACCAGCTTTAAGCCATACTCTTCCTGCGCTGCTTCGCTCGCGGCGAGAGGGTCATGGACCATGGGCGTGATGCCGAACTCGCGCAGCTCCTTGACGATATCCGGAACCTTGGAATTCCGGATGTCCGTGACATTTTCCTTGAAGGCCAATCCCAGGATTCCAACCCGGGCGCCCAGCACCGGCGCGCCGGAATCGATCAGCAGCTTGATGGTCTTGGCGGCAACGAACCGCCCCATGTCGTCATTGAGGCGCCGCCCGGCAAGAATGACCTGTGGATGATAGCCGAGCGCCTCCGCTGCCGAGGTCAGGTAATAAGGGTCAACCCCAATGCAGTGGCCGCCGACCAGCCCCGGTGAAAATTTCAGGAAATTCCACTTGGTTCCCGCCGCATCGAGCACATCCCGTGTGCGAATTCCCATGCGGTCCATGATGATCGCAAGCTCGTTCATGAGCGCTATGTTGATGTCGCGCTGGGTATTTTCCAGAACTTTCGCCGCTTCCGCCACCTTGATGCTTTGCGCCTCATGGAGGCCTGCCTTGATGATCGCCCCGTAAACAGATTTAACCCGGGCAAGCGCCTGCGCATCTTCGGCGGCGACAATTTTGGTGATCGTTTCAAGCCTGTGCTGCTGGTCTCCGGGGTTGATCCGTTCGGGCGAATAGCCGAGCTTGAAGTCTTTCCCCTGTTTCAGCCCGGAGTGCTTTTCCAGCAGCGGCCCGCACATGCCTTCGGTCAGGCCAGGATAGACAGTGGATTCAAATACCACAAGGGAGCCCGGCTTCAACGCAGGCCCGATAAGGGCGCAGGCCGATTCAAGGGGCGAAAGATCCGGCCTGCGCTGCACGTCGATCGGCGTTGGCACGGTAACAACGAAAAAATTGCAGCCGTGCAGGTCTCCGGCGCTGTCAGTCAGCTTCAAGGCGGATTTTGCGAGTTCGGCCGGGGAAATCTCGCCCGTCCAGTCCTGATGGCCGCGCAGCGCCGCAATGCGCCGCGCTGATATGTCAAACCCCACGACATGGGGAAATTCCCGCGCCAAGGCGACAGCCACCGGAAGCCCCACATAGCCCAGTCCGACGATGGCGATTTTTTCGCTGCTCTTTTGCATCTTAAGCCTTCAGGTTGCCTTTGAAATAGCTCACATACCAGGGCATGGCCGCATGAATCCCGGCGGCAACCGTATGCGAGGGCTCATAACCGATCATCCGGGCGGCCTTTGAAATATCGGCTTGCGAATGCCGCACGTCCCCGGCGCGGAAGGCTTCGCGGCGGGGCGGCTTTTTATAATGAACCTGCAAATGGGAAAGCTCGCCCTGAAGCAATTCAAACAGCTCGTTCAGGGTGGTGCGCCCGCCCACGGCGACATTGTAGACTTCGCCATGGGCGGCTTCCGGCGCCAAAGCGGCCTTGATGTTGGCCTGCACCGCATTCTGGACAAAGCAGAAATCGCGGCTGGTCTCCCCGTCGCCATTGATCGCCACGTCTTCATTGCCGATCATGGCCGCTGTCCATTTTGGAATGACCGCGGCATAGGCCCCATTGGGATCCTGGCGCGGCCCGAAAACGTTGAAGTAGCGCAGCCCGGTGGCGCGGAAGCCGTAGCAGCGGAGATAGACCTGGGCGTAGAGCTCATTCACAAGCTTGCTCACCGCATAGGGCGAAAGCGGATTGCCGATCCTGTCCTCGATTTTTGGCAGCCCCGGCTCATCGCCATAGGTTGAGCTTGATGCCGCGTAAACGAAGCTTTTCACCTGCGCCTGCCGCGCGCATTCCAGCATATTGAGAAATCCCGTGACATTCACGTCGTTGGTCGCAACCGGATTGGCCAGCGAACGCGGCACTGACCCCAGCCCGGCCTGATGCAGCACGTGGCCGACCCCGGACAGGGCCGCGCGGCAAGTTTCAAGATTCCGGATATCGCCGTCAAAAAGGCGGAAATTCTTCCAGATGTCAGGTCCGACAAGCCCGCGCACTTCATCCAGGTTTCGCTTGAAACCTGTCGAAAAATTATCGAGGGCAACAACTTCCTGCCCCCCGCGAAGCAATGCCTCCACCAGGTTTGAGCCAATAAATCCGGCGGCTCCCGTCACCAGCCAGCGTTGCTTGCCATTAAACCAATTAGCCTTCACGATATCATGTCCATCATTCCGGGATGCGGGAGGTTGCATACAGCGCGCCGCCCATCAAATAAACCCTGCAAGCGCCTCAAAGGATTTTGACCGCCTTTGGATCCCAGTCCTTGGGCAGCGGGTATTGCGGATTCATTTCCTCCAGCGCCTCGCGCACGATACGCGCGATGGCCGCGTTGCGCGCCCAATTGCGGTCCGCTGGAATGATATGCCACGGCGCATGCTCCGTCGAGCAGCGTGAGATGGCGGTCTCATAGGCCGCCATGTAATCCGCCCACTTGGCCCGCGTGGCCAGGTCGCCGGCCTTGAATTTCCATTGCTTGGTTGGATCATCGACCCGCTCCTGCAAGCGTGCCGCCTGTTCCTCCTTCGAAACATGCAGCATGAATTTCAGGATGCGCGTGCCGGAATTTGCGACCAGCTTTTCAAAGGCGTTGATTTCATCATAGCGCCGCTCGATTGCATCAGCCGCCGCCAGCTTCTCAACCCTCACCACCAGCACATCTTCATAATGGGAGCGGTTGAACACCCCGATATAGCCCTTCGCCGGGCAGGCCTGATGCACCCGCCACAGATAGTCATGGGCCCGCTCCACTTCGGAAGGGACTCCGAAGGATTTCACCGTCACTCCCAAGGGACCCGACGCGTTGAACACAGCGCGCACCGTGCCGTCCTTGCCGGAGCAATCAATGCCCTGCAGCACAACCAGCAGCGCCCGCTTGCCTTCCGCAAATAAGCGGTCCTGCAAGCCGTCAATGGCCGCGGCATCCTTGAGCAGCTGCTCCTTGGTTTTGTCCTTGTCATCAAAAGCGCTGTCATCGCGCGGGTCATGCTCGGCCAGGGAAAACTTCTTGCCCGGGGCAGCAATAAACTTTGATGCAAATGCTTTCTTCTCGGCCATATCCAGTCCTCTTCTATTCCCCATCAATAGCAGCTACCCTTCCCTACAATCAAACAACTTCGGAATTTGCCTTGATAGAACGCCCGTCAAACAAGCCGCAAATGGCTGCCGCCGCCTTTCGCCTGCCCGCCCTCGACCAGGACTTTCTCCTGGGCGATTCAACCCGCGGCCTGCGCTTCCAGCTTGAATACCAGAAGGCCGAGGAACACCTGCGGGCCTGGGGCGTTGACTCAACCGTTGTGGTTTTTGGCTCCGCCCGCACCAGGGAAAATGACGGATCCGGCTGGTATGAGGGTGCCCGCAAATTCGCTGAAACCTGCTCGCTGAATGGCGGCGCCAAGCTTGACCGCAAGACCCACCGCCAGAACGTCATCGCCACCGGGGGCGGCCCCGGCGTCATGGAAGCGGCAAACCGCGGCGCCCATGATGCGGGCGCGCCCTCCATTGGCTACAACATCACGCTGCCCCACGAGCAGGAGCCAAACCCGTATTCCACTCCGGACCTTACCTTCCGCTTCCATTATTTCGCCATGCGCAAGATGCATTTTGCCATGCGGGCCGCCGCCCTCGTCGTGTTTCCCGGCGGCTTCGGCACGCTCGACGAACTCTTTGAAATCCTCACCCTCAGGCAAACCGGCAAGATGACCAAACCCCTGCCCGTCATTCTCTATGATTCGAAATTCTGGAACACCGCCATCAATTTTGAAATCTTCCTGAAGGCCGGCCTGATCCATCCAAAAGATTTCAGCCTCTTCGGCTTTGCCGACACGCCAGATCAGGCCTGGACCGAACTCGTCGCCCGCGGCCTCAACATTTCCCAGGAGCAATAATGTCAATCCGCCTGAAATTCTGCGGCGCCGCCAGAACCGTCACCGGCTCCTGCTATCTCCTGCAAACCGAAGAGGCGAAGGTGCTCATCGATTGCGGCATGTTCCAAGGTTCAAAAACTGAGCGTGAGCTGAACCAGCGCAATTTTCCGTTTGATCCCGCAAGCCTCGACGCCATGCTGCTGACCCACGGCCACATCGATCACATCGGGCTTATTCCGAAGCTGGTGAAGAACGGCTTCAGCAAGAAAATCCATTGCACCGCCGCAACCGTCGACCTCTGCGCCGTCATGCTGCCCGACTCGGGATTCATTCAGGAATCCGATGCCAAGTTCCAGAACAAGCGCAACCGCCAGCGCGGCCTTCCCGAGGTTGAGCCGCTCTATACGCTGGAAGACGCAATGAACGCCCTCGAACGGTTTTCAGCGCTTGAATATGAAACCTGGATCGAACCGGCCAAGGGCATTCGCGCCCGCTGGTGGAATGCCGGCCATCTCCTCGGCTCTGCCTCCATCGAAGTTGAGGTGGGCCAGGCGGGCAAGCCCCCAACTCGCATCCTCTTCTCCGGCGACATTGGCCCCGACCACAAGATGCTGGAGCCGGACCCGGAAGCGCCAACCGGCTTTGATTACGTCATCTGTGAATCGACCTACGGCGGCAAGGACCGCTTCGAGCGCTCCGAAGAGAAGCGCCGCGAACTGATGGCGCAGGAAGTAAACGCCGCCGCCGCCCGCAAGGGAGCGCTGCTCATTCCATCCTTCGCGGTGGAGCGCACCCAGGAAGTGGTGACCGACCTTGTCTGGCTCATGGAGCAGGGCAAGGTTCCCAGCACCACCATCTTCATCGACTCACCGCTCGCCAACAAGGCCTCGGCCATTTTCAAGAAACATGCCAAGGAATTGGAAAACGGCGATGTTCTTTATCGCGCCTTCAACTCGCCCCTGCTCAAAAGCACCGAAACGGTTGAAGACAGCAAGGCCATCGCCAAATTCTCGGGCTTCCGCATCATCATTGCCGCCAGCGGCATGTGCGACGCGGGCCGCATCCGCCATCACCTGAAAAACCACCTGTTCCAGGCCAGCACGACGGTTCTTCTGGTGGGCTTCCAGGCGGCGGGTTCGCTCGGGTTTATCCTGCAAAACGGCGCCGCGATGGTGAAAATCATGGGCGAGGAAATCACCGTGCGCGCCGCCATCCGCCAGTTCGAGGATTACTCCGGCCATGCCGACGGCCCGGAACTCGTGCAATGGCTGAAGGAGCGGATGCCAATTGGTAAAACCGTGTTCCTCACCCATGGCGAAGAAGCACCGCAAGTGGCGCTGCAGGAAGCCATCACGGGCATTGTGGTCAAGTCCGATTGCATCCTCAGGCCCCAGCTTGATGATGTCTATGATCTCAGCGGCGAAGCCTGCGCCCTTCTCGAAAGCGAAAGCCGGCCCCGCATTGATCCCGCACAGGTTGCGCGGCCCGACTGGAACAATGACCTCACCGGCCTCCATCTCGATATCGACCAGGAAATCAACCGGGCGGCCGACGCAAAATCAAAAGCCGCGCTTATCCGCCGCCTGAAACGCGCCCTTGCTGGGGAGCCGCCTGACAACACCCGCCGCCGCCCGCCGATGTCCGGCACGTCCCGGCGGTCCCGCGGCTATGATGATAATTGAGGAGAGCGCCCCATGGCATTGGAAGAACTTCAGGCCCAAATCAACTTGCTGGTGAGCCAGATCAACAACCAGCCGGAAGACGTGCATGAGCTCTACGAACTTCTGCATCAGAAACTGAACGAGCTTCGCTTGACCGGCCAGCCTCTGCCGCAGGATCTTCTCGATCTTGAAAAGCGCATGCTGGAAGAATTTCCAAGGCCGAAGAAATAAAACTACCTGACATCCAGCCAGCTGCGGCTGGCGGCTGACGCGGCAATGCCGTGAATGATCTTCTCGATCTTCAGCCCTTCGGCAAAATTCACATAAGCTTCCTGATCACGCTCAATGCTATCCACGAAATGTTTGCACTCGATCACCTTGAGTTCATTGAATCCCAATTGATGACCCGGCGCCGGCGTGAACATGCCGTAGGGCGGGTGCAATCCCCCCGTCAGGATTGTCTTGAAGCCGCGCGTGGCCGCAGGCTCATCGGCAACATAGAGCTGCAGCTCATTCATCCGCTCCTGGTCAAAGGTGATCATCCCCTTGGTGCCATGAACCTCCACGCGGATCATGTTTTTCCGCCCATGGGCCGCACGGCTTGCCATCAGAATGCCCGTGGCATCACTATCAAAGCGCACCATGGCATGGGCAATGTCTTCATTTTCCACCCCGCGCTTTTCTTCTGAACCCGGTACGGAGCGCATCTTGTGAACCGTATCGATGTCAGCGCAAACCTGCGCGATATCACCCACAAGATAATGGGCGAAACTCACCAGATGGCAGGTAAGGTCTCCCAGCACGCCGAGCCCGCCGGTTGCCAGCCGCGAGCGCCATGTCCACGGCACATTCTCGTCCGCCTGGTAATCCTCATCAACCTGGCCGCGGAAATGGACGATCCGCCCAAGTTTTCCATCGAGAATTATTTTCCGCGCATGCTCGATGGCGGGATTCCTGATGTAGTTGTAGCCCAACAGGGTCTTGGCCTTGGACGAGGCAGCCGCCGCGGTCATCGCCACCGCGTCATCCAGTGTCAGCGCCATGGGCTTTTCACACCAGACATGCTTTCCCGCCGCCAGGAATGCTACCGCCATCTCCCGGTGCAGGTTGTTGGGCGTGGAGATCGACACGATGTCGATGCGGCTGTCGTCGATGAGCTGCCGCCAATCGGTTTCCGCCCGGACAAACCCGGCTTCCGCCGCCTTCTGCTTAATGATCTCCGCATTGGTGTCGCACAGGGCTTCGAGGCGGATCTCCGTGTTCCCGCCAAACACGGTGCGCACATGGCTCCACGCCATGGCGTGGCATTTCCCCATGAAGCCCGTTCCGATGACCGCCACGCCGAGAGACGCCATTAAATGATTCCTTCCACAATTCTACCAGTGGAATAAATGTTCTATTTCCTTGGCACAAGCGAATTGCTGTGGTTTACTGACTTATTCTGCGACTCCGTCAGCAAAATGGGTCCAAAGTGAGCGAAAGCGACATCCTCCCGCGCGACTTCCAGAGCCTCAAGGCCCGTATCATAGAGCGTGGGCCCAGCCTGCCAAAACGCCTCACCCAGGTCGCAACCTATGCGCTGGAACATCCCGATGAAATTGCTTTTGGCACCGTGGCGTCGATTGCCGTCGAAGCCGATGTCCAGCCGTCGACGCTGGTGCGCTTTTCCCAGGCCATGGGCTATCAGGGCTTTTCCGAATTGCAGGAAGTGTTCCGCGCGAGGCTGCGCGACCGGATTTTGAATTACGAAGAACGCATCCAGCAATTGCGCCAGCATGCCCTTTCGGCCTCGAAATCCCATGTCATTTTCCAGGGTTTCACCGAGGCGGCGGAAAAATCGATCAATACCTTGCAGGAACGGCTCGAGCCAAAGAAACTCGACCACGCCGTGGAGATCTTGAGCAAGGCCGAAACCATCTATCTCCTCGGCCTCCGGCGTTCCTTCCCGATCACCACCTACATGTCATATGCTTTCGGGAAACTCAGTGTACGGAATGTCCTCATCGATGCCATCGGCGGGCTGGCCCAGGAGGAATTAGGCTTTGCCAGCAAGCGCGATGCCGTGCTGGCCATCAGCTTCACGCCCTATGCCTCGGAAACCGTGGCCCTCGCCCAGGCCGCCGCAGCCCGCAACGTGCCCATCGTCGCGATAACCGACTCAGGCTTCTCGCCGCTCGCCTCGTTGGCGGAAACCTGGTTCGAGGTCGCCGAAGCAAATTTCGAAGGCTTCCGCTCCATGGCGGCAACCCTCGCACTGGCGATGACGCTCACCGTGGCGGTGGCCGAAAAGCGCGGCCGCCGGACCTAAACCGCCGGCGGCTCGGGGATGGAATTGCCCGTGCCTGCGACCTGCTGGTCGAAATCGATGATGGCGCCGGTCATCATGCCGGACTCCTCGCTCGACAGAAATCCGCAGGCCCGCGCCACTTCATCAGGCTTCAGCAACCGGCCGAAGGGCCGTGCCGCTTCGGCCTTCGTAAGCCATCCGTCCTGCGCATCGTGATAGGTCTTCATAATGCGGTCTTCGCCCGGCGTGTCCATCCAGCCGATGGTGAGGCCGTTGACGCGGATCTGGTGCCGCATCACTGAATAGGCGGTGTTCTTGGTGAGGGTGATGAGCGCCCCCTTCGAGATGCAATAGGCCGAGATGAAATCCTGCCCGCCATGCCCCGACATGGAAATGATGTTGACGATGGTGCCCTTGGTTTTTTCCCGCTTCATCACATGCAGCGCGTCCTGGATGATGAAGTAGGGCGCCCGCACGTTGACATTCATCATGGCGTCAAAAAGCTCAGGCTTGGTATCCCAGACGGTGCCGCGATCGGTAATTCCGGCGGCATTGATTACCGCATCAACCCGGCCAAAAGCCTTGTCCGTGGCCGCGATAACCTTGCGCGTGTCATCCATGCCGGCGAGATCGGCTTTCACAAAAACGACTTTGACGTTTTTCTTTTCGAGATCGGCTTTGACGCGCGCGCCATTCTTTTCATTGCGCCCGGTGATCGTGATGCCTTTGCAGCCCCGGTCGGCAAAGAGATGGGCGATGGCTTCGCCGAGGCCTTGCGTGGAGCCGGTGACAACGGCAATCTTGCCATCCATGGAAAGTTTCGAAAGTGAATTCGTATCCATTACGACACCTTTACCGGCTTGCCGGTTTTCCACGATTCGGTTGCCGCGTCCGCAAGCTTTTGCGCCTGCAAGCCGTCCTGGCCGTTGGGCCGCGACGACACGCCCTTGGTGATGCCGTCAATGAAGTGGTTCACTTCATTGGCGTAGGCCGCACCATAGCGTTCGGTGAAGAAGTGCATGATGGGATCGCCCTTGAAACCGTCGCCATTGGCAAGCTCAACCGTGGTGTTGTGCACATTGCCGGCCCGCAACATGCCCTTGGAACCATGCACTTCCAGGCGCTGGTCATAGCCATAAGTGGCGCGGCGTGAATTGGTGATCACGGCAATCTTGCCTGACGCGGTTTGCATCTGCACTGCCGCTGTATCCACATCGCCCGCTTCGCCAATGGCCTTGTCCACCAGCGAAGAGCCCAGCGCATGAACGACAACAAATTCCTCGCCCACCAGAAAGCGCGCCATGTCGAAATCATGAATCATCATGTCGCGGTACAAGCCGCCGGAACCCTTGATGTAATCGACCGGCGGCGGCGCCGGGTCGCGGCTGATGATGGTGGCAAGTTCCACCGTGCCGACGTCGCCATTGCGGATGCGCTTTTCCAGCGCGGCAAAGTTCGGGTCAAAGCGGCGGTTGAAGCCGATCATCAGGTTTGACTTGTTCTTTTCAACTACCTTGAGACAGCTCAGTATTCTCTCAACCGACAAAGACACCGGCTTCTCGCAAAGGATCGCCTTGCCGGCGTTCGACGCCGCCTCGATCAGGTCCGCGTGGGTGCCGGTGGGCGTTGCAATCAGGATCGCATCAACGTCTTTCGACGCGATAATCTCTTCGACGCTTGCCGTCTTTGCCCCCACCGTGGCCGCCAGATCACTGGCCGCTTTCGCCACCGCATCGGCCACATAGGCGACCTTTGCCACCTTGGACGCGCCGATTGTGGCGGTGTGAACTTTGCCAATCCGGCCTGCGCCGAATATCCCGAACCTGATCATTTGCCTCTCCCATACACATAAAAAACACCCCAGAGGCACTGATAGGGCCTCTTTGAGCGAAACGGAACAAACATTCCAACTTGACTTCATTTTGGAATTGTTGTTTCGTCTTGTCAAGCAAACAAATCTTGGAGGGAGGCAGAAATGGCGTCTGGAACCGGCAGCAAAGCCGCGCTCGACGTCATCACCGTGGGGCGCTGCTCCGTCGATCTCTACGGCCAGCAAATCGGCTCCAGGCTGGAAGACATTGCCTCCTTCGCCAAGTCCGTGGGCGGCTGCCCCTCCAACATCGCCATCGGCACCGCAAGGCTCGGCCTCAAATCCGCAGTTATCACCCGCGTCGGCGACGAGCAGATGGGGCGCTATGTGCGCGAGCAGATGGCGCGCGAAGGGGTTGCCACCCAGGGCATTACCACCGACCCGCAGCGGCTGACCTCGCTGGTCCTGCTTTCCGTTGAAAACGACAAGACTTTCCCGCTGATTTTCTACCGCGACAATTGTGCCGACAGCGCCCTCTGCGAAGCCGACATCGACGAAAAATTCGTGGCCTCCGCCGCCGCCCTGCTGGTGACCGGCACCCATTTTGCCAGGCCCTTGAATGATGCGGCCCAGCGCAAGGCCATGAAAATCGCCAAGGCTCATGGTCGCAAGATCTGCTTCGACATCGACTACCGCCCCAATCTCTGGGGCCTCGCCGGCCACGGCGCCGGCGAAGAACGCTACATCAAGTCCGATCACGTTTCCGAACATATCAAGACGGTTCTCCCTGACTGTGACCTGATCGTTGGCACGGAAGAAGAGGTCCACATTGCCGCCGGCAGTGAAGACACTTTGGAAGCGCTGAAAACGATCAGGTCCCTTTCTTCGGCAACCATTGTGTTGAAGCGCGGCCCCATGGGCTGCGTGGTTTATCCCGCTGCCATTCCCAATAGCCTGGAAGGCGGCATCGTGGGCCAAGGCTTTCCCATCGAGGTTTATAACGTGCTGGGGGCAGGCGATGCTTTCTTCTCCGGCTTCCTCCGCGGCTGGCTGAGGAACGAACCGCTCGAAACCTGCGCCACCTATGCCAATGCCTGCGGGGCTTTTGCCGTGTCGCGGCTCCTCTGCTCGCCCGAAATTCCAACCTGGGATGAGCTGCAATATTTCCTGAAACACGGCAGCCCGCACAAGGCGCTCCGCAATGACGAGGCCATCAATCATATCCATTGGGCCACCACGCGGCGCGAACAGGCACCGAAGCTTCTGGCACTGGCCATCGACCACCGCATTCAACTGGAAGCCATCGCCGACAAGGTAGGAGCGCCTCGCGAACGCATTGCACCTTTCAAGCGCCTCGCCATTGCTGCAATCGGAAAAATATCAAATGGCAGGCCGGGTTTTGGAACGCTGCTGGATGACACCTATGGCCGGGATGCCATGTTCGATGCGGCGAAGCTTGGCCTCTGGGTCGGACGCCCCCTTGAGCTGCCGGGTTCACGACCGCTGCGTTTTGAATTCACCCAGGACGTGGGTGCAAGGCTGGTTGAATGGCCGGTGACCCATACCATCAAATGCCTCGCCTTCTATCATCCCGATGATCCAACCGAGCTTAAAACCGAACAGTCGCAAAAGCTCCGCACCCTTTATGAGGCCGCACGCAAAGTCGGCCGTGAACTGCTGGTGGAAATCATTTGCGGCAAGCATGGCAGCGTCAAAGATGATACAGTTTCGAGCGCCCTGGCCGAACTCTATGCCCTTGGCATCAAGCCGGACTGGTGGAAACTGGAGCCGCAGGCCACTGCCACCGCTTGGGGCAATATCGAGAAAACTATCAAAACAAATGACCCTTACTGCCGCGGCATTGTCTTGCTGGGGCTTGATGCCCCCGAGGAAGAATTGGCCCGCGCCTTTGCAACCACCGCCGACCATTCCACGATCAAGGGTTTTGCCGTGGGCCGCACGATTTTCAGCAGTGTGGCGGAAAGCTGGCTTGCCGGGAAATTTGACGACGCAAAGGCAACAGCGGAAATGGCGGAACGCTTTGCCAATCTGGTAAATGTCTGGAATAAATCGCACCCCTAACGAGGACCAATCATGGGCAAGACAATCCGCCTGACCACAGCGCAAGCCCTGGTGAAATTTCTCACCCGCCAGATGACCTTGGTCGACGGCAAGAAGCTGCCGATTTTTGCCGGCGTCTGGGCCATTTTCGGCCATGGCAATGTGGTGGGCATCGGCGAGGCCCTGTTTGGCGCGCGGAAGGAACTGCCCACCTACCGCGCCCATAATGAACAGGCCATGGCCCATGCGGCCATTGCCTTCGCCAAGGGCTCGCGCCGCAGGCGCATGATGGCCTGTACTTCTTCCATTGGTCCCGGAGCGCTGAACATGGTGACCGCCGCCGCCGTGGCCCACGTGAACCGGGTACCAGTATTGCTGCTACCCGGTGATGTCTTCGCCAACCGCCTGCCCGATCCCGTATTGCAGCAAGTGGAAGATTTTGGCGACGGCACCATTTCAGTAAACGACTGCTTCAAGCCCGTGTCACGCTACTTCGACCGCATCGCAAGGCCCGAACAACTCATTCCCGCCCTCAACCGCGCCATGGTGGTGCTCACCGACCCATCCGATTGCGGGCCTGTGACGCTCTCCATGTGCCAGGACACCCAGGCCGAGGCCTATGACTATCCCGAGAGCTTCTTCGAGGAAAAAATCTGGGGCACCCGCCGCATCCGCCCTGATGAAGATGAACTTGCCGAGGCCGTCCGTGTGCTGAAGAATGCCCGGAAGCCCGTGATCATCGCGGGCGGCGGCGTCCTGTTTTCGGAAGCCTCCGCCACGCTGGCAAAATTTGCCGAAGCCCATGGCATTCCCGTGGTTGAGACCCAGGGCGGAAAATCCTCCCTGCCCTTCACCCACAGTTTGAACATGGGCGCGGTGGGCGTCACCGGCACCGGCGCTTCCAACATGGTCTGCGAAGATGCGGACGTTGTGTTGGCGGTGGGAACGCGTCTGCAGGATTTCACTACCGGTTCCTGGGCCCTGTTCAAGAATGACAAGAAGACCATCATTGGCCTCAACACGCAGGTCTTTGACGCCACCAAGCACCGCGCCCTGCCCTTGATTGCGGACGCGAGCGTAGGCCTTGAAGAACTGTCCATCAATCTCGGCAAATGGGCGGCACCCGCCGCATGGACCAAAGCCGCGCAAAGCGGATTTGCCGCCTGGATGAAGACGGCAAACACATACACTGACGCCAGCAATGTGGAGCTCCCTTCGGATTCCCAGGTGATCGGCGCCGTGCAGCGCGCCCTTGGCCGCGACATTTCCTTGCTCTGCGCCTCGGGCGGCCTTCCCGGCGAATTGCACAAGCTTTGGCAAGCAGGCCCGCCCTCGTCCTATCACATGGAATACGGCTTCTCCTGCATGGGCTATGAAATCGCCGGCGGCGTCGGCCTCAAGATGGCTCAGCCCGACCGCGAAATTGTGGTGATGGTGGGCGACGGCTCCTACCTCATGATGAATTCCGAACTTGCCACCTCGGTGATGCTCGGCGTGAAGCTTACTGTGGTGCTGCTCGACAACCGCGGTTATGGCTGCATCAACCGCCTGCAGCATGCGAGCGGCGGCGAGCGTTTCAACAACCTGTTTGACTACAACACGGTGCAGGAGGTTTCCCCCGACATTGACTTCGCCGCCCATGGCAAAAGCCTTGGGGCGATTTCGGAAAAAGTCTCATCCCTGGCCGATCTCGAACGCGCCCTCAAGAAAGCCAGGAACAACACCCGCACCACCTTCATCGTGATTGACACGGACCCGATGAAAACCACCGACGCGGGCGGCCATTGGTGGGATGTGGCAATCCCCGAAGTCTCGACGCGGAGCCAGGTGCGCGCCGCGCGCAAGAATTATGACAAGGCGAAAGCCAAACAACGCATCGGCAATTAAAAGAAAGAAGCAGACCCATGACAATACGGATCGGCGCCAACCCCATCGGGTGGTCCAATGACGACATGCAGGAAATCGGCGGCTGGATTCCGCTGGAGCAATGCCTGAGCGAAGCCAAGGCCGCGGGTTTTCAGGGCATGGAGCTTGGCAACAAGTTTCCGCGTGTGGCCACCAAGCTGCGCCCCATTCTTGATGCCCATGGCCTGGTACTGGTGGGCGGCTGGCATTCCATCTTCCTGCTCGAGCAGGACGCCGAAACCGAATTCGCAAATTCCGCCGATCACCGCAAGCTCTTGAAGGCCATGGGCACCAATGTGTTCATCGTGGCGGAATGTACCAGCACGGTTCACGGCAACAAGGCAGCGCCGCTTTCCACCCGTCCCGTGATGAGCGAGGCCCAATGGAAAACTTTCAATGCCCGCCTCACCAAACTCGCCGAACTGCTGAAGGCCGATGGTTTCCAGCTTGCCTATCACCACCACATGGGAACCGTGGTACAGACTGCCGCCGAAATTGACCGCCTGATGGCTGGCACCGGTGAGATCGTTAACCTTCTGCTCGATACGGGCCACGCCACCTGGGGCGGCGATGATCCGGTCCGCTTGGCAAAAACTTACAAGAAACGCATCAGCCATGTGCACTGCAAGGATGTGCGCCTTGCCGTAATGGCCGAATCCGGCAAACACGACTGGTCGTTCCTCGACAGCGTGCTGGCCGGCGTTTACACCGTCCCCGGCGACGGCTCCATTGACTATGTTTCGGTTTTCAAGGAACTTAGGGGCTACAGCGGCTGGGTTGTGGTTGAGGCCGAGCAGGATCCGGAAAAGGCCCCGCCCGCAAAATACGCCAAGCTGGGATGCGACAATCTTAAGCGTTTCATGAAAGAGGCTGGCCTGAGCTGAATGTCCCCACTTCTTGTAAAACCCCGCGTCGGCGGCGGCCGGGTCCACCACGTGACGCCGAAGACGGCGCGCTGGGCTTCCGTGGGCTTCGACCTATGGAAGCGCAGACCCGGCGAGCTGGCCACCGGCACTGATGGCGACCGCGAAACCTGCCTGGTTTTCATCAGCGGCCGCGGCAGCGTGCGCGTCGGCCACGAAGAATACGGCATTCTGGGCGGCAGGAGTTCGCCCTTCGAGGGCAGGCCGTGGTCCGTCTACGTGCCGCCCGGCATGGTCTGGTCGGTGGAAGCAACGGAAGATCTGGTGCTCGCCGTCTGCTCCGCCCCCGGCAAGGGAAAATTCCCGCCGCGCGTGATCGCCCCCGATGTCCTGGTGCAGGAAAGCCGGGGCAAGGGCTCCAACGTGCGCCATGTCACCAACATCCTGCCGGAATGGGAAATGGCGGAAAATCTTCTGGTGGTGGAAGTGATCACCCCGGCGGGCAATACCTCCTCCTATCCGCCCCACAAGCATGACGAGGACAGGCTGCCCCATGAGTCGGCCCTGGAAGAAACCTATTATCACCGGATCAACCCGCCCCAGGGCTTTGCCTTCCAGCGGGTTTACACCGATGACCGTGAGCTTGATGAAGCCATCGCGGTGGAGGATGGCGACGTGACCCTGGTGCCCAAAGGCTATCACCCTTGCGCGGCAATCCATGGCTATGAGCTGTACTATCTCAACGTCATGGCTGGCCCCCGGCGGACCTGGAAATTCCATAACGCCAAGGAACACGAATGGCTGCTGAAGGCGTAAATCCCCGGCCCGCAGCTTTCATTTTCATCTTCATCACTGTGGCCCTCGACATGCTGGCGCTCGGCATCATCATTCCGGTGCTGCCCAAGCTCATTGAGAGCTTTGTGGATGGCAACACCGTACGGGCCGCTGAAATGGTGGGCATCTTCGGCACCGCCTGGGCCATCATGCAGTTTCTCTTCTCGCCCGCCATGGGATCGCTCTCCGACCGCTTCGGCCGAAGACCCATCGTGCTTCTCTCCAATCTCGGCCTTGGCCTCGATTATATTCTGATGGCCTTGGCGCCCGCCCTTTCCTGGCTTTTCGTCGGCCGCATTATTTCCGGTATCACGGCGGCCAGCGTTGCAACGGCAGGGGCCTATATCGCAGATGTGAGCCCGCCTGAAAAACGCGCCCAGAATTTTGGCATGCTCGGCGTTGCCTTCGGCATCGGCTTCATTCTGGGTCCAGCCTTCGGCGGCATTCTCGGCAGCTACAGCGTGCACTATCCTTTCTGGGCCGCAGCGGCCATGAGCCTGCTCAATTTCGCCTACGGGCTTTTTGTCTTGCCGGAATCCCTCAAGCCGGAAAACCGCAGCCCCTTTTCCTGGGCCAAGGCCAATCCGCTGGGTTCAGTAAAACTTCTCGTCAGCCACCATGAACTCTGGGGCCTCGGCCTTGTGACCTTCCTGTCGCAACTTGCTCACACCTCGCTGCCTGCCATCTATGTTCTCTATGCCGGTTACCGCTATGGCTGGGGGCCGGATCAGGTTGGCTTTCTCCTTGCTGGTGTCGGAGTTGCCTCCATGGTGGTGCAGGGCGGCCTCGTGCAGCCCATCGTCAAACGCATCGGCGAACGGCCGGCCCTTCTGCTCGGCCTGCTTTGCGGCTGCATCGGGCTGACCTGGTATGGCACCGCATGGATTGGCGTGCTCACTTGGATCGGCGTTCCCATCGCCGCCTTCTGGGGCCTCTTCAACGCCACCAGCCAATCGGTCATGTCACAACGGGTGTCAGCTTCCGAGCAAGGGCAATTGCAGGGCGCCCTTTCCAGCGTTACCGCCTTCGCCGGCATCCTTGGACCCATTTTCTTTGCCATGGTCTTTGCCCGCTCGATTGATCCGGCCTACGGTTTTGATTTGCCGGGACTGGGTTACTGGCTGGCCGGAGCCCTGCTGCTTGCAGCATTCCTGCTGGCGGCCTATCTCACCAGACAAAGGCATCCATGACATAGTCCGCCTGCGGATGAAGCGTGGCGGGATCAAGCCCCGCCGAGATCCCCGTCATCACCTGCAGCGTGGCAAGCCCGGCGCCGCGCCCGCCCGCCACGTCATGTTCGGCGCTGTCGCCGATGCACAGGACCTTGTGCGGATTGCCGATTGCCTTGAGCGCGGCGGCGTAGATTTCCCCATAAGGCTTCCCGATCCACTGCACCTGCCCGCCCATGTTTTCATAAAGCTCCGCTATGGCCCCCGGCGCGGGCTGCAGGCCCTGCTTCGTCAGCATCAGCTTGTCGGGATTGCAGCAGATCGCTGGCAGCGACGTGCTGGAGAAAAAATCCCGGTATTGCGCCATCGTTGTATTGGGCGCATCTGATCCCAGAATGAGAATGACATCGGCCTGCGCCACATCGCCCACAACCGGAATGCCGTCAAAGCCATAGTTCTCGTTAGCCTTGCCGATGACAAAGGCCTTCTTCCTGCCAATCATGTGATAGGCCACTTCGCCGGAGCTGATCGCCGTGACAAAGAAATTGCGCGGCACGCCCAGGCTCAGCAGGCGCTCGCGGTTGGCAAGGCTCCGCTTTCCCGAATTGGTCATCACCCCCACCGGGATCTTCAGGCGCTGCAGGTTTTTCAGGACATCAAGCGTGCCGGGATAGAGCTTCTCGCCATCATGGATGACGCCAAACTGGTCGATCAGCATCCCGTCAAAACGTCCGGCGATTTCCGCGAGCCGCTTAATATGCATGGCCAATGCCCCGCCACGCCAGGCGCGCGGCCCCCATCGCCGCATGCTCGCTGACCGATGGCTTTTCCGCAACGCCCAGGGTTTTCAATCTGATCCTGGTCCATGCCGCATTGGCGCCGCCGCCGCCCACGCTGCGAATGCTTTTGAGCGTTGTGGCCCCCAATTCCGCCAGGCGCTTGTAGCCCTCCCCCTCTACATGCGCGATGCCTTCCAGCAGACCCTGGAAGAACAGGCGGTCATCATCAGGCCGCGGGGAAAGCCGCGGTTGAAAATTGGGATCGGCGATCGGGAAACGCTCGCCCGCCTGTGCCAGCGGATAATAATCCAGTCCCGTTGGCACATCGGGATCAATGAGCCCGCTTAACCGGGCAACGTCTTCACTTGAAAAATATTTCCGCAACACGCCGCCGCCACTGTTGGAAGCCCCGCCCGCCAGCCACTGGTCGCCAATCCTGTGGCTGTAGATTCCATACTCCGGAGAAAACACCGGGCGGTCCGACAGAAGTTTCAAGGTCAGTGTAGTGCCAAGGGATGTGACGCCGTCGCCGGGTTCTGAAGCGCCGCTCGCGAGGAATGCCGCACAGCCATCGGTCGTGCCCGCAACAATGGACAGGATTTTCGAAAGTCCAAATTTTTCAGCAACGTCCGGCAGGATTGTTCCAGTCGCCGTGCCTGCGGGAACGACCTTTGGAAACAAGCTCACGTCAAACCCGGTGCCGGCAATCCATGATGGCCAGTTCCGGGCAATGGGATCATAGCCCGATTTCAGCGCATTGTTTTCATCGCTCACGCCGTAGCTGCCGGAGAATTGGCCAGCCAGCCAATCCGCCTGATGCAGGATGCGTGCGGCGCCCTTCTGCATGGGAAGGGCGCGGGCCAGCGGCGAAGAGTTGCCACGCGCCGCTGTCTCCATCGGTGCAGACGCCAAAACCTTGTCCACATCGGCGCGCTCCGCCAGGTCATTATACATGGAGGCAAGACCCAGCGGTTCTCCGCTCTTGTCAACTGCCAGGATAGTGCCCGAGGTTCCGTCAATGGCAAGCGCCAAAACATTCAAGCCCTTGAGATCAAGCAGCGCAAAAGCCTGTTCAATGGCAATCCACCAAATCTGCGGGTCCTGGAGGCTGCGTCCGCTATCCTGGATCGGTGCGGCAATGGCAGCGTTCGACATGGCAAGCATTGCGCCAGTCCTGCCGGATGCGGCAATGCGGACGCCCGATGTGCCGATGTCAATGCCGAGGACGCAGTCCTTGTTCATGCCGCATTATGAAACCGCGCGTCCGCCTGATCAAGGCGCTTGCGAATTTGCGTCACGATCAGTGAATCATCGGGAACGCAATTGTCATAGGTCAGGTATTCCCCTGCCTTCACCGGCTTGATCACCCTGGCCTGTTCCGCAAGGCCCAGCGGCACCGCATTGCTCCTTCGTGCCTGCGCCGCCGTCATCGCCCAAGCGCGGTACTCCGTCTCGCCGATCTTTCCCAATGTCTCTCCCGCCTTGAGATCGCGCTTGGCAACCGTGACGGCCTCCGCCACCGGATGATCCAGCGGCACCATGTCGGCCCGGCCATGAAGCACCGCCTTCGCCGCCGAGAGCGGCACTTCAAGGCTGGTCAGGTGATAGGGCCGCATGATGGAAAAGAACGGTCCCTTGCCGACTTTCAAATCAATCATGCGCTCCAGCACTCGTGGATGATCAGTTTCCACGATGCAGAACACACCGGGTGCCACGCCCTTGCCGATGGAATAATCCACGCAACCGGATTTGGAGAGAACCCCGCCGTGCGATTTCGGCACCAGCACAGAACTCAGCTCTTCGCGCGTGGCCGCCGGCCCATGCATGCCCGGGACATCGGGCACAAGCCCGGTGCAATTGGCTATGGCCACCATTTCAATCATCGTCTTGGAGCCATCGACGAATTCAACCAGCATGCGCGCATTCATGTTGCGCGCCCGCGCCTCCGCTTCATACTCCGCTGGCACCGCATCAAACTTCAGCGGATTGTTCTTGCCCTTGCCGGCGCAGACAATTTTCAAACCAAGCGATTGGGCAAAGCCGATGAGCTCGATGGCGCAGGCCGGTTCATCACCCATGGCTCCTGTATAGACAACACCGGCGCTTTCGGCCTGCGCCTTGAGATGGCGGCCGATGGTGATGTCGGCTTCCACATTCAGCATCACCACATGCTTGCCGTTGTGAATGGCATCAAGCGCAAAACTTGTTCCCACATTCGGATTGCCCGTGGCGTCGATCACCACATCAATGCGCCCCGCCGCAACGAGCGCGGAAAGATTGTCGGTGATGGCCAGCCGCCCGCGCTCGATGGCGCGGTCAATGTCAGCGGCGGACTTGGCCATGACAAGCTGCTCGCTCCCGAACCCCGCAAGGAGTGCGGCATCAACCGCATGGGCCGTATTCACTTCCGAGATGGCGCCGAGCCGCAATCCCGGCATGAGCGACAACTGCACCACAATGTCAGTTCCCATCTGGCCTGCTCCCGCAAGGCCGATGGTGACAGGCTTTCCCGTTTCAGCGCGCGCCTTCAATTCATTGACGAGTGCTGAAACATTGGCAATCATGGCTTGCCTTTCTTCTTGCTCTTGGAAGGCAGCAAGCGCGGCGCGAGAACTGCCGGAGCGTCGCCTTTCGCCATGTCGCCTGGTTGCTTGCCGTAGGTTTTGAAACGCTTGAGCACGCTCGACATCTGCGCTTCATCCAGAATGACCGGCTTGCCCGCAAGGCCCGCTGCCCAATACTGGTGGCACAGGTGTTCAATTTCGCCCGCCAGCCACAGGGCCTTGGCCAGGGTCGGCCCAAAACAAATCTGCCCATGGTTGGCAAGCAGGCAGCCCATCCGCCCTTCCATCGCCTTCAGCATGGTATCCGACAGTTCCTGGTTGCCGAATTATGCATAGTCCGAAACGCGAAGGCTCGCGCCGCCGGTCACCCCGATCATGTAATGGAACGCCGGCACTTCCCGGCGCAGGCAGGCAAGGGCCGTTGCATACGTTGAATGCACATGCACGATGGCCTTGGCTTCCGGGCGCGCCTTGAAAATATCCATGTGCATGCGCCATTCGGTTGAAGGCAGATAGTCCCCGCGGTAATTGCCCTCGAGATCCATTTCTATGACATGATGGGGCTTCATCTTGTCATAAACAATTCCCGACGCCGTAATGAGGAAGCCTTCGTCGCAGCGCACGCTGACGTTGCCGGAAGTTCCCTGGTTGATTCCGTCCGCGTTCATTTTCAGGCAGGTCTCTATGACCTCGCGGCGCAGGTCGAGATGCTTCAGCTTTTTCATTTCATTTCCAGTTGTGAAGGATTGACTTCAAGTCGTTCATTTAACAGTGTCGCGGGCATCATAGGAAAGCCCAGATGGATTTACAATTGCCCCGTGGAATTGCCGTTATCGACGCCGGAAAGACCAACACCAAGATTGTCCTGTTTGGGCCGGATGGCAGGCCGGTGGCGGAGCGCAAGGTGGCAAGCCTTAACCATGAAGGCCCGCCCTACCGCACCATTGACCCCGCCCCGCTTGTTGAACTCTGCCGGAGAATTCTTCCCGAACTGGATGCCATTTTGCCAATAGATGTGGTGGTTCCCGCCGCCCATGGCGCAGCCCTTGCCTGCTTGGGCGAGGACGGTACGCTGGCCCTGCCGGTCATGGACTACAACGCAGAGCCGCCGCCGGAAATTATTGCTGCTTACCGCAAGGTGCAGCCGCCATTCGGGGAGGTGTTCTGCTCTCTTCTGCCCATGGCGCTTACCCATGGCCTGCAGCTCTTCTGGCAGCAGCAGGCATTCCCAGAGGATTTTGCACGGGTCAAGACGGTTGTGCCATGGATTCAATACGTGGCGTTTCTGCTGAGCGGAAAACTGGCCACCGAAATTTCCAGCATGGCCTGCCAGTCCCATCTTCTGAATATCCGCGATGGCGGCTACTCATCGCTGGTGAAGCGCATGGGATGGGAACCGCTGTTTCCGCCCATGGCCAAAGCCTGGGAGAGCGTGGGAACCCTGCGCGGCGAATTTTTAGGTGGCGGGTTTCGCGGGCGCGCCGCGGTGCTGGCAGGCGTTCATGACTCCAACGCCAATTATTTGCGCTACCTCGCCGCCGGGCAGAAAAAATTCACCCTGCTTTCGTCCGGCACCTGGATTATCGGCTTTGACACGGAAACCAGGCTTGAAAACCTGATTGAGGAAAAGGACACCGTCTCAAATACCGATGTCTTCGGAAACCACGTCGGCAGCAGCCGGTTTTTTGGCGGCCGCGAATTTGAATTTCTGAGCGAAGGCGCCTCGGGTGACTTTGCAACACTGGCAGCCGTGCAAGACATCATCACGGCGGCGACCTATGCCCTGCCGAGTTTTTCCGATGGCGGCGGGCCGGTTCCCCGCACCGGAGGGCGCGGCAGGATTGCCGGAACCCCTCCCAAAACGCCCGAACAAAAAGCTTCGCTCGCCTCGCTCTATTGCGCCCTTATGGTGGCCGAATGCCTCACAGCCCTGGGATCAAAACACGACATCATTGTTGATGGGCCGTTTTCAAAGAACATCGTTTTCCTTCAGATCCTCATTCAACTGCGGCAAGGGCAAAAACTTCTGGCGTCAGACTTGCGCGATGGAACAACCGCAGGTGCCGCCTGCCTTGCCCTGATGCCGGACGGCATTCTGCCCCACGTGCCGCTGTCGCTCACCACAATTGCGTCGCAAAACCTCAGCAATCTTGGCCCATATCAAAGGGAATGGCGAAAACTGGCCTATGAAAATATTGTCTAGCTCACCACCCCGGGAGAATGCCTGCAATGCTTGATCACATCGGATTTTGCCATTCGCCAAAATGAAAACGGTTAACGGAACAGCAACAATCGAAGTGCACACTGATCCAATTGTAAAAGGTGTACCCATGCGTAGCGAAACCTTGGCCCGAGACGACTTTGCAGTTTTCACCCTCACCTGCCCCGGCAACGACAGCGCCGACGAAAGGGTCCATGACATTCAACTCCGCGGCAATCTGCCCCTGATGATCGGTAGCGATGTTCTGGCCGAAATCAGTCACGCGGACCTGCTCGAAAGCTGGGAAACCGCGATTTCCCTGCCCCTCAAGGACCTAAACGCCATGACAATCCTGGCGGGCAAGCGCCTCAGTGAAATGCTGGAAGAAAACCTCGACGCGGAAAACCTGACCGACCTGGTTTCCGATGCCGCCGTGCTCTTTCTTCTGGCCATGCGCCGCTTCGGGGTGTCCGAAGCAAACCGGATTCCCGCCTGCACCGTGAAGTGGAATGGACAGGAAGCAACCGAAAGCGTTCAAATGCTGGCATGAAACCCAGCAACCCTAACGCCGAACCGCCCGTTTCCGCTCCCGACTATGGCCGCTCGCTCAGAGGCCTTGGCTTCAACCTGCTGGTCAGGGATGTGCCCCGCGCCGTGAAATTTGCCACCGATGTGCTGGGCGCCACGGCCTTTTATGCCAATGACCGCTTCGCCGCCATGAAGCTCAACGGCAGCGATTTCATGTTTCACCATGACAATACTTACAAGGACAACGAACTCCACGGCATTGTGCAGGGTGCCGAGGCCCGCGGCATCGGCGTCGAACTCAGGGTCTATGGCTCCGATCCCGATCTGGCCGAAGCCAATGCCCGGGCGGGCGGCTGGACCGTGCTGGCCGGCAGCATCGACAAGCCCCATGGGCTACGCGAATGCATGATCATCGACGATGAAGGCTATGTCTGGATTCCGTCTGTGCACCTGTCTTAGAACAAAATTTCCAATTTCTGGCTCCAGCGAAATATTTATTCCACAATTGAATTGATTGGCTTATAAGAGCTAATCTGATGCTTAGGCATTACCCATAAAATCAAAGAGAGCGAAAAATGGTCAAGGAAATCGGGCACTTCATCGGCGGCAAGCTAGTTAAGGGAACGTCCGGGCGCTTTGCCGACGTCTTCAATCCCAATACCGGCGAAGTGCAGGCCCGGGTGGCGCTTGCCTCCAAGGCCGAACTTCGCGCCGCCGTCGAAAATGCCAAGGCAGCACAGCCCGCCTGGGCCGCCAAGAACCCTCAGTTCCGCGCCCGCGTGATGATGAAATTCCTGGAACTCGCCGCCAAGCACAAGGAAGAACTGGCCGCCCTGATTTCCATGGAGCACGGCAAGACCATTCCCGACGCGGTCGCGGAGCTGCGCGAAGCAGTAGACTTCCTGCGCTACTACGCGGTGCGCGCCCGCGCCGACTTCGCGAAGCCGATGCCGCTGCCCGGCCCGACCGGCGAGCGCAACCAGATCCAGCTGCATGGCCGCGGCGTGTTCGCCTGCATCTCGCCCTGGAACTTCCCGCTCGCGATCTTCCTGGGGCAGGTCAGCGCCGCGCTCGCCGCCGGCAATGCGGTGATCGCCAAGCCGGCCGAGCAGACGCCGA
>CADEEO010000022.1 GCA_902826365.1 uncultured Hyphomicrobiales bacterium | reverse complement strand
TTGGAAAGATCGTCATAGGCAATGAGCGCATGCATGCCGTTGTCGCGGAAATATTCACCCATGGTGCAGCCCGTGAACGGGGCAAGATATTGCATCGGCGCTGATTCAGAAGCGGTCGCCGCAACAATGATGGAATATTCAAGCGCGCCCGCATCTTCCAGAATCTTCACGAACTGGGCAACGGTGGAGCGCTTCTGTCCGCACGCTACGTAGACGCAATAGAGCTTTTCTTTCTCCGGGCCATTCTGGTGAATGGGCTTCTGGTTGAGGATGGCGTCGAGAATGATGGCGGTCTTGCCGGTCTGGCGGTCGCCAATGATCAATTCGCGCTGGCCGCGGCCAATCGGGATCAACGCGTCAACCGCCTTGAGGCCCGTCGACATCGGCTCATGCACCGACTTGCGCGGGATAATGCCGGGCGCCTTCACGTCAACGCGCGACCGCAGCTTGGACTTGATCGGGCCCTTGCCGTCGATGGGATTGCCGAGCGCGTCGACCACGCGGCCCAGCAGATCCTTGCCGACGGGCACTTCCACGATGGCGCCGGTGCGCTTGACCGTGTCGCCTTCCTTGATGTCGCGGTCGTTGCCGAAAATAACCACGCCGACATTGTCGGTTTCAAGGTTGAGCGCCATGCCGCGGATGCCGCCGGGGAATTCCACCATTTCGCCGGCCTGCACATTGTCGAGGCCGTAGACGCGGGCAATGCCGTCGCCCACCGAAAGCACCTGGCCGATTTCGGATACTTCGGCTTCATTGCCGAAGTCCTTGATCTGCTTTTTAAGAATTGTCGAAATTTCAGCGGCGCGAATATCCATCAGCCGGTCCCCTTCATAGCGATCTTGAGGTTTTGCAATTTTGTCTTGAGTGAATTGTCCATCATCTTGGAGCCCACCTTCACGATGAGGCCGCCCAGGATTGAGGAATCTATTTTGGCCGTAAGCTGCACCTCGCGCCCCATGGCGGATTTGAGCGCGGCCTTGATGTCTTTCACATGCTTCTCGGAAAGTTTTTCCGCCGAAGTCACTTCGGCTGCAACTTCACCCTTTGATTCCGCCACCAGCGCCTTGAAAGCGGTGATCGCATCTGAAAGCGCTGGCAGCCTGCGGTTCTTGGCCATCAGCTTGATGAAGTTGAGCGCGATGCCGTTGACCCCGGCCTTGGCGCAGAGCGCCTCGAGGGCGGCCAGTTGGTCTTCGCCGGAAAACACCGGTGAGCGCACCAGGCGCTGCAAATCCGTTGATCCCGCCAGCATGGCTTGAAAAGTCGTTAAGCCATCGCTGATCTTGTCGATGGCTTTTGCCTCGGCCGCCAGCTCAAAGAGCGCTGCTGCGTATCGGCCCGGCACTCCGGAAATTGCCTGATCTGTGGCTGCCACGATTTCTCTTTCGAAACAGTCTCGTGTCGTGGCCACGGAACGCAACCCAAACACTTGATTTTTTTGATCAACCCCCTGCACAAGGCAAAGGCACGGAACAGAACCCCGCCCTGCCGCGGCGTCTCGGTAACACAGGCGTAAAAGACTCGCAACCAGCTAAATCGCGCGGATTGCCGCAATTCGGCAATTAGTGTGTTTTCCTTCTCCCCGGCGGGGAGAAGGCGGGGCCCAAGCGCAGCTTGGGAGGATGAGGGGGATCAGGTGATTCAATTGCGAAACCTGCTCCCCCTCACCTTCCCAACACTGGCGTGTTGGGCCCCTTCCTCTCCCCCAAGGAGAGAGGAAAGCTAAAGATGATCAGGCCCTGCCCAAAAATAAAGGCCCGCCGCCTCAATCAAGAGGCGGCGGGCCTGTGAAACCTGGGCCGAATTTAAGCTAAGCCCAGTACCTTCGCGTTTGCCGCGGCCTCAAGCTGGTAGCGCTTGATGCCCATGTCGGCGAGGTCCGCATCGGAAATCATTTCCACTTCCCGGCGGGCCTGGCGATAGGCCTGCATGCGGTTTCTGCGGCTCAAGAATTTGAACAGTGGCATGAATGCCTCCATTGTAATGGGTTTATCGTGTCGCTTCGCGCGCCAAACGATGAATGTCGGTGCGCATGATGCCCAAATCCGCCAGCTCGCGGTTTGAGAGGCTCTCGAGCTCCGACTTGGTCCGGCTGAAACGCTGCCAGCGCGTGTAACGGGTCTTTACGAAATCAAACATGGTCATTCCCCTTGGATTGACTGAAGAGTGGGTTGCTTTAACAGCCAGTATTTAGGTGCGACGCAGCAAAATGTGTATTGCAAATTTCGCATGGCAGCATTTACATGAGCAAAATCAAATATTTATAATTTGTTCATAATGCCGATTTATTTTGCTGCGATGCCACAAATTTGCACATTCTTGCCGCTTTAGGGGGCAGATCAGGGCGTTTTGGTGATTGCGTAGACAGTCCCTGCGTAATCCTCGGTCACTTTAACCAGCTTCCAAGGCCTGCCGATCTGGCCCGTTAACCCGCCATCAGGGCAAAATATCCCGCGTAAAAACCTGTCCAGCCGGCAATCAGCGCCCAATTTATGGTCGCAGGCGCGAATCGCCGTGCCATGAGCCGGGCCAATCCCGCCACCAAAAAGCTGCTGGCCAGAAACCGGATGAGGCGGGCCGCAAGGGTCGCCAGGACAAACCACGCCATGCCAATTCCTGCTGCGCCCGATTCCACCGCATAAATTTTATAAGGCACGCCGGTGAAACCGCCGGCAAAAATTGCCCGTGCGCCGGCGCTTCGCACATCAGCGCCAGTCTCTGAGACCATGCTGGCCGCGATCGCCGGAATGGCGCCAATCACTGTCCGCGCCAGTTCGGCATCGTGTGCCGCCCACATGTACATGCCAACACCGCCAAGAATGGCGCCTGCCGCTGCCGCGAAGGAGGCCCTCGCCGCCTGGCCGGCCCCGTATCTCGCCGCAATCCAGGTCAAGAGCACATCAGGTACAATGAAAAACAGGGTGGCTTCGGCAAATCCCCAAAGCCCGGCAAGCCATAGCCTCAGTCCCACGGCGGAAAATCCCCCTGGGCAGCGAGGCCATCAACGGCCGCCCTGAGGTCCGTCATGAACAGTCTCGTATCATCGCGCCACGGCACCGGCTCCCCCACATAAATGTCGCAGACGAAGGGAACGAACAGCTTCGTGCCCTTGGGCAGCGCCTTGCCAAGGCCGTGCATGAACACCGGTATCACCGGAACCGTGGGGTTGTCCTTGACCAATAGTGCCACGCCACGCTTGAACTCGGCGAGTTTCTCCGGTTCGCCGCGCGATCCCTCCGGGAAAAGAATGAGCATGGATCCCGCCGCCAGCGCCGTTTTGGAGTTTGCCAGCGGGTTTGCGCCCCCGCTGCGGTCAATCGGCAGGATGCCGATGATATTGAGTGCGAACCAGGCAAGCAGCCGGTTTTTCAAAAAATAGTCCAGCGCCGCCACCGGCCTGACGAGTGGCAATGTCTTCAACGGCAGCAGCGAAATGAGCGTCAGCGTATCGAGATGGGAATTGTGGTTTGCAACCAGAATGGCGGGGCCGCTCCTGGGCAGATTGCCCCGCCCGCGGATGTTGACCCCCATGATCAACAGAACCAGCAGCTTGACCGGGCCGGCAAAAAACATCCATCGCAAGAGCCGCGTCATGGATAGAAGTAGTATCTGAAGAAATGGGTGAAGATGGGCGCCGCGTATGTGAGGCTGTCAATCCGGTCAAGAATGCCGCCATGCCCCGGGATCAAGGCCCCGGCATCCTTCACGCCGACGTCGCGCTTGACCGCCGATTCCGTGATGTCTCCCAGAAAGCCTGAAACGGATATAAGCCCGCCCGCAAAGGCTGACCACATTGCATCCATGGGTGTGAGCAGCGGGCCAATCAGGGCCGCAAGCACGATTGACGTGGCAACCCCGCCAAGAAACCCTTCCCAGGTTTTCTTCGGGCTGACCGAGGGGGAAATCTTGTGCCTGCCAAAAAGCTTGCCCCAGGTGAACTGCGCCACGTCATTAAACTGCGTGATGAATACCAGAAAGAACAAGAGGCCGGCGCCGCCCGCAACCGCATTTGCCGCATCGCCTGAAAACAGCAGGTACGCCATGTGGGACAGCGTGAACACCGTCATCATCAGGCCCCAGCTCAATATGCCAACCGACTTGAGGTAGCCCGTCGTCTCGCCCTGCAGCGCCATCAGTGTCGGCAGCAGGAGGAAAATCCACACCGGAATGAACACCACGAAAAGCCCGAACTCGGCTTTATAGGCAAGCCAGTATTGCACCGGCACTGAAAGATAGGCGGCAAGGATGACCACCCGGTCGATCTTGCGGCTGGGCACCATTGAAAAATATTCCTTGAGCGCCAGATAGGAAATGAGCCCGAGAAACACCGCCGAAAGCGGCTGATAGATAAAGACGGCGAGGGCAAATACCGTCACCATCGCCCACCAGCTCTTGACCCGTGCCGCAAGCTCGCCTTGCCCGCCGCCGCTGCAGCGCTGCAGCCACCACACCAGGGCCGTTGCAATGACAAGAATTGCATAGACGCCCAGCACGGCAATCACCACCGGCCGTGGAATGCCGAGCGTGAGTGAAAGCCAGCCGGTCAAGATGCGCTCCCGGTTTGCAAGGCCCGGCGAGCCCGATTGAATACCGTCACCACCAGCAAGGCCGCAATGATCCACTGCGCCCAAACCATCCAGCCCGCAGGCTGGAAACCCAGTCCAAGCAGCAAGCCCAATGCACCGTAAACCGTTGCCCGGTCGCTCTTCCCCATGGGGCCGTCATAGCGGCGTTGGGCGCCAATGGTGGCAGCGGTGACGCCGGTCATTTCCGATAATCCGGCAAGCACCACAGACAGCACCGCCGCAATGGGGGAAAGACCCGCGACAAGGGCGAAGGGCAGATAAAGCGCCGCATCGGAAATGACATCGGAAACTTCATTGAGGATGGCGCCAAGCCTGGATTTTTGATTGTGTTCGCGGGCCAGCATGCCGTCCACCGCGTTCAGCGCCATGCGCGCAAACAGCGTCACCGGAAGCAGCAGAAACCACAGGCGGTTGTCCGGATTGAAAGCAATCAGCAGGCCATGCCCCACGCTCCACAATGCCGCGAACACGGTAACCTGGTTGGCAGTTATGCCGTACGCTGCAAGCTGCCGGACCAGCGGCCGCAACAGGTTCTGAAACTTTGGCTTGAGATCATAAACCGACGCCATCGCAGAGAACTCGCAGATTCATTTGATTCTATCAAGCAATCAGCGGCCTGCCCGTCACGGAGGAATTCTGGCGATGCTATAGATCGCCCCTGCGTAATCATCGCTCACAAACAGTTGGCCGTCTGGCCCCTCCAGAATGTCCACCGGCCGGCAGATAACCTCCCCGTTGGCCTCGCAACCCGAGAGAAACACCTCTTCGCGGGCAGCTGAACCTTCAAAAACCAGCCGGATGATCCGGTAACCCGCCTTTTCGGACCGGTTCCACGAGCCGTGCTCGGCCACCAGGGCCGTGCCGTTCAGCGCCGTGTCAGCCTGGTTCCGCAAAAACCGGATCGAAAGGGGAGCCACATGCCCTCCAAGCCCATGGAATTGCGAAACCGGCGAAAGCCCCGGCGGCATGAGATCGTAATGGGTGGGATCCTTCACGCCGTTTCCATGCACATAGGGCCAGCCGTAATGGGCAGCCCTCTCAATGCGGTTCACTTCGTCGTCGGGAACATCGTCCCCCATGTTGTCGCGGCCATTGTCCACGCCAAACAGCGCGCCCGTTCCCGGCTGCCAGTCAAAGCCCACCGTGTTGCGCAGTCCCGAGGCAAAGATCTCGGGAACAGAGCCTTCCTTGAAACGCAGGATTGCCGACCGCCACGGATGTTGCTCGAAGCAGGCATTGCAGCTTGAGCCAACTGATACATAGAGAAATCCATCCGGCCCGCGCTTGAGGGTGCGCGAGGAATGCCCCCCCTCCCCCGGGAATGCCGTCCAGAATCACCCGTTCATTGGCAAGCGCCGCTCCGTCAAAATCATGGCTCACCACGCGCCGCTCTTCCGCGACAGTGAGCACGCGCCCTTCAAGCAGCAGGCCATGAGGCTGATTGAGCCCTTCACGGAGGGTCTGCCTCCCGTCGTTCCGCCCGTCACCGTTCTTATCCGCCTTCAGCAGCAGGATGTTCCCCTTGCGGTAGCCGGACACGATAAGGTCGCCATTTTCCGTCATCTGCATCAGCCGGGGCCGCCCCAGGCCGCGGGCAAACACCTCAAGCCTGTAGCCCTCCGGCAATTTTATCCGTTCACGGAGCAATGTTTCCCATTGATCCCGCGGCGGCGGCCGCGGGGGCCCATTGAAGGGGCCAAGGCGCCACCATGCAATGGCGGCAACTCCCGCAAGAACGCAGACGAAAGCAAGAAGGCCTTTGCGCAACATGTCTTACCTCTTCGGCGCACCCTGAAGTAAAACGTTATAGCTCAGAACAGCCCGGCGATCTGCCCTTTCGCATCCAGCCCGATCACTTCCGCCGATGGCGCCTTGGGCAGGCCCGGCATGGTCATGATGTCGCCGCAGACCACTACGATGAACTCGGCGCCCGCCGAAAGCCTGACCTCGCGGATGGGAACGATATGGTTGATGGGCGCGCCCTTCAAATTGGGATCGGTCGAGAACGAATACTGCGTCTTGGCCATGCAGATCGGGAACTTTCCATAGCCTTGCGACTCATAAGACTTGAGCTGGTCGCGCACGGCTTTGTCAGCCACGATATCATCGGCCCGGTAGATTTCCCGGGCAATGGTCTTGATCTTCTCCCACAGCGGCAGTTCATCGCCATAGATGGGCTTGAACTGCACCGAGCTCCGGTCGGCAAGCTCCGCCACATGCTTGGCCAAGGCTTCCGTGCCTTTGCCGCCCTCGGCCCAATGCGTGCATTTGAAGGCCTCGACCCCGTGCTCCTTGCAGAAGCTGCGCACCACTTCAACATCCGCCTCCGTATCGGTCACGAAATGATTGATTGCCACCGCAATCGGCACGCCGAATTTTTTCATGTTCTCGATGTGCCGTCCAAGATTAACCATGCCCTTCTTGAGGGCCTCGGTGTTTTCCTTCTTCAGGTCCTCCTTGGCCACCCCGCCATGCATCTTGAGGGCCCGGATCGTTGCAACGATCACCGTGGCGGCAGGCGTAAGCCCCGCCTTGCGGCATTTGATGTCGAAGAATTTCTCGGCCCCCAGGTCAGCCCCGAAGCCCGCTTCGGTCACCACATAGTCGGCGAGCTTCAGGCCCGCCTTGGTGGCCATCACCGAATTGCAGCCATGGGCAATGTTGGCGAAAGGCCCGCCATGCACGAAGGCCGGATTGTTTTCCAGCGTCTGCACCAGGTTCGGCATCAACGCATCCTTGAGCAGCACGGTCATGGCGCCTGGCGCCTTGATGTCCTTGGCCAGAACCTGGCCCTTGTCGCGCTTCGCCGCAATCACGATCTGGCCGATGCGCCGTTCCAGGTCTTCAATGGAGGTGGAAAGGCAGAGGATCGCCATGATCTCGGAAGCCACCGTGATGTCAAAGCCAGCTTCGCGCGGGAAGCCGTTGGCAACACCGCCCAGCGAGCAGACGATTTCGCGCAAAGCGCGGTCGTTCATGTCCATCACCCGGCGCCAGGCCACGCGCCGCGTGTCGATGCCAAGCTCGTTGCCCCAATAGATGTGGTTGTCGATCATCGCCGAAAGCAGGTTGTGGGCGGAAGTAATGGCGTGGAAATCGCCGGTGAAATGCAGGTTGATGTCTTCCATCGGAACGATTTGGGCATAGCCGCCGCCCGCTGCCCCGCCCTTCATGCCGAAGCACGGCCCCAGCGAAGGTTCGCGCAGGCAGACCATGGCCTTCTTGCCGATCCGGTTGAGGCCGTCGCCCAAGCCAACCGTCGTCGTCGTCTTGCCTTCGCCCGCCGGCGTCGGGCTGATCGCCGTCACCAGAATGAGCTTGCCGTCCTTCTTGGACGAAAGCTTGTTGATGTAATCGAGATGCACCTTCGCCTTGGTGTGGCCATAGGGAATGAGGTCCTTCTCGGGGATGCCCAAGGCCTTCCCGATCTCCATGATCGGCTTCATTTTTGCTTCGCGGGCAATTTCAATATCGCTCTTTACCGTGGCCATGGCGGGATCGTCCTTCCTTTAGAGAAAATATTATTCATGATGGGAAACAGCACATTCCGTTTCGATTGTCTAGTTCTGTTGGCAGGGGCGCCGAATTGCGGCAAGAGCAACGTGGCGGCTTTCTTGCAATATCCATCACCGGGGTGCGATGCTGCTTGCGACATTTCTGAGACAATAACGAGGCCTCCTTCAATGAGAAATTTTGACCAGCCGGGAAGATCCGTGGCAATGGGGACAAACGGCATGGCGGCAACCTCCTCGCCGCTGGCAACCCTTGCCGCCATCGATGTGCTGCGCGCCGGCGGCAATGCGGTTGATGCGGCCGTCACCGCCTCCGCCGTTCTCTGCCTCACCGAACCCCACATGACCGGCATCGGCGGCGATTGTTTCGCCCTTGTCGGCAAGCCCAATGGAACTGTCCTTGGCCTCAATGGCTCGGGGCGCTCCAGCGCCAGGGCCGATGCCGCCTGGCTGAAAGCCTCAGGGCTAACCGAAATCGCCCCGCACAGCGTTCATGCCGTCACCGTGCCCGGCGCCATTGACGCCTGGGACCGGCTTTTGAATCAGGAAGGCACCATGACCCTGGGCGAGGCGCTGAAGCCCGCCATCAAGCTGGCGGAGAAGGGCGTGCCAACCACGCCGCGCGTGGCACGGGATTGGTCCGAGAGCGAAGCCATGCTTGCCGCCGATGAGGGCGGCTCCAGGCATTATTTGAAAAATGGCCGGGCGCCCCGCGAAGGCGAGATCATGGCCTATCCCGCGCTGGCCAAATCCTTGAAAACCATTGCCAGGAAAGGCCGCGCCGGATTCTACGAGGGCGAAATCGCCAATGAAATCGTCAAGCATCTGGCCGCCCGTGGCGGACTCCTTACCGCCCAGGATTTTGCCGCAACTGCAGCAACCTGGGTCAAGCCCATAGCAACCCGCTTTGCCGATCACGACATTTTCGAAATTCCCCCCAACGGCCAGGGCCTCACGGTTCTCATCGCCCTCAACATCCTGCAGCATTTCGGCCTCAAGCGCTTTGAACCCGAAAGCCCCGAACGCTGCCATCTCGAAATCGAGGCGGTGAAGCTCGCCTGGATTTTGCGCAACCGCCATATCGCCGATCCTGAATTTGCGGACATTCCCGTGAACGAACTCTTGAGCGAGGAAACCTCGCAAAGACTGGCAAGCCTCATCGATATGAATCGCGCCGCCGATGCCAGCATATCGCTGCCCAGTTCCGATACGGTCTATCTCAGCGTTGTTGACAAGCACCGCCTCAGCATTTCCTTCATCAATTCCATCTATTATGATTTTGGCTCCGGAATCGTGGCGCCAAAATCCGGCATCACCCTGCAAAATCGCGGCAAGGGTTTCGTCACTCAGGCGGGCCACCCCAATTGCATTGCCCCGTCCAAGCGCCCTTTGCACACGCTGATTCCGGCCATCGCCAAAAAGGACGGCAAGATCGACATGAGCTTCGGCGTCATGGGCGGTGATTTCCAGCCCATGGGCCAGGTCAATGTGGCGGTGAATCGCTATGTCTACGGCATGGACCCGCAGGCCGCCCTGGATTTCCCCCGCCTCTTTCCGCAAGGCGACGCCGTGCTGACGGAAACCACGGTTCCCGCCGCAGTCCTGGCCGGCCTTGCCGCCAGGGGCCACCGCATTATGCCAGCGAACGAACCCTTGGGCGGCGGCCAGGCAATCGTCATCGATCACGCAAGAGGCCTCCTGATCGGCGGCTCGGATCACCGCAAGGATGGCTTTGCCTTGGGCTGTTAAAGCCTTCCGCCCAATAGTTACCCGCAAATTAATCACAGATTTTTTGTATCTGTTTACGATTGCTCGGTTAGTTTGCCCGCGTGAGTTTTGCGTAAGCTCTTGGAGGGCACTTGAGCACCGAAGACCAAACCGAAACGGCGTTTTCCTTCCGGACTGAAGAGTTTACCGGTCCGCAAGCAGCGCCGGCGGAACTTCCTGTCCCCCGCTTCAGCGAGATCAGCGACAGCACGGTGCTCCAGAACATCCAGCGTGCCGTTGAAGCTGTGGGCGAAGCCACCTACCATTGGATCACCGAAACTGACGCCATCGCCTGGAGCCCCAACATGGAGGCGGTCATCGGCTGCAAGCCTGAAGCCGCGGCCTCCGGCCGGGCTTACGCCAACCTTCTCGACGGCGACAATATCACCAGCCGCTATGACACGGTCATGCGCAGCCACGCCGTCGATGAAGGCGATGGCGTTGCCTTCCAGATCGAGTATCTTTTCCGCCCCGATGGCCGCACCGGCCGCCGCGCCGTTTGGCTTGAGGACCGCGGCAAATGGTTTGTCGGAAAGAACGGCAGGCCTTCGGAAGTCTTCGGCACCATCCGCCGCATTGATGACCGCCACAGCCGCGACCAGCACCTGAGCTTTCTCGGCAATTGCGATCCCCTCACCGGCCTGATGAACCGCGGCCGCCTGGCGGAAGCCCTTGGCGAAACCCTGTCGGCCGCCAACCGCGAACAGGGCAATTGCGCTTTCCTCATCGCCGCCGTGAACAACCTGCCCGTGGTCAACGAAGCCTATGGCTTTGAAGTGGCCGATGAAGTGATCGTGGCCTTGAGCAAGCGCCTGCGCCAGGTGGTGCGCACCGGTGACGCCATTGCCCGCTATTCCGGCAGCAAGTTCGGCGTCATCCTGAACAATTGCCAGGAAGCGGAATTGCAGACCGCCATTGACCGCTTCATCAACATCGCCCGTGAAAGCGTCATTGAGACCGAGCACGGCCCCGTCTGGGCCATGCTTTCCGTCGGCGCCGTCGTGGTTCCCAAGCATGCGCCCGATGCCAATATCGCCATGGCCCGCGCCGAAGAGGCGCTGGCCGAAGCAAGGCGCCTGCCGTCCGATGGCTCCGCCATTTACCGCCCTTCGTCAAAGCGCGTGGCCGAACGCGGGCTTAACGCCAGGTGCGCCACCGAGATCGTGAAGTGCCTGAAGGAAGACCAGTTCAAGCTCGGCTTCCAGCCCATCGTCAGCGCCGCAACCCGCGATGTGGTCATGCACGAGGCGCTGCTGCGCATGAATGACGCGAACGGCGATCTGATTGCCGGGGCCCATCTCATCCCCGTTGCCGAAAAGCTCGGCTTGGTGCGCCTCATTGACCGCGCCGTGGCCCAGATGACTATTTCAACCCTGCATAATTATCCCCAGGCCCAGCTGGCCATGAATGTTTCCGGCTCGACCGCCACCGATCCGCGCTGGTTTAACCAGCTCACCGAGATCATTGCAGCCAACCAGTCCGTGGCCGAACGGCTCACCGTGGAGATCACCGAAACCATTGCCCTGGGCGATCTCAAGGAAACCTTCAGCTTCGTGGAGGCGCTGCGCAATATCGGCTGCAGCGTCGCCATCGATGATTTCGGCGCGGGCTTCACGTCGTTCCGCAACCTGCGCGATTTGCCGGTGAACATTGTGAAGCTCGACGGCTCCTTCTGCCGCGGCCTCAAGCATAACGCCGCCAACCAGTACCTGGTGCGCACCCTCATCGACCTCACTCACAAGTTCGACCTGAAAACCATCGCCGAATGGGTGGAAACGCCGGAAGACGCCGAGATCCTGAAGAATTCCAATGTCGATCTTATGCAGGGCAATTTTTTTGGCGAAGTAGCCACTGCCCTGCCCTGGATTCGCAAGGAGGAGCAGGGTTTTGCGAGCCTGGAAACAGGCGGCCAGCCCGCCGCCGTTGAAGCGACCAAGGTATTCATCCACAATCCGCCTGCGCCGCCTGTGCCCGTTGGCGAGATTGAAATGCCGGACAACGCCGAAATGGAAGAAGGCCTGTCGCGCCTGAAACTGGCCATCAAGGCCCTCGACGACCAGTTCCGCAGTTCGTCGGCGTTCGATCCCGAACAGCCACTGGCTGAAGCCGGTTAGTTTCAATAAGCCATCTGCATCTTTCGCTGGACGGCCCCGCTGATTCCTGAGAAAACTCCCGCTTCCTCAAGCAACCAGGAGCGCTCCCATGAACAAGCCCCATGATCCCGTTTCCGCCCAGAACGCGGCCTTCGCCCGGGCCCAGCAATTCATGTCGCCCTCTCCGGTGCCCTCCATCTCAACCGAGCTCCTCTCCACCGCCGATGGCGAGCTGAACCGCGAACTCAATCATTTCCTTTTCGATCCGCCGTCAAGCCCCACGCTTCTCAAGGGCAAGAAGATCGCCATCTGCTGCACCAATGGCGTGGAGGAAGTGGAAATCCTCGGCTCCATGCGCTGGCTCACCGAGCATGGCGCGACGGTTCATATCGTGGCCCCGCGCGTCGGCGAATTTCCGCCAAGCCTTGGCCTGCGCTTTCCGGAAATTGCTAAAACCCATGTCATGGCCATCCGCCTGATGGAGAATGCCGGCTGGCTGAAAATCGATTGCTATATCGATGAAGCAAAAGTTGCCGATTACGACGCTGTGATCCTGCCCGGGGGCTGCTGGAATCCGGATTTCCTCCGCGCCGACAAGGACGCGCAGAATTTCACCCGCGACATGCACGCGGCAGGCAAGCCCACCTGCGGCATCTGCCACGGCCCCTGGGTCATGGTCAGCGCCAAAATGCTGAAGGGCAAGAAGGCCACCGCCGTGTGGAACATCCAGATCGACCTGGAAAACGCCGGGGCAACGGTGATCGACGAACCCTGCGTCGTCGACGGCAACCTCATCACCGCAAGGTTCCCCTACGACCTCCCGCGCATGATCGACGCGCTGGTTAAGCAGTTGGTTGCGGCCTAGGATTCAACGGGATTGGACTTTGGTTTCAGCGCCAGAACGGCGGCGCGGCGCGATCTGATTCAAACATAGGAATTTAAGGCTTGACAGTATATTCCTATTATGCTAGCCACGACTCGTCCATGCCTGAAGGGTCCTGATCATGACAGTGACCGCGAAGGGATGGATGGGGCCTCCGGGCTTGGGGCGTAACGTTCCTCCAAATCCGGGAGCTTCAGGTGGGGAAATCCCGCCGCCACTGTTTGACATTGTGAAATCCACCCCGGAAGCGGAGGGCCGCTTTCTTCCCGGACAGGCTTGCCTGGCGCTCGTTGAAATTGAATCAAATTAAAGTCATCGCAAATATTTTTGTTTGCGCGTGCAGGTCCCTTGAAATAGTGTTTGGTTTTCAAGAGCCATCCACGCAACCATGGAGCCCGACATGATCCGCAAAGCCTTTCTCGCCGCCGCAGCGCTGCTGACGATTTCAACGATGGGCATCAGCCCGGCCAAGGCTGACATCGATATCGACATCAACATTGGGTATGGCGGCGGTTATCACGGCAGGATTTCTTGCAATACGGGGGCCCGGATTGTGGATCGCCGGTTCAACCAGGTTGTCCGCCGCGATTGTGGCGGCAGTCACTACCAGTACACGGGCCGCCGCAATGGCAAGTGGTACTACATCACAGTAAACTCGAGAACCGCCCGCATCGTGGCCGTCCGCCGCTGGTGGCGCTAGGACTCGGCCCCGTCCACCATATCCCATCATGGCCGTCCTCGGACTTGATCCGGGGACCGGCACGGCCATCTTCTTGCCACTGTGGAGATGCCCGCATCAAGTGCGGGCATGATGAGAAGGAAAGGTCTGGCTCGCTGGAATGACGAACGCGGCTAATTCCGCGAAAGCGTGTTGATCTTTTCCTGCATCGCCGTGAGTTGGTCCTTCATTGCCTGAAGGTCATCCTTGGAAGGGGCCTGCGTTGGCGCGGCGTTTGGCTTCGGGGGTGCCGTCCCCGCGCCCGGATTCATCGCCATCGCCGCGAACGGGTTGAACAGCTTCATCGCATCGTTGAACATCGCCATGTTGCGCTTGGCGTGTTCTTCCATGTTCTTGAACGGCTCGCCGGAGAGGGCCGACATCATCTGCTCCCTGATCTTGTCATGCTCCTTGGTCAGGTTCTCCAGCGAGAATTCCAGGTAGCCCGGAACCAGCGTCTGCATGCTGTCGCCGTAATAGCGGATGAGCTGGCGCAGGAAATTGATGGGCAGCAGGTTGGTGCCCTTGTTTTCTTCCTCGAAAATGATCTGGGTCAAAACCGAGCGGGTGATTTCCTCGCCGGTCTTGGCGTCATAGACCACGAAATCCGTGCCGGCTTTCACCATGGCCGATAGGTCGTCAAGGGTCACATAGGTGCTTGTCGCGGTATTGTAGAGTCTGCGGTTCGCGTATTTCTTGATCACCACCGCATCTTTTGGCGCCGATTTTTCGTCACTCACCGTTCACACTCCTCCAATGCGGGCCGTCATCAGCTATCCGCCAGTGCCTTGCCCGCAGTGCAAAAACTTGCTCCCCGCAATGCACAATTGCAAGTGCAAAAAACTATCGCCTCCTGTGTTTCAGATGCTATGACTAACGCAATATCCCCCATCCCGCCTTAGGAGTAAGCCCATTGGCAGCCCCATCTTCCCAAGACATCGTCATCGTATCCGCCGCCCGCACCCCGGTTGGCTCATTCAACGGTGCTCTCAGTTCAGTCGCGGCATCTTTCCTCGGCACCGTGGCCCTGAAGGCCGCCATGGAGCGCGCCAAGGTTTCACCGGACGAGGTAAACGAAGTCATTTTGGGCCAGGTCCTGACCGCCGCCCAGGGCCAGAACCCCGCCAGGCAAGCCGCCATCCATGCCGGCATTCCAAATTCGGCCACCGCCTGGGGCCTGAACCAGGTCTGTGGCTCGGGCCTTCGCGCCGTGGCGCTGGGCATGCAGCAGATCCAGTCGGGAAGTGCGGCGATCGTGGCCGCCGGCGGCCAGGAATCCATGAGCAAATCCACCCACGCCGCGCATTTGCGCGATGGCGTGAAAATGGGCGACTGGAATTTCATCGACACCATGATCAAGGATGGCCTGTGGGATGCCTTCAATGGCTATCACATGGGCACCACGGCGGAGAACGTCGCCAAGCAATGGCAGATTACCCGCGAAACCCAGGATGCTTTTGCCGTTGCCTCCCAGAACAAGGCGGAAGCCGCCCAGGCCACCGGCAAGTTCAGGGATGAAATTGCATCCGTCACTATCGCGGGCCGCAAAGGTGACGTAATCGTCTCCGACGACGAATACATCAAGAAAGGCGTGACGCTTGAAAGCATCGCCAAGCTGCGGCCCGCCTTTTCGAAGGATGGCAGCGTGACCGCCGCCAATGCTTCCGGAATCAACGATGGCGCCGCCGTTCTTATCCTGATGAGCGCCGCTGAAGCGTCAAAGCGCGGGCTCACGCCGCTGGCCCGCATCGCCTCCTGGGCCACCGCGGGCGTTGACCCCGCCGTCATGGGCTCAGGCCCCATCCCCGCCTCGCAAGCCGCCTTGAAAAAAGCCGGCTGGAAAGCTTCGGACCTTGATCTCGTGGAGGCCAATGAAGCCTTCGCCGCGCAAGCCTGTGCCGTGAACAAGGACATGGGCTGGAACCCGGATATCGTGAACGTGAATGGCGGCGCCATCGCCATCGGCCATCCCATCGGTGCCTCAGGCGCGCGCGTGCTCACCACGCTGCTCCATGAAATGCAAAAGCGCAAAGCCAAGAAGGGCTTGACCACATTGTGCATCGGCGGCGGCATGGGCATTGCCATGTGCGTAGAAAACTAAGGGGGCATGATGGGCAGAGTAGCAGTCGTCACCGGGGGCAGCCGCGGCATTGGGGCAGCAATTTCAAAAGCGCTGAAAGCGGCGGGCTACAAGGTGGCCGCCACTTATGCGGGCAATGACGAAGCCGCCAATGCTTTCAAAAGCGAAACCGGAATTCCGGTTTACAAATGGGATGTCTCGAACACCGAAGCCTGCGCCGCCGGTTTGAAACAGGTTGAAGCCGATCTCGGTCCCATCGAGATTCTGATCAACAACGCCGGGATTACCCGCGACAGCGCCTTTCACCGCATGACAGCGGAGCAGTGGCATGCCGTGATCAATACCAATCTCAATTCGCTGTTCAACATGACACGGCCCGTCATTGAAGGCATGCGGGCGCGGAAGTTCGGGCGCATCATCAATATCTCATCAATCAATGGCCAGAAGGGCCAGTTCGGCCAAACCAACTATTCGGCGGCAAAGGCCGGCGATCTCGGCTTCACCAGGGCGCTGGCCCAGGAAAGCGCCAAGCTGGGCATCACGGTCAATGCCATCTGCCCCGGCTATATCGCAACTGAAATGGTCATGGCCGTTCCCCAGGAAGTGCGCGAGAAAAGCATTCTTCCGCAAATTCCCGCGGGCCGCCTTGGCGAGGCCGAGGAGATTGCGCGCTGCGTGGTCTTCCTTGCCGCCGATGAGGCGGGCTTCATCACCGGCTCAACCCTGTCCGCCAACGGCGGCCAGTACATGATGTAGCATTGATGCTGCTTTCGGCCGAGAACCTGGCTTGCGAGCGCGGCGGCAGGACAGTTTTCAGCAACCAGAATTTTTCTCTCGGCAGCGGCGAACTCTTGCAGCTCACCGGAGCTAATGGCGCTGGCAAATCATCGCTGCTCCGCCTTCTCGCAAGCCTCAGCGAACCCAGCCATGGCAAAATATCGCTCGAAGGTGGTGCGGCAGATTTAACGTCTGGCCAGCAGGCCCATTACATCGCCCATGGCGATGCCAGCAAATCCGCCTTGACCGTTGCCGAGAACCTGAAATTCTGGCGCGACTTTCTCGGTGGCGGCGATCTTGAAGCTGCTTTAAGCGCGCTCAATCTTGCGCCCCTCGCCGACTATCCCGTGGCCCTGCTTTCCGCCGGGCAGAAACGCCGCCTCGCACTTGCAAGGCTGGCTCTCGTTCCCCGCGCCATTTGGTTGCTCGATGAACCCAGCGTGGGCTTGGATGAGGCTTCGCAAAAATTGCTGGTCGCCCTCATGAGCAGTCACCTCAAGGCTGGCGGACTCATTGTTGCCGCAACCCATGTTCCACTTGGCGTAAAGTCAGATAGAAATCTCCACCTCGGGGGGCAGTGATGACATTGCTCGCAGCCCTTCTCCGCCGCGACCTCATCCTTGCCGCCCGCCAGGGCGGAGGCGCTGGAACAGCATTGGGATTCTTTCTTGCGGTCCTTGTGCTGCTGCCCATCGGCATCGGACCCGATCAGGCCACGTTGCAGCGTCTCGCCCCCGGCATCCTGTGGATCACCCTTCTGCTTTCCGTGCTGCTCTCCGCCGACCGCATCTTTCAGCAGGATTTTGAAGACGGTTCCTTGGAGGTCATGGCCATGGCCCCGCCCTCCCTTGAACTCGTGGCCCTCACCAAGGCCGTGGCCCACTGGCTGTCGACCAGCCTGCCGCTCAGCATTGCAGCGCCCTTTCTCGGCATTCTGCTCAACCTGAGAACCGAAGTCATCTGGCCCCTGGCGCTGGCGATGATCCTGGGCTCCTTTGCCCTTTCGCTGCTGGCCAGCATCGGCGCATCCCTCACCCTCAACATCCGCCGCGGCGGTTTGCTCATTTCAATCTTGGTTTTGCCGCTTTATGTGCCCATTCTCGTCTTCGGCATGTCGGCCACAACCGGAAACCCTGAGATGATCAATCCGTCCCTTCTGATCCTGGCAGCCATCACGCTGGCAAGCTTCGTGCTCGCCCCCATCGCCGCCGCCGCGGCGCTACGGGCCTATCTCAAATGATCCAGTCTTCGTAAGATGTAGACATGCAGCAATTCGCCAACCCAACTCGTTTTCTAGCCATCGCCAATAAGGCCTTGCCCTTAATCTGGGTCTTGACCATCATCCTCTTTGCCATCGGCCTCTATGGCGCGCTTGTCACCGCACCGCCCGATTACCAGCAGGGCGAAACGGTGCGCATCATGTTTGTCCACGTCCCCGCCGCCTGGCTCGCCATGCTTGTCTATACAGTCATGGCGCTGGCCAGCGCCGTGGCCATCATCTTCCGCCATCCTCTCGCAGACGTGGCCGCCAAATCCGCCGCACCTATCGGCGCAGTATTTTGTTTTCTCGCTCTTGCCACCGGCTCCCTCTGGGGCAAGCCCATGTGGGGCGCCTGGTGGGTGTGGGATGCAAGGCTCACCTCCATGTTCGTGCTCTTTCTTCTCTACGTAGGCTACATCGCCATCTGGCAGGCCATTGAAGAGCCGGGCCGCGCCGCGATGATTGCCCGCATCGTGGCTCTTGTCGGCTTCATCAACATTCCCGTCATCAAATTCTCTGTTGATTGGTGGAACACCCTGCACCAACCTGCCAGCGTGCTCAGAATGGACGGATCCACCATTGATTGGTCGATACGCTGGCCCCTCCTCGTCTTGGGCCTGGCCTACACGCTCCTTTTCCTCGCCCTCCATCTCATGTCCATGCGCAGTGAAATCGCCGCGCGGAAATTGCGCAATCTGCAGATTGCCCGAAGCGGAGAGGCCTGATGGACTGGAACGCCGATCATGCCGGATTCGTTACCGCCGCCTATGCCCTGAGCCTCGTGCTTGTTGCTGGCCTCATCATGTATGTATTCAACCGTGATGCCCGAATCAGGAAACGGCTCGCGCAATTTGAGAAAGCAAAAAAGTGACTGCCGAATCACCACGGCGGCGGCTTGGCCTTGCCCTTCTGCCCATTATGATTTTTACGGGCCTTGCGCTGGTGTTCTGGAAAGGCCTGTCCGGCAATCCCTCGAACCTGCCCTCGGCTCTTATCGGCAAGCCTGCACCGAACTTTTCTCTTTCAGCGCTCGAAGGTTCAAGCATCCCCGGCCTCGCCTCCGCTGATCTCAAAACCGGCGGCGTCTCCGTCGTGAACATCTGGGCCTCGTGGTGCGGACCCTGCCGCCTTGAGCATCCCATTCTCATGGAGCTTTCCAGGAGAACCGACATCCGCCTCTACGGCATCAACAACAAGGACAATCCCGAAAACGCCAGGCGCTTCCTCGGCACCCTGGGCCAGCCCTTCGCCGCCATCGGCGCCGATGCCAACGGGCGCACCACAATTGACTGGGGAAGCTACGGCGTGCCTGAAACCTTCATCGTCGACGGCGAGGGCATGATCCGTTTCAAATGGATCGGCCCGCTGTCGCCGGAAATCATGGCCGGGACGTTCGCAGGTGAAATTGAAAAGGCCAAGCAGCCCCTTCCTTGATCAGCGGCCCTTGCGCGGCCGGATTTTCCGCGTGGGCTTTTCCGGTTCCCTGTCTTCCACCTTGTCCATTTCGGCGGCAAGGCCCGTGAGGCATTCCAGAAGCGTCTTGCGGTCCGAGGCAGGCAGTGTGGCCAGGAGCTGGCGGTCAACTTCCTCGGCCCCCGACTGCGCCTGCTTCAGCATCTTCTTGCCGATGGGCGTGAGCCTTATGGCATTGGTGCGCGCATCGTCCTTGGTGCGCCGCCGCTGCACATAGCCCTGCGCCATGAGGCGGGCCACGAGATCGGCCAGCGTCGAACGGTCAATGCCGGTCATCTTCACAAGTTCCGTCTGGCTGCGGCCCTCATGGGCATCGGCCGCCAACAATACCGTGAACTGACGATGTGTCAGGCCGGTCTTTCCCGTCTCGCTCATGTAAAGGTGGATGGAGTATTGCACTGCCCGCTTCAGCAAATGCGATAGTGATCGCGACAGTTGCTTGACGTCCCTGTTGCCGCTCATTGGCCCCTGCTCCTGCGCCGGCGGATCAAACGGACTTTGATCCCCTGCTGCGTTTCTTGCCCCATTTGCTTTCCGCCCGTCGCGTCATCCCCCTGCCCCTGCGATGATGACTGCGCCTATATCCGGAAAGCCGGTGAGTCCTAGCGTTTCAATTCCGCAGCGGCAAGCAAAAAAGCACATCCCCGCCGCGCTGCAGTACATCTAAAATCATCCGGACACGGATTACAACACTTGACTTCTGGAAATCGCCTCGTCAAGCGGACGGCGCGTCCGGCTTCGAGGCCTCATCCTCGATCATGTGCTTGGCCATGTAGGGCGCGTTCGCAAGTGCGAATACAAGGGTCAGGCCGAGCAGCCCGAACACCTTGAAGTTGACCCACATGTCGGTGCTGACATTCCGCCAGATCAATTCATTGAGGAGAGCTACCACCAGAAAGAACACGCCCCAGCGCAGGGTGAGCACGCGCCACGCCGCGTTGGGCATATTGACCGCCTCGCCCACCACATATTTTATGAACAGCTTGCGGTAATAGAGCCCGCCCAAAAGCAAGGCGCCAAAGAATACGTTGATCAGCGTCACCTTCACCTTGATGAAGGTGTCGTCATGCATCCAGATTGTAAGGCCGCCGAAGATGCCCACGAAGATGGCGCTGAACAGCGGAACCTTGGCAATTTTTCTGGTAAGTATCCACGAAGCCGCAAGCGCCACGGCGGTCGCCACCATGAAAATGCCCGTGCCCCAGAACACCCCGCCCTTCCAGTTGCCGATGAAGAAGGCAAGCAGCGGGCCCATTTCAATGAGGAATTTGGGAAGTGGTTTCATGCCTGGGCTAATCCTGAAATGGCGCGGGCAAAAGCGTCCGCGTCAAAGGGTTGAAGGTCATCGATGGTTTCGCCGACGCCAATGGCGTGGATCGGCAGGGCAAATTTTTCCGCGATCGCCACAAGGATGCCACCCCTCGCCGTGCCATCAAGTTTGGTCATGATCAGGCCGGTGACGCCCGCCACCTTGGTGAAGATTTCGGCCTGTGAAATGGCGTTCTGCCCCGTCGTGGCATCAAGGATCAGCAGCACCGCATGGGGCGCCGTCTCGTCCTGCTTCTTGACTACCCGCACGATCTTGTCGAGCTCGTCCATGAGGTAGGCCTTGTTCTGCAGGCGCCCCGCCGTGTCGATGAACAGGATATCCGTGCCGTCTTCCCGCGCCGTTTGCATCGCATCATAGGCAAGGCCCGACGAATCGGATCCCGTCGGCCGCGACAGGGTTTTGGCGCCCACCCGTTCGCCCCAGATGGTGAGCTGTTCGATCGCCGCGGCGCGGAAGGTGTCGCAGGCGGCAAACATCACCTTGAAGCCTTCGCCCGTGGCGATGGCCCCGAGCTTGCCGATGGTCGTGGTCTTTCCGGCCCCGTTGACGCCCACCACCAGAACAACGAAGGGTTTCTCGCTGCCGAAATTGAATGGCACCTCGACGGGCTTCAGAACCTTGGCCACTTCCTCAGCCAGAATGCGCTTCACTTCCTCCGGCTCGATTTCCTTGTCATAACGCCCAGCCGACACCGCCTTGATGATGCGCTCCGAAACCGCAATGCCGAGATCCGCCTGGATCAGAACGTCTTCCAGCTCCTCAAGCGTCGTCGCATCCAGCTTGCGCTTGGTGAAGATCGAGGTGATCGACGAGGTAATGGATTTGGAAGACTTGGACAGGCCCTGGGTGAGCCTTGACAGCCAGCCCCTCGCTTGAACCGGCTCCGGTTCCGGCGCCACAGGGACTATGACTGGGACCGGCGCAGGAGCTTCTTCAACAGCCGGCGGCGGAGCAACTTCGATTTTCGGAACCGGGGCTTCGGCTTCAATCTTTTTCTGCGGAGCAGGAGGCGGAGGCGGAACAATTTTTTTGGGTGCCGGCCTGATTGGCTCCGGCTTCTTCGCTTCAACCTTTTTGGGCTCAGGCTTTACCGGTTCAGGCTTCCTGGCCTCAACCTTCTTCGGTTCCGGTTTCTTTGGCTCCGGCTTTACCGGCTCGGGTTTCTTGGCTTCAATTTTTTTCGGTAACGGCTTTACCGGTTCAACCTTTTTGACCTCGACCTTTTTAGGCTCAGCCTTCTTCGGCTCAGGCTTCTTGGCCTCAACTTTTTTGGGCTCCGGCTTGGGCTTAGGCTTGGGTTCGGTTTTTTTCGGTTCTGGCGCAGCCTTGGCCTTGGGTTCAATCCTGACGGGTTCGGATTTTACCTCTGCCTGTGGCTCGAGCGCGATCGGCTCTGGAACAATCTCGACGACTGGCGCGGGCGCTTCGAGCTGCTCCAGTGCCGGTGGAGGCGGTGGAGCTTCTTCCGTCTTGCCGACAATCCGGTTGAAAAGCTTCTTGAAGAACCCGCTCATGCGGCGAGCCTTGCTTCGAGATAGGTGCCAGCAGCGCCCGTGACATGGGCCTTGACGATGGCGCCGGGCGAAAGGCTTTGGGTGAATTTCACCTGCGCGAATTGTTCATTGCGGCCCGAATTCTGGGTCTCAACCAGCACCCGCTGCGTGGCCCCGATGGAATTGTTGAGGAAGCGGAACAATCGCTCATCGCCCTTTGCCCGCAAGCGCTGGGCCCGCTCCCTGATCACCGGCTTGTCCAGTTGCGGCATGCGCGCCGCCGGGGTTTCCGGCCGTGGCGAGAACGGAAAGACATGCAGATAGGTAAGGCCGCACTCATCGACGATCTTCAGCGAGTTCTCGAACATCGCCTCGGTTTCCGTCGGAAAGCCCGCAATGATGTCCGCCCCGAACACTATGTCCGGCCGGCGCGATTTCAGTTCATGGCAGAAGGCGATGGAATCCTCACGGGCATGCCGGCGCTTCATCCGCTTCAGGATCATGTTGTCACCGGACTGCAGCGACAGGTGGATATGCGGCATCAGGCGCATCTCGTCCGCCATCACATCCATCAGCTCCGGATCGGCCTCAATCGAATCAATCGAAGAAAGCCGCAGGCGCTTGAGATCGGGAACGTCCTTCAAAATGCGGCTGACCAGCGCGCCAAGCTTCGGCGCACCTTCGAGATCAGCGCCCCACGAGGTGATATCAACCCCCGACAAGACAACTTCCGCATAGCCATTGGCCACCAGTCGGCGCACCTGCTCAACCGCCTCATGAATCTGCACCGAGCGTGAATTGCCGCGCCCAAATGGAATGATGCAGAAGGTGCAGCGATGATCGCAGCCATTTTGCACTTGCACGAAAGCCCGCGTGCGCTCGGTCAGGCCCTCAATCATGTGCAGATGGTTTTTGCGCGGACTCATGATCTCGCTCACCCGCACCCTGTCATTGGCGCCGGGCAGCCAGTTCAAGGCTTGCAATTTTTCTTCATTGCCCAGCACCATGGCAACCTCCGGCATGGCGGCAAACATCTCCGGCGTTGTTTGCGCCGCACAGCCCGTGACGATGATCTTCGCCTCCGGCCTGTCCTTGTGCGCCTTGCGTATGGCCTGCCTGGCCTGCCGCGTCGCTTCCGCCGTCACCGCGCAGGTGTTGAAGACAATCGCGTCCTTCAATCCGGCCTTCGCCGCATGGCCGCGCATCACTTCCGACTCGTAGGTATTGAGCCTGCAGCCGAAGGTGACGAATTCGCTTTCGCTCATGCGGCCAGCTCTTGCGGCAGCACGCCGTCAAATTCGTAAGTTACCGGCCCGGTCATCAGCACATGGTCGTCGCTCTCGCGCCATTCCATCATCAGGTCGCCGCCCGGCAAGGTGATCCGGCATTTCCGGTCAATGATCTTGATCCGCGCGCCTGCCGCCATCACGGCGCAGGCCGCCGTGCCGCAAGCCCTGGTGAGCCCCGCGCCCCGTTCCCAGACCTTCAATGTCACATGATCGCGCGCCTCGACCCGGGCCAGCGTGATGTTGGCCCGTTGCGGAAACAGGTGATGATGCTCCAGCATGGGGCCAACCTTGGAAAGGTCAACCACATCCAGGTCCTTGACCCAGAAAATGCAGTGCGGGTTGCCCACATTCACCACCGACGGCGAATGGATGAGTGGCGCGTCGATGGGACCGACCTGCAATTCAATATGGCGCGTGTCGCGGAACTCTTCCGAGAGCGGAATATCCTTCCAGTCGAACTTCGGCACGCCATTGTCGATGGTCACCGTCCTGTCTCCGGCCTTGCGCGCTATGAGGAACCCGCCCAGCGTGTCGATTGTGGCCGACGTGGTCTTGTTTTCGTCAAACAGCATGTCGGCGATGCAGCGCGAGGCATTGCCGCAGCTTTCAACCTGGCCACCTTCGCTGTTCCACACCAGCATGCGCACATCGGCGATATCGGATTTTTGCAGCACGATGATCTGGTCGCAGCCGATGCCGGTTTTCCGGTCGGCAATGGTCCGCGCCTTCATTTCATCCATGGAAATGGCGCGGTTCCGCCCGTCGAGCACGACAAAGTCATTGCCGAGCCCGTTCATCTTGCGAAAAGGAAGTGCGCCTGCCTGGGTCATTTCAGGGGGGTTATATGGTGAAACGGGCCGAAAAAGCTAGCCGCAACTCATCCCCCTCCCCCTTTTGCGGAAAGACAAGGTGCGGCGGTCGGAAAACGTGGGCCAGCCAGTACAATTTTCATACTAGTCGACAGCCCCCGGGCCATGCTCAACATCAGCCATGACCACGAAACCCCGCATCAATCCCTGGATCATCGTGTGGCTGTGTTTTGCCACGCTTTCCATCGTCATGTCGGCCCGCCAGTCTGTTTCGGTTATGACCGACGAATGGGCCAACACCCTCGGCTGGTCAAAAACCTTTATCGGCTCGGGCCAGTCCGTGGCGCTCATCATGGTGGCAATATTCTCGCCCATCGCCGGCAACCTGGCGGACCGCTTCGGGGCTCGCATCATGCTGGTGGCAGGCCTTCTGCTGGTTGGAACCGGGCTTTTGGCCTTCGCCGTGGTGCCCGTCGCCGCCATTTTCATCATTGGCTACGGCCTCATCGCCGGGGTGGGTTTTGCCACCGCCAACATGCATCTCATCTCCACGGCCCTTGCCAAGCTCTTCAAGGAAAACCGCGGGCTCGCCACCGGCATCGCCAATTCCGGCGCAACGGCGGGGCAGTTCATCACCGTGCCGTTGCTGGCCATCGGCCTCAGCTATTTTTCCTGGCGCTGGAGCATCATCGCCGCCGCGGCGGCTTGCGCCCTGATGGCCCTTGTCATCTGGGTCATGCTGAAACCCACCGAGGAAGAAGCGGCGCAGAAATCCGAAACAATTTCCGACGAGCCCTTGTGGACCCGCCTCAAGTTCCTGCTCACCAATCCCACCTTCCACATTCTCTATTGGAGCTTCTTCATCTGCGGCATCACCACCACGGGCGCAATTGAAACCCACTTCCTGCCCTACGCCGCCTTCTGCGGCTTCCCGCCCGTACCGGCCTCAGGGATTTACGGCCTCACCGCCGCCATCAATTTCGCCGCCATGTTCGCCTCCGGCTATCTCACTGACCGGGTGAACCGCCCGCTGCTGCTCGGCTCCATCTATCTCGTGCGCTCGCTTTCCTTCATCGTGCTGATGAATGTGGGCACCAGCTATGAAATGATGTTCCTCTTCGCCGTCATCTACGGCATCTTCGACTATTCCACCGTGCCACCCACCGCCAGCCTCGTGGCCTCGCACTTGGGCTTGAAGATCATGGGCCTTGCCATGGGGCTCATATCAGGCGGCCACGCCCTCGGCGGCGCTCTCGGCGCTTTCCTCGGCGGCTACCTCTTCGATCTCTTTGCAAGGTACACCGAAATGTGGTGGTTCGCCTTCGGCACGGCAATCCTGGCAGGCCTCATGGTCTTTATGCTGCGCGAGAACCGGACAGAACGCGGGGTTCTCGCAGCGGCGCATTAAGTCCCACAACTCTAACTGGCTGACTTTCGCGCGCCGTCCCGAATTTGACTTCTCCCCCCGTTTCCCCTATGTCCCCCTCAATTCCGTCAGACGCTTGAACGATCTGGCGCCACTTTATGCGATGAAACCCTGGTGTTTCGGGACTTAAGGCGGCCAACATCCGGCAACGAGTATCGTTCCCGGGTGTCATTTTCGTTTGGCTTTTGGCAAGCTTTTCCCATTTGGGAGAAGTGTTTGAGATTATCGCCCTCTCCCGTGCGCTTTGCATGGGAGAGGGTGCCCGACAGGGCGGGTGAGGGCAACAGTGGCACGCATGTCAAAGATGCCCTCATCCGGCCTTCGGCCACCTTCTCCCATCCCAAGAGGGACGGGAGAAGGCGATGTGATAACAAGAGAGACTGAATGTTTGAAACCTTAAGCGATCGCCTGTCAGGCATATTCGACAAGCTCACCGGCCGCGGTGCGCTGTCGGAAGCTGATGTCGATGTGGCCATGCGCGAAGTGCGCCGCGCCCTGCTTGAAGCCGACGTTGCCCTCGAAGTGGTTCGCACCTTCATCGACAAGGTGAAGGAGCGCGCCGTGGGCGCCGAGATCGTCAAGTCGATCAAGCCCGGCCAGATGGTGGTGAAGATCGTCCATGACGTGCTGGTGGAAACCCTGGGGTCCGACCAGTCCGCCCTTAATCTCCGCGCCGCCCCCCCCGTTGCCATTCTCATGGTGGGCCTGCAGGGCTCCGGCAAAACCACCACCACCGCCAAGATCGCCAAGCGCCTGCAGGAGCGCGAGAAGCGCAAGGTTCTGATGGCCTCCCTCGACACGCGCCGCCCCGCCGCCCAGGAACAGCTCGCCATTCTCGGCCAGCAGGTGAAAGTCGCCACCTTGGCCATCGTCAAGGGCGAAACACCGACGCAAATCGCCAAGCGCGCCATGTCGGAAGCCCGCATCAGCGGTTACGACGTGGTGATGCTCGATACCGCGGGCAGGCTTCACATTGATGAAGAACTGCTCGCCGAAGCGGCCGCCGTCCGCGATATCGCCAAGCCCAATGAAACCCTGCTTGTCGCCGATGCGCTCACCGGACAGGACGCGGTGAACCTCGCCCGCGCCTTCGACGAAAAGATCGGCATTTCCGGCATCGTGCTCACCCGCATCGACGGCGATGGCCGCGGCGGCGCCGCGCTCTCCATGCGCGCTGTCACCGGCAAGCCCATCAAGCTCATGGGCACCGGCGAAAAGCTCGAAGGCCTTGAGGATTTCCACCCCGCGCGCATCGCCGGCCGCATTCTCGGCATGGGCGACGTGGTGAGCCTCGTCGAACGCGCCAGCCTCGACATCGATCATGAGAAGGCCCGCAAGATCGCCGAGCGCATGAAGAAGGGCGCCTTCGATCTTGATGACCTCGCCGACCAGCTCAAGCAGTTGCAGAAGATGGGCGGCATGGCGGGCATGATGAACATGCTGCCCGGCATGGGCAAGATCAAGAAACAGGTGGATGGCGCCAATCTCGACAACGGCATCCTGAAGCGCCAGGTCTCGATCATCTCGTCAATGACCCCATACGAAAAGCGCAATCCGAAAATCATGAATGCTTCGCGCAAAAAGCGCGTGGCGGCGGGCTCCGGCACCAAGGTTGAGGAAATCAACCGCCTGCTCAAGATGCACCTGCAGATGGCAACCATGATGAAGCAGATGGGCCAGGGCAAGGGCATGCTCGGCAAATTGATGGGCGGCAAGGGAGCGCCTGATGCCGCCGAGCTCGAAAAGATGCAGGCCGAACTGGCAGCCCTCGATCCCAACGCGATCCCAGCCGACCTGAAAGACATGATGTCCGGCGGCTCGCTTCCCGAAATGCCGAAATCGCTGCCGGGCCTCGGCGGCGGCGGCCTTCCCGGCCTCGGTGGCCTCCCAGGCCTTGGCGGCAAAGCACCACCCTTCAAAGGATTCCCGGGTCTTCCGGGTAAAAAACGATGATCTCGAACATTAAGGAGTAATGAGACATGGCAATGAAAATCAGGCTGGCACGCGCCGGCACCAAGAAGCGCCCTTACTATCACATCGTGGTGGCGGATCACGCGAGCCCACGTGATGGCAAGTTCATCGACGTGATCGGCGCCTTCAACCCGATGCTCGGCAAGACCGATGAAGCCCGCGTCAAGCTTGATGCCGAAAAGGCCGCAAGCTGGCTCAAGAAGGGCGCCCAGCCGACGGACCGCGTGCTGCGGTTCCTCGACAAGGCCGGCCTCAAGAAGCGCGAAGCCCGCAACAATCCGCAGAAGGCCCTTCCGGGCAAGAAGCGTTTGGAGCGAGAGAAGCTGCAGTCCGACGCCGCTGCGAAAGTTGCCGCTTCCGCCGCTGCTGCTGCCGAAGCGCCCGCCGCCGAGGCTCCGCAGGCTTAAGCTGAGTTATGGGCACCCCGCGCGATTCTGTTCTCGTCGGCGTGATTGTGGGAGCCCACGGAATCAAGGGCGAGGTGAAGCTGAAGAGCTTCACCTCCGATCCCTTGAGCATCGGCCGTTATGGCCCGCTGCACTCATCATCCGGCCGGCAGTTTGAAATCAGCAAACTCAAGGCCACGAAGGATGATTTCATTGCCGGCCTCAAGAACGTGAACGACCGCAACGAAGCCGAGACGCTGAAAGGCGTTGAACTTTTCGTCGCCCGCGAAAAACTTCCCAAACTCAAAACCCACGAAGCCTACGCCCACGACCTCATGGGCCTGGATGTGGTATTGGAGAATGGCACCACATTGGGGAAACTTGTCGCCATGCCAAACTACGGCGCCGGTGATCTGATGGAAGTCGCTGTTGACGGGGAAGCCGAAACTATTCTCATTCCCTTCACCAATGCCTTTGTTCCGCAGGAAGATTTCAGCAGCGGCAAGATCATTGTGAGTCTGCCCGAAGGCTATCTGGATGCAGAATAGTTTCCCCACACAAAATCCGTCATTCCGGCGAAAGCCGGAATCCCATGGACGATCGAAAGATTCCGGCTTTCGCCGGAATGACGAACGTGGGTGGATGAGGGAGGATATTTGACATGACCTTCGCCGCCACCATCCTCACCCTCTTCCCCGAAATGTTTCCGGGCTCGCTTGGCATTTCGCTCGCAGGCAAGGCCCTGAACGATGGCCTCTGGTCCCTTGACGCGCGAGACATCCGCGCCTCTGCAATTGACAAGCACCGCACCGTCGATGACCACCCCTCCGGCGGCGGCGCCGGCATGGTGCTGAAGCCCGATATTCTGGCCGCCGCCATCGACGCCGCCCCCCATGTGGGCCCGCGCCTGCTCATGAGCCCGCGTGGCATTCCTCTCACCCAAGCCTTTGTCCGCCAACTGGCGGCAGGCCCCGGCTGCCTCATCGTCTGCGGCCGTTTTGAAGGCATCGACGAGCGCGTCATCGAAAACCGCGGGCTTATCGAGGTTTCCCTGGGCGATTTCGTGCTCTCCGGCGGCGAACCCGCGGCCCTTGCCCTGCTTGATGCGGTGGTGCGCCTGCTCCCCGGCGTCATGGGAAAGCCCGAATCCGGCGACGAGGAAAGCTTCGAGGACGGCCTTCTGGAACACCCCCACTACACCAAACCCCGCATCTGGGAAGGCCTTGAAATCCCTCAGATTCTCCTTTCCGGCGACCACAAGGCCATTGCCAAGTGGAAGCGGGAGCAGCGCCAAGCCTTAACCAAGCAGCGCAGGCCCGACCTGTGGGCCAAATATCTGCCCGATAAGAATTGATTTATTGAGCCGCACCCGCTATAGCCCGCCCAACTCTAAAGGATATCTGTCATGAACATCATTCAACAGCTCGAAAAAGAGCAGGTGGCCATTGTTGCCGCCCAGCGCGGCGTGCCGGTATTTGGCGCCGGCGACACGGTCATCGTCAACGTGAAAGTCGTTGAAGGCGAGCGCACCCGCGTTCAGGCCTATGAAGGCGTTTGCATCGCCCGCTCCGGCGGCAGCATCAATGAAAACTTCACCGTCCGCAAAATGTCCTACGGCGAAGGCGTCGAGCGCGTATTCCCGGTTTACTCCCCGCTGATCGACTCGATCAAGGTTGTGCGCCGTGGCGAAGTGCGCCGCGCCAAGCTCTATTATCTCCGTGACCGGACTGGCAAGTCGGCCCGCATCATCGAACGCCGCGCCAGCGAATTTGAAGACCAGGTGGACATGGAGGTTGCCGCCTCCACCGCCGTCAGCGCCGCCGCCAGTGCGGAAATCAAGGCCAAGGCCAAGGCGGAAGCCAAGGCCAGCGGCAAGGGCAAGAAGAAGTAATTTTCGCGCGCTATGCTTCTCAGAGGCCGGCAGCGATGCCGGCCTTTTTCTTTTGGGACGAGACCATGACCGATTATCTCAAAGTCAATCTCGCCAACTGGAACGACCGCGCCGCAATCCATATCAAGGATGAGGCAGGCGGCTACCGCGTCAAGGAATTCTTGGAGGGCGCCGACAATCTCCACGGCATCGAAGACCGCGAGATCGGTGATGTCCGTGGAAAACGCATCGCCCACCTGCAATGCCATTTCGGCATCGACACGCTTTGCCTTGCAAGGCGCGGCGCATCCTGCGTGGGCCTCGACTTCTCACCCGTCGCCATCACCGCTGCGCGCGATTTGCAGAAGCAGACCGGCCTTGATGCCAGCTTCGTCGAAGGCAACGTCTATGATGCCCGCGCATTGATCGAGGGCAACTTCGATATGGTCTATGTCACCTGGGGCGCCATCGGCTGGCTGCCGGATGTCGTCCGCTGGGCCAAGGTCATGTCCTCGCTGCTCAAGCCGGGTGGTACGCTCTATCTTCTCGAAGGCCATCCCACGCTTATGGCGCTCAACGAAAAAACCCCAAACCTCGAACACGGCTTTGACTGGCGCACCCCGCCGAATGCCCCCATCGTTGAAGATGAAGCGACAACCTATACCGGCGACACAACCCCGGTCACCGCAACAACAACCAACTCCTGGATTCACCCCCTCAGCGACATCATCAATGCCGTGATCGGCGCCGGCATGAGGCTCGATTATCTGCATGAGCATGAAGAATTGGCCTGGCAGTTCGCCTCCATCATGGTCCCCATCGAAGGAAAGCGCCGCATGTGGATCCTGCCCGAAGGCTTTCCAAAACTGCCCTTGGCCTTCTCGCTCCAGGCAACGAAGAACTAGAATCTTGTGCTAGACACCAATCGATAACTGCGCCATTCTTTGATCCTGAAAAACCAACCGCGGATTTCGTAAATGCGACAAATTGCTTTTATAGTAACATTTCTGCTGCTGTTGACTGTGCCAAGCGTCGCCGGAAGACTCATAAAGAACTCTACGGTGGGATTCGAAATCGAACTTCCTGACGGATGGACTGAGCTTTCGGGCAACGATTTCTATGAGAACCTTGGTAAAATCAATTTAGACGATCCCAAGTTTCAAGACCTCCTCCAAAAGAATGCTAGTTTGCCGGTTGTTATTGCAGCGAAACACCCCGAACCCTATGACGACGTAAACCCAAGCCTAAAGATAAATGCCAGACCCTATGGCGCAATTCCAACGCGGGATGCCGTTGAGATAGCGGGACTGTTGCTTGCTGGCATAAAAAAGCTGTTTCCTGATCTTGAAGTCATTAACCCACCATCCCAGAAGAATGTTGACGCCAAAAATGGGGCGCATGTCCAGGTAAGATACTCTTTGAAAACTTCCGTAGGCACATTTCCGATTGAATCGGAACTTTGGGTCATCCCTACAGAAAACTTTTTTTATATGATTGGTATCGGTTATCGCCCGGATGGAAAAACTGGCTCACGAGACGATGCTGCATCGTCAATCGGGAAAATGAAAATTCTCACACCCTGATAAAATCAGTCACCAAACCCCCGGTGTAAACAGAAGTAACCACCCCGCACTCCCCGCAAGGCCCCATGCAGGAACGGGCATTTGACATGGGCGCGGCAGGGACTA
>CADEEO010000021.1:27022-31458 GCA_902826365.1 uncultured Hyphomicrobiales bacterium | reverse complement strand
TCTAAAAACGACACCATCTGCACAGTTGAAGTTAAAAAATAGCTATCCAGTTGTCAGAGCACGCCATAGCTCGACTATGAATGTTCCAAACGTTCCAACAGCAGCAATCCCAACCAACCACAGTTCGAGAGTTCCCAAGCGAATTTTGCTTCGAGTAACAATCTTCTGTCCGTCCCAGTACAGCTCATTCGTTTTTTCATGAATACCTAGAAGGGAAAGCCCTTCAAGGGAGATTGCCCGAATGCCCTCATCCCATTCATCTGGCCGTTCCGGTGAAATTTTGTTTTTCCGTATATTTCCCCAGTCGGTCATCGGAACCCCCTTGAATGTTAAATTGCGGTAACCCATATAACACAGCAACGCGAGTCAGCCGAAGGCGTGGGGTCACCGCACCGCTGATTAATGGTCTGAAACGATCCCAAGTTGGTCTGGTTGCGTGGTGTTCGGCTCTATATGAGACCCACGCTCTTGAGAAAGGAGGCACTGGATGACAGTGCTCTTCGCTATCGAAACCAGCCAGCCAAGCGGAGCGAGATACCGCCTGGCGTTAAGGGTAGTACTGCCCTTTTCGCTGTTTTGGTCGGCATCGTGGATAGCTAGGCTGTTCTAAAAAGAAAGGCACTTCGGAAACGGGGTGCCTTTTCTTTTTTTGCCAAAAAACAAGAGCCTATAGCGAACCTAAGATTTTCTGCTGACTGCTAAGTTATTGATTTTGTTGGCTGGGGGACTAGGATTCGAACCTAGACAAACAGAGTCAGAGTCTGTGGGCCTACCGTTAGCCGATCCCCCAATGCGCCGGGATTGGCCGCTTCAATAGCGGCGGGGGGGCTTTAGTGCAAGGGCGGACTTGGTCTTGCCCGCTGAAGCGGGAGAAGACTGCAACTACGACCGGAACTGCTTGATCAGGTTGGCGAGGCTTGCTTGCTGGCCGACGGCCGGAGCTGGCGCCGCCGGACTTGCCTGGACGGCGTCAGAACTGCGGCGCAATTGCGGGGCCGGGGCATGCTGGCCAAAGCCGTTGGGAGCCGGTTGAATGCCGGGCCTTTGCGGCGCTCCTGCCGGTTGCAAGGTGTCACGCCGGATGGAAGGCTGCGTGGGAATGGCCACCTGAACGGCAGGCGCCGGCGCGGCCTCAACCGTGTAGGCGGCGCTGTCGGGATTGAAGGTCTGGGCCCGCCAGCGGTTGACAACCTCGTTGAGGAAAGAATCGTCGGGCAGGTCCCTGGCCCAGTTGGTGGTAAAGGAAGCGGTGTTGCTCTTGGGCATTTCGTCCTCGGCCAGCATGTCGAACTTGATGCGGGTGGGGAGCGCCACGCCTTCGCCGAAGGTGATGGCTTCGCCAGTTCCCATGGTGGACATGAATTCGAGAAGGCTTGCGGCGGCATCGGAAATGCCGGCTCGCAAGATGTCCTGGTCGCGCTCGTTGGTGAGGCGCATGGAAAAGATGGTGTTGCACTGGGACAGGATGGTGGGATCAAGCTCCGCCGGGCGCTGGGTGACCATGCAGAGCGACACGCCGTATTTGCGTCCCTCCTTGGCAATGCGCGAAATGGCCTTCTTGGTGGGTTCAAAGCCAAGCGACTTGTCAATTGGAACGTAGCGATGGGCCTCCTCGCACACAAAGGTGATCGGAATGCGGCCAGCGCTCCAGACGCCGAAGTCGAAGGCGAGGCGGGCGAGAACCGAAACGACCACGTTGATGATTTCGGAAGGCAGGCCGCCCAGCTCGACAATGGCGATGGGCTTGCCGGCGACGGGAATGCGGAACAGGCGGGCGAGAACCGAGGCCATGTTGTCCTGAACCGTAAGGCTGCCGAACATGAAGGCATAGCGCGGATCGCGCGAGATGGTCTCGATGCGGGCCTTGAGGCGCTTGTAAGGCGCGAGCTCGCCGCGCAGTTCCAGCTTGCCGATATATTCCTCGAGAATGCCGGTGAGGTCGGAGGTCCGGTAGGGCAGCGGCGTGTCAACGCCGATGTTTGAGCCATCGAGAAGCGAGCCGCGCGGGGTTGCACCATTTTTGTCGCGGCGCTGATTATTCATGTAGCGCGCCTTGGCCATGGGAATGAGTTCGCGGAGAATTTCCACGTCAGTTTCGCGGCCGGGCTGCTGGCCGATGAGAATTTCCACGGCCTCTTCAAAGTTCAGGAGCCAGAAGGGCAGAACCATGTTGTCGGGGGCTATGACTTCCGAAATGCCCTTGAAGGACTGGGCATATTCGCGGTGCACATCGAGCAGCAGAATGTGGGCCTGGGGATTTTTCTCCAGAATGCGGCGGAGAATGAGGGCCACGGTGCAGGATTTGCCGGTGCCGGTGGTTCCCAGCACGGCGAAGTGCTTGCCCAGCATTTCATCAATCTTGATCATGGCGGGAATGGACGGGTCCTGCTGAATGTGGCCGACGCGGATGGAGGTTTCGGAATCGCAGGCATAGGCCTTCGACAGTTCGCTGCGGCTGGCGCGGTACACGGTGTCGCCGAGCGAGGGATAAGAAGAAATGCCGCGGCGGAAGGTTTTTGGCCGGCCGTGCTCATCCTTGGGAAGCTCGCCGATGAACTCCACCTCGACAATGCGCAACTCCTGCTCATTCCTGGCGTGGGACGGCATGGGGGAACTCAGGGCGGACACCAGCGCAAGGGAAATGGAGGTGGCGCAATCCACCTTCAGCAGGGTTCCAATTTCCGGGCTTCTTTCGGCGTCGACGTTGGGCCGTTCTTCGATATCAAGCAGGATTATGGCATGGGCGCCGGTTACGGCCACGATGCGGCCCACGCGGGCAACGGATTCGACGCGGGGAGCGACTTTATCCTGAGGATTTTCATTTGTACGGTTCATGGACTCAGGACCCCTTAATGAAGACTGTGTTCGTGGGCGGCGGCGGCCGAAGGCTTGGCCGATGCCGCCATGGGAAGGCTTACGGTGACGCGCGTGCCCGCGCCTTTTTTGGATTCAATTTGCAGGTCGCCGCCATGGAGGCGGGCGAGGGCATAGGCGATGGGCAGGCCAAGGCCTGTGCCCTCATGGCGCTTGTTGAAGCCTGCATCAATCTGGCCAAAGGGGCTCATGGCGGTTTCAATTTCAGAGAGCGACATGCCCATGCCGGTGTCGCTGATGCTGATGCTGACGACTGCTTCCTGGCGGATGCCGACATCAATGCGAATGCGGCCCTTGGCAGGCGTGAATTTCACGGCGTTGCTGAGAAGGTTGATCAGTATCTGCTTGAGCCTGAGCGGATCGGCCATCAAATCGGGAAGGTTGGGCATGATGTGGGTTTCAACCTGCACATCTTTCTCCCGTGCCTTGGCTTCGACGATCAAGAGGCAGGATTGGAGGATAGAATTGATGCTGACGGACTCCAGATCGACCGAGAGTTTGCCAGCCTGGATCTTTGAGACATCAAGGATGCCGTTGATCAGGGCGAGGAGATGTTCGGCGGCCTGGCGGATATAGGCCGAGTACTGCTCGATTTTCTCCGGGCCCGACACGGTCTTGGTGGCGAGCATGTCGGAAAAGCCGATGATGGCGTTCAATGGCGTGCGCAGTTCATGGCTCATGTTGGCGATGAATTCGGACTTGGCCTTGGAGGCCAATTCAGCGTCAACCTTGGCGGCGTTGAGCGCCGTGGATTGCTTCTGGCGGGTGACAGCATGGCCAAAATGCTCGGCATAATCGCCGATCAGCGATCCGTCCTTGAACCAGCGATTTCCAAATGTACGCATAAAACTCCTGCCCCGATGCGCATAGCTAGCCGCCATAGTCTCAATTATGAGTTAATGTTTAATTGGCATTTGGAGAGGATTCATTTGCTTTACGTGAGGGTTGAAGCTGTTAAGATGGACCCAACGCAATGATTAAGAGACGGTTTCTGAGCTCCGGGGCAGCCCGTTGAGAGCAGGCCGTCTGGAAGGTTTAACGTGGACGCGACCAGCGGTGCGGGCAATGCCCGTGGCAGGCGCAGATTCGGGTTGCACGGCAGCAGGGGACGATCCAAGGACCGCCCTGAACCCGAGATGGCAACGCCCGACAAGGCCCCCGAAAGGGAGGCTTATTACGGGGCTTTGGACTTGGGAACCAACAATTGCAGGCTTTTGATCGCCGCCCCGGCCCAGCAGGGGTTTCACGTCAAAGACGCCTTTTCGCGCATTGTCAGGCTCGGCGAAGGGCTTGGCAAAACCGGGGCTCTCAACGCCTCGGCCATGGACCGCACCATTGAAGCGTTGCGGGTTTGCTCCAATAAACTTGTTTGGCACAAGGTTAAGAAACGCCGTCTGATTGCCACCGAGGCCTGCCGCATGGCCTCCAACGGGCCGGAATTCATCGCCCGGGTTGTTAATGAAACAGGGCTGGAGCTTGAGATCATCGACCGGGAGACTGAGGCCCGGCTGGCGGCCACGGGGGCGGAACCGCTGATTGACGGGGATGCCCAAAGCGCCCTG
>CADEEO010000021.1:16199-26922 GCA_902826365.1 uncultured Hyphomicrobiales bacterium | reverse complement strand
GCTGGCGGCCACGGGGGCGGAACCGCTGATTGACGGGGATGCCCAAAGCGCCCTGGTTTTCGACATCGGCGGGGGTTCGACTGAAGTTATGTGGGTGGAGCAGCGCGGCGGGAAAAAGGAACTCCTGGCCTGGACCTCGCTGGCGGCCGGCGTGGTAACCATATCGGAACAATTCGGCGGCGGCATCGAGGTGACTGCCCAATCCTTTGCCGCCATGCGGGATTACTTGCGGCCGCTTCTGGCGGAATTCGTGGCCCGGGTTCACAAGATCAAGGGAAGCGCGCCGCTGCCTTCGCATTTGCTGGGAACCTCGGGAACGGTGACGACCATTGCCGGGGTGCAGCTCGGGCTTCGCCGCTATGACCGGTCGAAGGTCGATGGCTGCTGGCTGCTGAGCGACGATGTGGGCAAGGTGACGGCGGACCTTTTGGCCATGAGCTATGAAGAACGGATGTTGAATGCCTGCATCGGGCGAGAGCGGGCCGACCTGGTGATGGCGGGCTGCGCCATTTTGGAAGAAATCAGATTGGCTTTTCCGGCGAGCCGCATCCGCGTGGCGGACCGGGGCCTGCGTGAAGGCATTCTCACCCAGTTGATGCTGGAAGACGGAACCTATGGGCGCGCGTCATGAGCCGGCCGGGAAGCAGGAATAAACTCAGCGGGCGCAATCTCAAGGTCAAGGTGAAGACGGGCAAGGGCCGCACCGTTTCGCAGAAAATCTGGCTCGAGCGGCAATTGAATGATCCTTACGTGCATGAGGCGAAGAAGCTGGGTTACCGGTCGCGCGCAGCCTTCAAGCTCATCGAGATTGATGACAAATACCGGTTCCTCAAACCGGGCCTGCGGGTGGTGGATTTAGGAGCCGCGCCGGGTGGCTGGTGCCAGGTTGCCGCCAAGCGGGTAAAGGCGGAAGAGGGGCGGGGGCGGATCATCGCCATCGATATGCATGGCATGGACCCCATTCCTGCGGTCACCATTTTCAAGAAGAATTTTCTCGACGACGACGCGCCCAAGCTGCTGTTTGATGCACTGGGCGGCGAAAAGGCCAGCGTGGTGCTCTCTGATATGGCGGCGCATGCCACAGGCCACCGGCAGACCGATCATATCCTGGTGATGACCCTGGCCGAGGCGGGGCTTGATTTTGCCCGCCAGGTTCTGGCACCCGGTGGCACCTATCTGGCGAAGGTTTTGCGCGGCGGCACGGAAGGCGAGATGCTGAAGCAGATGAAGAAGGACTTCGCCAGCGTGCGCCATGTGAAGCCTATGGCGAGCCGGGATGACTCGGCGGAGCTGTTTGTTCTGGCGATGGGGTTTCGGGGCTAGATTCACTACTTGCTACGCAAGCCCAGCCGGTGTTAGAAGCCGCTGCCAACTCAACGAATCCTGAAATATCTGAAAGGTTGGCCCATGGCTCTCCGCCAAATTCCGGAATATCTGACTTTTGACGACGTGCTGATGAAGCCCGGCGCTTCGTCCGTATTGCCGGCCGAGGTTTCGACGGCCACGCACATTACCCGCGACATCCAGCTTTCCATCCCGATCATTTCGGCGGCGATGGATACGGTGACCGAATCCAAGCTGGCCATTGCCATGGCCCAGGCGGGCGGGCTCGGCGTCATCCACAAGAACCTGGAACCCGATATGCAGGCCGAGCATGTGCGGCAGGTAAAGCGCTTTGAATCGGGCATGGTGGTCAATCCGGTCACCATCAAGCCCAATGCCACCCTTGCCGAAGTGATGCAGCTCAAGGAGCGCCACCGGATTTCCGGCATTCCGGTTGTCGAGAAGAATGGCAAGCTGGCGGGCATCATCACCAACCGGGACGTGCGCTTTGCCACGGACATGAACACCAAGGTTTCCGATCTGATGACGCGCAACCTGATTACGGTGAAGGCGGGGGTTGACCGGCTTGAGGCCAAGCGCCTTTTGCACAAGCACCGGATCGAGAAACTCATTGTGGTGAATGACGATTACGAATGTGTTGGGCTCATCACCGTGAACGACATGGAAAAGGCGGCGGACCATCCCTTCGCCGCCAAGGACGAACAGGAGCGGCTGCGCGTGGCCGCGGCCACGGGCACGGGCGACAAGGGATTCCTGCGCGCCGAGATGCTGATCGATGCGGGCGTTGACATCATCGTGGTGGATACGGCGCACGGCCATTCCATTCATGTGATCAACCAGGTAGCCCGCATCAAGAAACTTTCCAACAAGGTGCAGATCATTGCGGGCAATGTGGCGACGGGCGAGGCGGTGAAGGCGCTGATCGGCGCTGGGGCTGATTCCGTGAAGATCGGCATTGGGCCAGGTTCGATTTGCACGACGCGGGTGGTGGCGGGCGTTGGCGTGCCGCAGTTCTCGGCCATCATGGAATGCGCGGAAGAGGGGGCAAAGTCAGGGGTTCCGATCATTGCCGATGGCGGCATCAAGCAATCGGGCGATCTGGCGAAGGCACTGGCGGCAGGGGCGGGCGTTGCGATGATCGGCTCGCTGCTGGCGGGCACCGATGAAAGCCCCGGCGATTCCTATCTGTTCAATGGCCGGTCGTTCAAATCCTACCGCGGCATGGGCTCCGTTGGCGCCATGGCACGGGGTTCGGCGGACCGCTATTTCCAGCAGGAAGTGAAGGACAGTTTGAAGCTCGTGCCCGAGGGCGTCGAGGGCCAGGTGCCTTACAAGGGGCCGGTTGCCAATGTTTTGCACCAGCTCACCGGCGGGCTTCGCGCCGCCATGGGCTATGTGGGGGCGGGATCCATTGCCGAATTGCAGAAGCGGGCGGTGTTCATCCGCATCACCTCGGCGGGCATGCGCGAAAGCCATGTGCATGACGTGATGATCACGCGGGAAGCGCCGAACTACCAGGGGCGCGGCTAGTTGTGTCGTTAACCCAGCATCTGCTGCTGCCGGCCTTTGTGCAATTTGCCTTGACGGTTTATGTGCTGGCGCGCATGGGGCAGGGACGGGTACGGGCGATGCGCTCGGGGCGCGTGAAGTATTCAGAAGTTGACACCAAAACTGCCTATTCGGAGTCGGTGCAGAGATTTATGAGCAACTACCAGAGCCAATTTGAGCTTCCGGTGTTGTTCTACGCGGTTCTGGCCTTCGCTTTAATTGCGGAGCGTGTTGATTTTGTATTGATCGGGCTCGCCTGGGCCTTTGCCGGGTCCCGCCTTGTGCACAGCTTTGTGCATACCGGCTCGAATATAATTGCCACGCGGTTCAAGGTTTTTGCCGCAGGCCTGGTTTTTTTGGTTGGCATGTGGGCCTGGTTTGGTCTCAGGCTTTTTGTGATTGGATAATTCATGCGCATGGCTGGCCGCGTTGCCGCGGCAATAGAAGTTTTGAACGAGGTTTTCACCCAGCACCGCCCGGCCTCCGAGGCGCTGAAGGATTGGGGAAAGGCGCACCGCTTTGCGGGCTCCACGGACCGCCATGCCATCGGCACGCTGGTTTATGACACGCTGCGGCGGCGCAATACGGCGGCGGCACGCATGGGCGATGGACGCCCGAGGGCACTGGTACTTGGTGTGTTGAGGGAAGTGTGGAACCTGCCCGCCGACGAGATCGAAAATCTGTGTACGGAGCAACATGGCCCAGGCGTTCTGAGCGCTGCCGAGAAAGCGGCGCTGGCGCGCGAGATGCGGGACGATTTGCCGGTGCATATCCGCGGTGATTTTCCAGAATGGCTTTTGCCGTCGATGATCCAGGCATTCGGATCGCGCGCGGCGGAGGAGGGGGCCGCTCTTGCGCAGCGGGCGCCCATTGATTTGCGGGTGAACACGCTGAAGGCGGACCGGGACCAGTTGCTTGTTGCTTTTGCCAAGCATGGCGCGGAAGCGGGGCCGCTGTCGCCGCTCTGCGTGCGGATCAAGTCAACCGACGCGAATACGCGCAACATCAATGTCGAGGTGGAGCCTGCCCATGGCATGGGCTGGTTCGAGGTGCAGGATGCAGCCTCGCAGGTGGCGGCGCTGATGTCGGGGGCCAAACCCGGCGAGACGGTGCTTGATCTTTGCGCCGGGGCCGGGGGCAAGACCCTGGCGCTTGCGGCGATGCTGAAGAATAAGGGCAAGGTTGTGGCCCATGATGCGGACCGCCACCGCCTGCGGCCGATTTTCGAGCGCATGGCGCGGGCAGGGGCTATGAACGTCGACGTCGTTGCGGCTGATGAGGGCGGCAAGCTCGACGGGATGGGCGGCTTTGACTGCGTGCTGATTGACGCCCCCTGCTCCGGCTCCGGATCCTGGCGGCGGAAGCCTGACGCCAAATGGCGGCTGGCAGAGATCCAGTTAAAGCAACGCATCAAGGACCAGCGCGAAGTGCTGGAAAAGGGCGCTGCTTTGGTGAAGGAAGGCGGGCGGCTGGTTTACATCACCTGCTCGGTGCTGCCGGAGGAAAACGCGGCGCAGGTGGAGGCGTTCCTGAAGGCCCACGAGAATTTTGAAATCATTCCCTATGCCAAGCAATGGGCGGCGGCGATCGGATTGCCGGCGCCCGAGTCTGCCGATGGTTCGCACGACTCGCTGCTGCTGACGCCGGCGCGGCACGGAACCGACGGTTTCTTCATCGCGGTGATGCGGCGGAGCTAACCGCCGTTGCGGGCGAGGAATTTGCCCATGGCGCGCAGCGTTTCGGTGCTGACGTGGTGTTCGATGCCCTCGGAATCGATGCGGGCGGTTTCCTGGCTTACGCCGAGCGCGAGCAGGAATTTTTCCACGATGGCGTGCTTGCGCCTTCCATCCTCGGCCATTTTCCAGCCTTCGACGGTGAGGAAGATGGCGCGGTAAGGCTCCTGGGTGATGAGTTCGGCGGCTTGCAGCCGTTTCAGGGTTTTGACCACGGTGGCATTGGCAACCCCCAGCCGCATGGCGATATCGGTGCAGCGGGCTTCGCCGCGCTCATCGATGAGATCGGCGATCATTTCCACATAATCCCCGGCGAGTTCCGCCGAATGATCGGCGCGCACCCGCTTGAAGGCCGCCGAGCGCAGCTTTGCCGAAGGGATTCTCTTGGTCGCAAGCGCCATTTTTAACCATCCAGTTGCGGTGCGAGATTAGCCTATTGCATATAACTTAGCCTATGCTAAACTTTCAAGCATCAGTTGCGAGAAAGATCAAGATGACCGATACGCCCGTTCCGGCCGATTTCAACCGACGCGGATTCCTGCGCAAGGCTGCGGCGGTGGGGGCAATGGTGCCGCTGGGCACCGGTGCGGCGGTGGCGCAAACGGCCCCGGACCATTCCGGCCATGCGGGCCATGGCAGCCATGACCAGTTCGGCAACCGGGTGGTTGGGGAAGTCAACCATGTGGCCAACGGCTTTGACCCGCACAAACTCATTTGGGATTTCGACGTGGGCACGGTTTCAACCATGGCGGATGGCCGGGTTTTGCGCGAATGGGTCATCACGGCGGTGGACCATGAGTTTGAAGTAGCGCCGGGCGTCAAATTCGCCGGCTGGTCCTATAATGGCCGCATCCCAGGGCCGACGTTGCGCTGCACCGAAGGGGAGCGCCTGCGCATCCGCTTTGTGAACGGCAGCACGCATCCGCATTCCATGCATTTCCACGGCATTCATTCGGCGCGGATGGATGGCGTTCCGGGGGCGGGCATGGTGGAGCCGGGCGAGGAATTTACCTATGAGTTCGATGCCAAGCCCTTCGGCTGCCATCTCTATCATTGCCACGCCATTCCGCTGAAACGCCACATTCACAAGGGGCTTTACGGCGTATTCATCGTCGATCCGGATCCGGCAAAGCATCCGGAGGCGCGCGACGTGGCCGCTTCGCGGCTTCTGGGTTCGCCGGAGAACGCCCGGTGGCAGGAAATGGTGATGGTGATGAACGCCTTTGACACCAATTTCGACGACGAAAATGAATTCTACTGTGTGAACTCGATTCCCTTTGCCTATTTCGAGAAAGCGATCCGGGTTGAGAAGGCGCGGCCCATCCGCATCTACCTCGTCAACATCACCGAGTTCGACCCGATCAATTCGTTCCATATACACGCGAATTTCTTCGAGTTCTTTGACCACGGCACGACGCTCACGCCAACATCGCGCACCATTGACACGGTGATGATGTGCCAGGCGCAGCGCGGCATCATTGAAATGACTTTCGCCGAGCATGAACCCGGCATCTACATGTTCCATGCCCACCAGTCGGAGTTCGCGGAGCTTGGCTGGATGAGCCATTTCGAGGTGGTGTGATGGGCACCAAGCATTTCTGGCTGGCCCTCCCCCTGGTCGTCATGGTTGCGATTGTGGCGCTTCTGCTGATCTGGCGGCCGTTAGACCGGCTTTCGCAGGGGGCGCCACCGGTCGAAGAGGCGGCCATTGAGCGGGTTAATTTGACACCGGGCCTGATCTCGCTCGATGTGCGCACCGATGGTTCGACGCCGGTGGCGATTGCCCAGGTGCAGGTTGATACGGCGTATCGCCTCTTTACCGCGACACCTCTTCTTGCGGGCGCGCGGCTTGGCCTGACGCGCATCGACATTCCCTATCCGTGGATTGAGGGGGAAGCCCACCACATTGCCCTGTTGACTTCGACGGGCGCCATTATCGATCATACGATTGAGGTTGCGACCGAAACGCCGGTGCTTTCCGGCGCATCGCTCGGGCTTCTGGCGGCGGTGGGCCTGTTGCTTGGTGCCGTTCCCGTAGCCACGGGGCTTCTGGCCTGGCCGGCCATGCGTTCGCTGTCGCGGCCCACGATGAATTTCCTGCTGGCTCTCACGGTTGGGTTGCTGGTTTTCCTGCTGATCGATACGATTGGCGAGGGGCTTGAGGCGGCGGCGGAAACCATCGGGCGCTTGCGGGGGACCGCTCTGTTCTGGGTGATGCTGGCAGTGACCACGCTTGTGTTGCTGGCCCTGGGGCGGGCCAAGGGCGTGGCGCCAGAAGGCTTGCGGCTGGCGACTTTCATTGCCCTGGGCATCGGTTTGCACAATCTGGGCGAGGGGCTGGCTGTCGGTGCCGCCCTTGCCACGGGGTCGGCGGCGCTGGCCACATTCCTCGTCATTGGCTTCACCATCCATAATGTCACGGAAGGCATCGGCATCGCCGTGCCGATTGCCGAGGAGAAGCCAAAACTCATTCAATTTGCCGGCCTTGCGGCGCTGGCGGGTTTGCCCGCCATCGTTGGCACGATTGTCGGCACGCAGGCCGTCAGCCCCTTATGGATCGCCGTGTGCTTCGGGGTTGGGGCAGGGGCCATTCTGCAGGTGATCATTGAAGTCGGCGTGCTCATTGCGCGGCGCTCGGGGCCGGGGCAATGGCTTTCGCCCCCTGTTGCAGCGGGTGTCACGGCGGGGCTGGTCGTCATGTATGCCACGGCGCTCTTGGTCTAACGCGCCATCTTGCAGACTCCGCCTGCCTCCCTTAAAGGCTCCGCATGACACAGCAGACTCACGACCAAATCCTCATAATCGACTTCGGTTCCCAGGTGACCCAGCTCATTGCCCGGCGGGTGCGCGAGATGGGGGTTTATTCGGAAGTCGTGCCCTTCCAGAAGGCCGCCGAGGCCTTTGCCCGGATGAAACCCAGGGCTGTGATCCTCTCAGGCGGTCCGGCCTCGCCTGCGGAACTGGACAGCCCCCGGGCGCCGCAGATCGTATTTGAGGCTGGAGTTCCGGTTCTCGGCATCTGCTATGGCCAGATGCTGCTGGCGGCGCAATTGGGTGGTAAAGTCGAAAGCGGGCACCACCGGGAATTCGGCAGGGCGGAGGTTTCGGTGAAGGCGCCGTCGGCCCTGTTCGAAGGGGTGTGGAGCGACGGGGCCAAGCACACGGTATGGATGAGCCACGGCGACAGGATCACGAAATTGCCGCCGGGCTTTGTGGTGAAGGGCGTTTCCGAGAACGCGCCCTACGCGGCCATCGAAGATGAAAGCCGCAAATTCTACGGCCTGATGTTTCACCCGGAAGTGGTGCATACTCCAGAGGGCGCGGCGCTGATCCAGAATTTCGTGCGCAACATCGCTGGCTGCAAAGGCGACTGGACCATGGCCGCCTTCAAGCAGGAGGCGATTGCCCGCATCCGGGCGCAGGTCGGCAAGGGCAGGGTGCTGTGCGGGCTTTCGGGCGGGGTTGATTCCTCGGTGGCGGCGCTGCTGATCCATGAGGCGATTGGCGACCAGCTCACCTGCGTCTTCGTTGACCACGGCTTGATGCGGCTCAACGAGGCGCGGGAAGTCGTCAGCATGTTCCGCGAGCATTACAATCTGCCACTGGTGCATGTGGATGCGAGCGACGAATTCATTGCGGCGTTGGAAGGCGAGGCGGACCCGGAAACCAAGCGCAAGACCATCGGACGGCTGTTCATCGAAGTGTTCGAGCGCGAGGCGAAGAAAATCGGCGGGGCGGATTTCCTGGCTCAGGGCACGCTCTACCCGGACGTCATCGAAAGCGTCTCGTTCACCGGCGGGCCATCGGTCACCATCAAGTCGCACCATAATGTGGGCGGGCTGCCGGAGCGGATGAAGATGAAGCTGGTGGAGCCTTTGCGCGAACTCTTCAAGGATGAGGTGAGGAAGTTGGGGCAAGAACTTGGCCTGCCGGAGAAATTTGTTGGAAGGCATCCGTTCCCCGGGCCGGGACTGGCGATCCGCCTGCCCGGCGGGGTGACGCGCGAGAAGCTGGATATCCTGCGCAAGGCCGATGCGATCTATCTCGATGAAATCCGCAAGGCTGGGCTCTATGATAAAATCTGGCAGGCATTTTCCGTGCTGCTGCCGGTGCAGACGGTGGGCGTGATGGGCGATGGACGCACCTATGACCGGGTGCTGGCGCTGCGGGCGGTGACCTCAGTCGACGGCATGACGGCGGATTTCTACCCTTTCGACATGAATTTCCTCGGCCGCGCGGCCACGCGCATCATCAATGAAGTGAAGGGCGTGAGCCGGGTGGTCTATGACGTGACGAGCAAGCCGCCGGGGACGATTGAGTGGGAGTGATTTCTACCTAACTAGTCATCAAGATCGAGTATTGATAGCGCGTTTTTTATTCGTTTTCTGGGCAATGGGATTTTCTTCACGCCACAAATCTCAAGAAGTTCATTGGGGCCCACGATTTTTGTCTTTGTGACGAGTTGCAAGGTTTTCTCAATATAGTCTCGAAACTTCGAATCATCGGTGACAAAATACTCAACTTCGTTGAGTTCGCAGATCCATAGGTGCAATGCATCGGCAAAGTGTTTAGAGTTGCCGATAAATTCCTTCAGCCTTGGAATGGCCTTTGCGTGAATAACCCAGTGAGAAGGTTGTTTCTTGCCAGTTGCATGCCAAGAATTTATGAGTGCAACTTCGTTTGTTTCCGCAATACTCTTGGAGATCAAGCCCAGTTCGCTATCTTGGGCGAAAGACCAAACTCCCCATATTTCTGATGGCAGGCACTCTAATTCCTTTGTATTGAGCTTTCCCAAAAGGTTGACCTCCATTCGGCCTTTAGGTTCTCGTCTACCAATCTCCCATTCAAGCCCCCAGTGGGTGCAAGGGACAATGATCTCAGATTTTGCCATCTGGCGAATTGTCCAAATCGCATCTCGGTGCGTTTGTTGTGTGTTGCGTGAAGAGCTTAAGGGAGGAACTGAATTCATTTGAATTACGTCGCTTTCAAGAATTCTATGCCCCCACTGAACCGTTTTGCGGACGAATAGGGCCTCGCCCTCAAGAGCGAGTGAATACAGATTTGTATCAAGTAGGACAGTATGGCCCATGAGTAGTGTTATCACTTATTGATGGACGATCCCAGTTTCCAAAATGGCCATTTGAGGGTCAGGTTTGAGCGACGGCCCGGCCGCGCGTGTTCACCAGAATGACGCCGCCCAGGACAAGGATGCCGCCGGCGATTGTGAAGAGCGACACCGCTTCGCCATAGATCAGCCAGGCGAGGAGCATTGCGAGAGGGGCCACGAGATAAAGAAAATTTCCGGCGCGGGCGGCGCCGAAATGGCCCAGCGCATAGGACCAGCAGATCTGCCCTACCGCCGTTGGGAAGACGCCCAGGAATACCACCCATGATACGGTTGCGGCGGTTGCGTTCTGCAATTCTGAAATCGCGGTAGGCAACCATGGCAATAACGTCACTGCCGCCGAAATGAGCATGATCGAGGCTACATGCAGCGCGCCATGTTTTTGAACAAGCTTGCGCTGCAGGACAAAGCCTATTGCCGAACAGATTGCGGCGGCGAGAACGAATGCGGCGCCTCCGCCCAGGGCGATGCCTCCGGGCTGGGCGTTCGCGATCAGGCCTATTCCGGCAAAGCAGATCAAGGTTCCGGCCCAGGCCCAGATGTTGAATGATTCCTTCAGCATCACGACGGCGAGGAAGGCCATCCAGATGCTTTCCGTCTTGATGAGGAAACTGGCGGCCCCGGCGGAAACTGTGACCTGTCCCAGGTTCAAAAGCACGCTGTATCCGGCGGCCCCTAATACGCCGCAGGCAATGCAGGTCAGCAAATCGGCGATTGGCATCAGGGCTGGGCGCTTCCAAAGCAGCCAGACCACGGCGAAACAGGTGGCCATGGCATAGCGGACCGACGCCAGCGGCAAGGGGTGCATTTCAAGGAGTGCGAGCTTGATAGCCGGAAAAGCTATGGCCCAGACCGTGACGGTTGCGGCAACAGCAAGCGAAGGCAGCAATGAGGATTGGGATAATTTGGACATGGCGATGCTTCTATGGCTTCGCCAGCGTTATCGCAAGTTTCCTGACTGCCTACATGTCCG
>CADEEO010000021.1:0-16099 GCA_902826365.1 uncultured Hyphomicrobiales bacterium | reverse complement strand
TGCTTCTATGGCTTCGCCAGCGTTATCGCAAGTTTCCTGACTGCCTACATGTCCGTTTCGATGAGGGCGGTTATCTGTGGACAAGCGCTGCCAATGGCGTTCATTGTTTGCGCTACAAGGTCTCTCTATGCCGTATCCCTTATATTTGACTGGAGCCCAGCCAATGACAATATCCGAAACTTTCCTGGTGCGTGCGCGAGAGGGGCGGGCCTTCCGGGTGGCGGCCGGCACGGATGTCCGGGTCGTCAACACGCATGGAACCCAGGTGGTGGACACCTGGGCATTCAATGCCGCAGACCCCGCCGAATTCATGTCAATGGAGCATAGCCGGCTTCATATGGGACGTTTGAACCCGATCGTTGGCGACGCCCTCGTTACGAACTTCCGGCGGCCTGTCCTTACATTGAAAGAAGATACCTCAGGCGGAGTGCACGATACGCTTCTGGCAGCTTGCGACCAGTACCGTTATGAGCTGCTGGGATATTCAGGAAAGCATGACAACTGCACCGACAACCTGCATGCGGCCTTGCACGAAATTGGCTTGCACGTGCCGCTTACACCAGCGCCGCTCAACCTTTTCGAGAATTCGATGCCCGATGCGAATGGATTGATAACCATCAAGCCGCCAATCTCGCCCCCTGGCAGCCATGTCGCCCTGCGGACAGAAATCGACCTGGTGCTCGTCTTTTCCGCCTGCCCGCAGGATATGGCGCCAACAAATGGCGCCGCGATGCGCCCTTGCGACGTTCATATCCAGATTTTCGGCCCGACGCCAAGCTAGCTTCGGCATTCCGTGAATGCGTGAAAGAATAGGTGGGAGCGGGCCGCCCTCACATCGTCTTGCTATAGGCCACGAGCTGGTCGAGGCACTGCCCCCAGCCCTCGTGGAAGCCCATATCTTCGTGCTGCTTGCGGCCCGCGGCATCGCGGTGGATGGCGGTGGCGGTGTAGCGGGTGCCTTTGCCCTGCTTTTCCAGCGCGATGACGGCGGTGAAGAACGGCTTCTCCGAGGGGCGGTAGCCGGGCAGCAGCGCATCGGTCCAGACCAGCCGTTCTTGCGGAACGACTTCGAGATAACAGCCGATATTGGGAAATTCCTTGCCTTCCGGCGAGCGCATTGTGAAGCTGATCATTCCGCCGGGGCGCAGGTCAATTTCGCAATGGGTGGTGGTCCACGGCTTCGGCGCAAACCAATGAACGATATGCTCGGGCTTGGTCCAGGCGGCCCAGACGAGTTCGCGCGGCACATCGACAACGCGTTCGAGGACGAGATCAAGCTTTGGGTCGGGTTTCCACAGGGCCATTTTATTTCTCCTTGAGTGTGATGAGATAGGAATCGAGCTGGTCGAGGCGCTTTTCCCAAAGGGCGCGCTGGCGGACTATCCAGTCCTCGGCGAGCTTCAGGCGTTTGGGGATGATTTCATAGGTGCGCACGCGGCCCCTCTTGCGGGACTGCACAAGGCCGCACTCCTCCAAAATGCCCATGTGCTGGACGAAGGAGGGCAGGGCCATGTTGAAGGGGGCGGCGAGTTCGCTGACGGAGGCAGGGCTGCGGCTCAGGCGCTCCAGCACATGGCGGCGCGTGGGGTCCGACAGGGCACGGAACACATGGTCGATGGGTTTTGCTGCTTCAGACAGGGCAATCATGAAGCGTTCCTAGAATGATTTATTACTTAGGTCAATGCCTAAGTAATAAATCATGTTCGAATGGGGCAACAGCTTTCTGGAGTTACAGCACGTAGAGCCTGAGGGAGCCGTTGGAGGAGATATCCACACCCACAATCCGGCCTATGGAAATGCCACGCTTTGCCAAGGCGCGGCGGGTTACGGGATTGGAGGCAAGGGCATTGCGCAGGCGCTTGACGCCGCTGAAATTCTTGCCGACGCTGACCTTGTACTCGGCAACGTCGGTTTCACTAGAGCGGAAACGCGGCACGGTGCGGATGTTAAGATTGACCACACCGATGCTTGGAACCGCCCTCAGCCTTGAAATGGCGGCGGCCCGCGATCCCGCCGAGAGAATGGCGGCTTCCGCCTTGTAGGAGCTGCCGCCGAAAGCCTGGGCGGGCAGGCTCGCGGGCGGCAATGCCAGCACGGCGAGGCCAAACAGGGCGGAGCGGATGGCGGTTTGGATGCGGGTCATTGGGTTTCTCCTTTGCGGCAATGTTCTGGTCCAAATGGGTGATCGCAAAACCTGTTTCAAGCTGTTCAGGCCCGGAGCCTGGCCAAGGTCATGGCGGGTTCAATGTCACGCAGCGCCGTCATCATTTCGAGGAGGAAAATTTTCAGTTTCCGGGAGAGCGGGGCGGGCATGTTCGCCTCGTCGCCAAGAATGAAATTGCGCAGGGAAAAATAGCGGACCTCGATGAGGCTCATGACTTCCCGGTCAAGTTCGGGAATGTCAATCGACAGGGTATCGCTGCGGGGAACCAGGGCGCTGCCTATCTGCATGTTCCGGACGGGAATGAACAGGGCGGGCGCCACCTGGCGCTGGACTTCTTCCGAAAATTTGAGGGATGAATAGTCCTTGTCGACGATGAAGAATACGACGATCTGAAAACCGGCCCGGGTGGCTTCGATGTGGAAGTCCAATTGGCGGTAGGCGGCATAAAAATTTTCCGCCTGGGGGGCGGGAAGATCAATCACGTAATCGCGGCCGGGAGAACCCATGATCGTGTCGAACAGTTTCATCTGGCCCTGGACCTGGGAAAAATCGACAAGCGCGGTGCGCCCTGGAAAAAGGGCCCGGAGCGGGCCTTCGGGATGGCCGGCATCGATGACGAAGGGGTCGCGCTTCTCGAGCAGCAAATAGTCGACCAGCACGCGCGCCAGAAGGGTTTTTCCATTGCGGTGCCGGTCGGAGCAGACGATGTAGATCGTTGGCTTGTCAGCCAAAGCTTAGCCGTTTCTGTTTAGTTTTGGGCGACGAGGTGCGGTTGCGGCAGGCGGCCACCGGTGAGAAGATCATGGATCAGCTTCACATGGGCGAACTGCTCGTCAATTTCTGAGCTCCACTTCCGCACATAGCCGCGCAGCACGAAGGAATATTTGCCGGGCGAGCCATCAGGCGAGCGGTTCTCGATGAAGTCCTTGAAGGTGACGCCGGCAAGATCGACCTGCTCATAAGCCATTTCGTTGAGTTTCGGGATGGCTATTTCCTGCGCCTTGGGAATTTGCGCGAAATACTTGCGCTGGGTGGCTTCATCCCATTCAAAGAAATTCGTTTCATTAATGAAATTGCGCGCCACCACATAATGCACGCCCTGCAGGTAATGGGCGATTTCGGCGATTTCATCGAGCGAGGCGATGGATGGCCCGATGACATGGAACAGGCCAAGGTTGAAGGCGCCGGCGCGGGCAGCTTCAAGAACGCCGATGCGCTCGAAGATGTCGAGAGCATAGGACATGTTGCCGGCCTTGAGGTCCACGATGGTGACGGGCACATTGGCCGTGTCCATGGTGTCCAGCACTTTCATCTGGTGGGCGACATTGCCGAGATCGATGATTTCGGCGAGGTCGGGATAAAAGCGCCTCAGGGTGCCGCGCGGGTTTTCAGTGTCGAAAGCCCGGGTGAGAATGTTTTTACGGGCAAAAAAGTCCAGCAAGGCGCGCGATACGGTGGTCTTGCCCACGCCGCCCTTGTCCGCGCCCACGAGAATGAGAGTTGGTTTCATGGTAGTCCCTCCGCATTTGGCCTCTTTATCGAGGAATTGTTATCATGGTTTCCGAACTGAACGCAAACACTCAAGGCCTGAAGAAAACACGGGGCTTTTTCAGTTGCATGACAGCCAGCATCGCAGTTGGCCCCTGTTTTCAGCAATGATCACGCTCAAAATGTGGCAAACTGTGGCGGCTGAGGAGACCGGTTGGCGCGGTGGCCGAAATCTGGCAAACACTGCGGCTGGAGAAGCTTGAATGGGTTACCTAATCATCGGCATTGCTGTTTTTGGAGGAGCGCATTTATTTTCGCTGCTTCTGCCGGACCAGCGCAATACGCTCAAGGCCCGCACGGGAGAAGGCCCTTATAAAGGGATTTACTCGCTGGTTTCCCTGGCTGGCCTTGCCCTGATGATCTGGGGCTTCTGGGGCCTCAGCTCGGATCCGGCCGCAAGCAGTGTTGTGTATGCGCCCGCGCCATGGGCGCGGCATGCGACCATGCTGCTGGTATTGCTCGGTTTTATTTCGCTGAGCGGGTTTCATGGCAAAGGCTATCTGAAACAGTGGCTGCGCAATCCCTTTTCCATCGGCATTGTGCTTTGGTCGGTTGGCCATCTGCTGGCGAACGGCATGCTGCATGACCTGCTGCTCTTTGGAACGTTTCTGGTTCTGGCGGTGCTGGACATCATTCTCTCGATGGCGCGCGGCAAGCGGCCGGGCCATGAACCGCAGATCCGATCGGACATGGCCGCCGTGGTTTCCGGGGTGGTTCTCTACGCCATATTCCTGTTTGGGGTTCATCCCTATATTTTCAATGTGCCGATCGTCTGATGATCGTCTTGGCTGCCGGTGTCCTGCTGTTTGTGCTGCTGCATGGGGTTGCGGCCGTTCCGCGCTGCAAAAGCTACGTCAAATCGCGGACGGGGGAGAAGTGGTATGGGCCGGCTTTTGGCTTGGCGTCACTTTTTGCAATCGCCGTGATCGTGTTGGGCTGGCGGAGTTCAAGTTTTGTGGCGGTTTACGAGCCGCGCCTTTGGGGCTGGTATGTGAACTATGCCCTCACCTTCATTGGCTTCCTGTGTCTTGGAATTTTCCTGTTTCGCGGAAGCTACCGCCAGCGCCTGCGGTTTCCGATGGCAATTGCAACGGTGTTCTGGGCGGCGGGGCATCTCTTCGCCAATGGCGACCTGGCAAGCCTGATACTTTTCGGCGGCTTGCTGTTGGGGAGCGCGGCGCATATGGCGGTGGCCGCGGCCAATGGCGTTCGCCCCACACCCGAAGTCAGGATTGGCCATAACGGGCTGTCATTGATTTTCGGCGCGGCCCTTTACGGGATCATGACGCAGCTTCATCCCGCCATCATCGGCGTTCCGATTTTTGCAATATGAAAGCAGGTTAGACCATGTCTGTTCAAAAAATGTCGAAGCGTTTAACGGCTCCGGAAATCACCGAACGAAAGGGCGGCGCCCCCATCGTGGCGCTTACGTCCTATCATGCGCATACGGCGGCCATTGCCGACAGGCATGTGGATTTCATTCTGGTGGGCGATTCACTCGGCATGGTGATGCATGGTTTTGAATCAACCCTGCCGGTGCCGCTCGACCTCATGATCCTGCATGGCCGGGCGGTGATGCGCGGCGCCAAGCAGGCGCTGGTGGTGGTTGACATGCCCTTTGGCTCCTATGAGGAAAGCCACGCCCAGGCCTTCCGCAATGCGGCGAGGGTGATGAAGGAAACGGAATGCGGCGCCATCAAACTGGAGGGCGGCAAGCGGATGGCCGACACCATACATTTCCTGACCGAACGCGGCATTCCGGTGATGGCGCATATCGGGCTCACCCCGCAGTTCATCAATGTGTTCGGCGGCTTCAAAACCCAGGGACGCACGCGGGACAAATGGGCGGCCATTGAAGAAGACGCAAAGGCGGTGGCCGATGCCGGGGCTTTCGCCGTTGTGCTGGAAGCCATTGTGGAGCCGCTGGCCAGGAAGATTACCAAGTCGTTGGCCATTCCGACGATTGGCATCGGGGCCTCGGCGGCGTGCGATGGCCAAATCCTGGTGATGGAAGACATGCTGGGCCTGTCGCCGCGCGTGCCGAAATTCGTCAAGGAATTCGGCGAAGTCGGCAAAGCCATTGAGAAGGCGATCGGTTCCTATGCGGATGAAGTGCGGGCGCGCAAATTCCCGCTGCCTGAAAATACCTATGACGTGAAGGACTAGGTGTTCAGTCCCGGCATTTGATGGATGAAGCCGGCGAGATGCGTCTCGATCTGGCGCAGCCTATCGGCGGCATGCGGGATGACCTCAGTCCTCCTCGGAGAAAACCTCCTCGCGCCTTTTGCGGATGGCGGGAAGCAGCGACAGGACGATGGCGAGCGCGGCGAAAGCCAGCAGGCCGGCGCTGATCGGCCGCTCCAGGAACGTCATCGGATCGCCGCGTGATATGATCATCGCGCGGCGCAGATGCTCCTCAAGCAGAGGCCCGAGCACGAAGCCAAGCAGAAGCGGCGCCGGCTCGCAGTCCAGCTTGACCAGCACGTAGCCGATCAGGCCGAGTACGGCGATGGCGTAGATGTCGAAGGCGTTGAGGCCGATGGAGTAGGTGCCGATGCAGGCGAAGGCGATGATGGCGGGAAACAGCACCCGGTAGGGGATCGTCAGAAGCTTCACCCAGAGGCCGATCAGCGGCAGGTTGAGCAGCACCAGCAGGAGATTGCCGATCCACATCGAGACGATCAGCCCCCAGAACAGCGCGGGTTCATCGGTCATCACGTTCGGCCCCGGCGTGATGCCGTGAATGATGAACGCGCCGATCATCAGCGCCATCACCGGATGCGCCGGGATGCCGAGGGTGAGCAGCGGGATGAACGATGTCTGGGCTGCGGCGTTGTTGGCGGATTCGGGCGCCGCCACCCCCTCGATCGCGCCGCGGCCGAACTCGGCCTCGTTGCGCGAGATCTTCTTTTCGAGCGAATAGGAGGCGAAAGCGGCGAGCACATGGCCGCCGCCCGGCAGCACGCCGAGCAGCGAACCGAGGGCAGTGCCGCGCAGGACCGGATTGACGCTGCGCCTGAAGTCGTCCTTCGTCAGCCAGAGGTTTTCGACCTTCTTCACCAGCAGCGTGCGCGTCTTCTCGTCCTCGAGGTTGCGCAGGATCTCGGCGACGCCGAAGACGCCGACCGCGACGGAGACGAAGTTGATGCCGCTGTACAGCTCGAAGAAGCCGAAGGTAAAGCGCGGCTGGCCGCTGTAGAGATCCTGGCCGACCGTGCCGAGCAGCAGCCCGAGCACGATCATGCCGAGCGCCTTGATGATGGAGCCATGCGCCAGCGCCACCGAGGCGATCAGGCCGAGCACGATCAGCGAAAAATACTCGGCTGAACCGAATTTCAACGCCACCCGCGCCAGCGGCGGCGCCGCGATGGCGAGGAGCAGCGTGGCAACGGAGCCGGCGAAGAAGGAACCGAGCGCGGCGGTGGCGAGCGCAGGTCCGGCGCGGCCCTGCCTCGCCATCTGATGGCCGTCGATCGCGGTGATGGCCGAGGAGGATTCGCCGGGCAGGTTGATCAGTATTGCGCTGGTGGAGCCGCCATACTGCGCCCCGTAATAGATGCCGGCCAGCATGATCAGCGCTGTCACCGGCTCGAAGGTGAAAGTAATGGGGAGCAGGATCGCCACCGTGCCGGTCGGGCCGATGCCCGGCAGCACGCCCACCAGCGTGCCGAGCAGCACGCCGACGAAGCAGTATAAGATGTTGACCGGCGTCAGCGCGATTTCGAAGCCGACGCCGAGATTGGCTATGAGGTCCATGTCCGTTTCGTCCTCACAGGGGGAGCCATGGTCCGAAGATTCGCAAGGGCAGGCCGAGCGCCCAGACGAAGATCAGCATCGAGATGAGGACGAGCCCGGCGGCCATCACCAACGCGCCGCCGACGCCCGTCCGTTCGCTCGCGAAAGCGCTCAGGAAAGTGCTGACAAAGAGCGCCGGGGCGAGGCCGAGGCCACGAACCGTCAGGCCGAAAAAGGCAAGGCCGCCCAGGATGAGCGCCAGCGCCAGCCATGGCGCGCGGCCGATCGGAGTCTTGTCCGGACCGCTGGCCGACTGGAGCAGGGTGGCAACGCCGAGAACGATTATGATTCCGGCGAGGATCAGCGGGAAATAGCCGGGTCCCATGCGCAGCGCTGTGCCGGTCTCGTAGCTTAGCGCGGCATAACCGAAGGCGAGGCCGAAGCCGATGAAGATCAGACCGGTGAGCAGGTCCTTCAACGATTTCTGTGCGGTCATGACAACATTTCCCCCTGCCGCGCGCTACGCCGTCTGAGCATATACGGCGGGGCGATCCCGGGAAGAACCGCCTCGCCAAGAGTGCCCCGGCCGTTCCGGCTTACTGGGCCGCGACGCCGGCAGCCTCGATGATTGGCTTCCACAATTTGATCTGCGACGCCAGCATTTCCGTGTGCGCCGCCGGGGTCGCGCGGTCCTGCGCCACCGGGGTGGTGCCGAGTTCGGCGAAACGGTCGATGACCTTCTGGTCCTTGAGCGCCGACTGCAGCGCCGTCGAGAGCTTCTTCACCACGTCCTCCGGCGTGCCGGCTGGAGCGTAGAGGGCGTGCCAGACGCTCACCTGCATGTCGAGCCCGCCTTCCTTGGTGGTCGGCAGGTCCGGCAGGCTCGCCAGGCGTTCGCCGGTCGTCACCGCATAGGCCTTGACCTGGCCGGACTTGATCTGGCCGGTGGTGTTGGTGGTCTGGTCGCACATGAAGTCGACCTGGCCGCCGACAAGGTCGGTCAGTGCCGGACCGGTGCCCTTGTAGGGAACGGTCGTGACCTGGGTGCCGACCGCTTCCATGAACAGCATGCCGCAGAGATGCGACGCCGCGCCGATGCCGGCATTGGCGTAGGTCACCTTATCCTTGTTCGTCTTCACGTAATCGATCAGTTCCTGAAGCGTGGCCGGCGCGAGATCCTTGCGGCCGATAATCGTCATAGGCACTTCGGTGACCAGGCCGATGGCCGCGAAATCCTCAAGCGGCTTGTAGGGCAGGTTCTTATAGAGGGTCGGCGCGGTCGACATGCCGATGTGGTGCATCAGTATCGTATAGCCATCGGGCTCGGCTTTGGCGACCTGGCCAGCGGCAACCGTGCCGCCCGCGCCCGTGACGTTCTGGACGACGATTTCAGCGCCGAGCGATTTGGCCATCGGCTCCGCGATCAGGCGCGTCACCGTGTCGGTCGGGCCGCCGGCCGAAAATGGCACGACGATGCTGATGGCGCGTTCCGGATAGTTTTGCGCGCCGGCCGGGAAGGCCGACAGGCCGAGCGCCGCCACACTGGCCAGCGTTGCGAGAATGCGTTTCATGGAGTTCCTCCTTGTTCCCATTCGATTTGCGCCCTTCCACAGATTGGACCATCAAAGGCGCGTATAATTGGTCTGTCAACCTCGATGCGCGTTGATGGCAGGCGGCGGTCCCGGCCTCATGCCTTGGCCAATTGCCACAAGGGCGGCGAGGATATTTTCGCCGGGATTGAAAACCTAGTCTTCCACCCAGCCGCGGAGCAGATTGGCTTTCACTTTCAAGAGGCGATCAAGAATGGCGCGGTCGACGTTGGCGAGCCTGAGGCTTGAGATGGCGTTTTCCAGATCGAACAGCGTCTCGCGGTCTTCATGGCTGCGGATGTAGCTGCGCACCCAGCCGACGATGGCCAGCCTTTCGCCCGAGGTCACTTCGGAGACGTGATGCAGTGCCGTGGTGGGATATAGAACCAGGCTTCCGGCGGGCAGCTTGATTTCATTGTCGCCGTCATTGCCTTCAATGACCAGCGCGCCGCCTTCGTAAGTATCCGGCTCCTTGAGAAACAGGGTAAAGGACAGGTCGGTTCTGATGCCGCCCATCAGGGCGTTGTCCACATGGGTGCCGTAGGCCATGCCGGGCTTGTAACGCGACAGCATGACTTTCACGAGCTGCTTTGGGTTGGCGGCGGCACGGAACAGCGGATGGGTGAGAATGGCGCTGGAGGCTTTTTGGATGATGCCGTCGAGGGCGGCACCCGAGGCCTGCTCGTTTTTCTTGACGGCCTTGGCCTGCCAGCCGGCGGTGGCGCTGCCATCGGTGAAGACGACGCCGCCTGATTTTATCTCATTGTGAATGGCGGCAATGGCGGCAGCATCCAGCACGTCGGCGATATTCAAAAGCATTTTCGTGGTCTCATCTTAAAGCTGAGTGATTTAATCGGCTATTATCATGGGTTGACGGGCGGTACAATGACCGGGGCTGATCTACGAATCGCCACATAGGGACCTTAAATTTCAGCCGATTCGATGGGGCGTGGAATGCAACTTTCGCGGCGGGGTTTTGTCGGGGCGCTCGGTCTTGCGGCCGTGCATCCCCGGCTGGCTGCTGGCGAAACCAGCGCCGATGGTTTTCAAATCCTGCGGGCGCAAAAATATGTGGCCGAGCTTCTCGAGAACACCGAGATCAAGACCCTGCTCTGGCGTTTTTCGATTGAAGAAAAAGCGACCGTGCTGCGCGCCAAACAGGGCAGCGAACTCAAGGTGCGCGTCATCAACGACCTGGACCGCGAAATCTGGTTTCACTGGTTTGGGATCCGCGGCCCTTCCGATTTGATGACGCTGAACATCCAGCCCGGCGAGGCGAATTCGGTCGATTGCGTTTTTACGCCACCCGATGCGGGCACATTCTGGTTCGGGCCGCTCACCGATGCCTCGCGCCAGCGGGACATGGGGCTTTATGGATTGCTGATCGTGGAAGAGAAGCAGGCCATTCCCGCCCTCACGGATGTTCCATTAATCATCGATGACTGGAAAATTGCCGATGATGGAAAAATCGACGAGAGCTTTGGCGATCTCCAGGCGGCGGTTGGCGCGGGGCGGCTGGGCAACTGGTTCACAGTGAATGGGGCCTATCTGCCGCATCTCAAGCTGCCCGCCAACCGGCCCTGCCGCTTGCGCGCGCTCAACGCGTCAAACAGCCGTGCCATGGGACTGCAGTTCAAGGGCGCTGACCCACTTGTTGTTGCCTTGGATGGCCAGCCCATTGCGCCGCGGCAGGGGGGAATGCTGGGGCTTGTGCTGCAACCCGGGCAGCGTATCGATCTTGTTTTGGATGCGGGCGGTGACGATGCGGTCATGGCGCTTGATATTGCCGGCGACATTGTGGAGGTCTGCTATCTGGAGCGGGAAGGCGGGGCCAGCGATGCGGCGCTGGAGGATAATTTTGCCCTGCCGATAAATCCCATCACGGTAAATGTGAGCTTGTTAAAGGCGAGGACCATTCCTGTTGCGATTGCCGGCGGCGCCAAGGGCGGATTGAAGTCGGCGACATTCAAGAACGAGGTGCTGGACCTGCGCGGCCTGCTGGAGCGGGGCATGGCCTGGGCCATCAATGGGGTTGCGGGTCCCGGCGGCGAGGTGATCGGGAAATTTGCCAAAGGCGAGAGCATCATCCTCGACATTGACAACGCCACGCAGTTTGACCAGCCGCTGCATATTCATGGCCATGTGTGGCAGGTGATCGAGCAGGGGGGCGCCATTCAGGAGGGCCAGCCCTGGCGCGACACCACGCTGGTTCCCGCCATGCAGCGGCAAAAGCTGGCTTTCGTGGCGGATAATCCCGGTATCTGGGTGCTGCAAAGCCTGGTGGCGGAGCGGGTGGATTCTGGCCTGATTGCCTCATTTGCCACAGAGTAGCCCAGGATCGCCACAGCTTAACCGATAATTAACCACATTCTCTGCCTACTAGATTCCATCTGAGAGGGTGGATGTCATGTCTGACGGACTTTTGGGACTGATTGCCGGTTTTTTGGTTTGTGGAACAGTCATGGGCGTTTTCATGCTGTGGCAAACGCGCAAGACGATCCGTGATACCTACGGCCCCTTGCTCTGAATTTGCCTTGATTTAGCCCTTCCACTGGCTTACCCCCACGGCAGCATTTATGGAGCTGGTGGCTGTGAGCGATGAATCCCTATTCCGCGAGGTGGACGAAGAAGTCCGCCAGGAACAATACAAAAAGCTTTGGGATAAATTTGGCAATTATTTCGTAGGCTTATGTGTTATCATCGTTGCCGCGGTGGCAGGCGTCAAAGGCTATGAGCATTTCCAGGTGAAGAAATCGGAGGCGGCGTCGGTGGTCTATTTTGAAGGCGTCAAGCGGGCTTCTGACGGGAAGTTCGACGATGCCTTGAAAGCCTTGGCGGCCGTTGATCACCCGGGCTTCAAGCAGCTTGGACTACTCCAAGAGGCCAGCATTCTGGCGGAGCAGGGCAAGACGAAAGAGGCGGTGGCGGCCTATGACGCGCTTTCCGCCGATGCTTCGGTGGATCCGAGCCTGCGCGACGTAGCGCGCATTCGCGCCGGCTACCTGCTGGCTGACAGCCTCAAGCCCGACGAACTGATTTCGCGGCTGGGCAGTTTTGACCGGGATGGCGAGGTCTGGCGGCATGCGGCACGGGAAATTTTTGGCCTGGCGGCCTATCGCACGCGCGATTACGCCATGGCGGACCGTTACATGAATGCAAATTTTGCCGATCCTGAAACACCTCAGGATATGCGCCAGCGGGCCCAGGTTATGATCCAGCTTCTAACGCCGTTGTTGCAGAAGTAGCTGCTGATGAAAAAAATTACGACACTCATGCTGGTGGCGTTGCTTGCAACATCATTGATGGCATGCAGCACCGTGAAGAAATTCACCGGCCAGCGCGATGACAGCATTCTGCCGGGCACCCGGGAGGAAATCCTGACGCCTGAGCAGCAAACCGCGCGGGATCCTGATGTGACGGGCAAGAAAACGGCTCCGTGCAGCCCTGATGACATCAATTGTGCCGCGCCACCGAGCGATCAAGAAACTCCCGAAATTGATCAAGAATCCAGTACGGCGCAATGACGTTTACAGTCGCTATTCTTGGACGCCCCAATGTGGGGAAGTCGACGCTATTCAACCGCCTGGTTGGGCGCAAGATTGCGCTTGTCGATGACCAGCCGGGGGTTACGCGCGACCGCCGCGAAGGCCTTGCACAAATTGGCGATCTAGCTTTTCGCGTGTTTGACACGGCGGGGCTTGATGATGCCAAGAAGGAAACACTTGAGGCGCGAATGAGCGCCCAGGCCGAGATGGCGGTTGAGGAGGCCGATCTCGTGTTCTTTGTCATTGATGCGCGGGCGGGCATTACGCCCATTGACCGGAAGTTCGCGGAGAAAATCCGGAAATTCGGCAAGCCGGTTCGGATTGTGGCCAACAAGGCCGAAGCCCGCATGGCGGAGGCCGGAGTTTTGGAATCCTATTCGTTGGGCTTCGGCGAACCGCTTGCCATTTCGGCCGAGCATGGCGAAGGCATGGAGAGCCTTTATGATGTCATTGCGCCGTTGGTTCCCGAGAGTGAAGTGATTTCCGAAGAAGGGGCGGAACAAGAAGAGCTGACGCGGCCCTTGCGGCTCGCGATCATCGGCCAGCCCAATGCGGGCAAGTCCACGCTGGTGAATACCATGCTTGGCGAAGAGCGGATGCTGACCGGGCCTGAGGCAGGCATCACGCGTGATGCGATTTCCACCGACTGGTCGTTTGGGGGGCGTGAGATAAAATTATGGGATACGGCGGGGATCAGGCGCAAGTCGCGGGTGACCGGCAAGATCGAAAAGCTTGCGGTTTCCGACGCGCTGCGGGCCATCCGCTTTGCCGATTGCGTGGTCGTGCTGATCGACGCCTCGATGGAGATTGAGCGGCAGGATCTGGCGCTGTCTGACCTTGTGGCAACCGAGGGGCGCGCAATCGTCCTGGCGCTCAGCAAGTGGGACCTGGTTGAGGACAAGCAGAAGGTTTTGGCCGAAGTTCACAGCCAGCTTGAAGATGTGCTGCCGGAAATCCGCGGCGTGCCGGTGGTTACAATTTCGGCGAAGCAGGAGCGCGGCGTTGACAAGATGATGAAGGCGGTGTTTGAGGCGGTTGACCGCTGGAGCGCCCGCATCGCCACTTCGCAACTCAACCGCTGGCTTGAATCCGCCGTTTCGAAAAATCCGCCCCCCGCACCTTCGGGACGGCGCATCAAGATCCGCTATGCCACACAGGCGAGCTCAAGGCCGCCGACCTTTGCGGTGTTTGGAAACCAGATGGCGAAAATGCCGGACAGCTACAAGCGCTACCTGATGAACACGCTGCGCAAGGATTTTGACCTTGGCGGCGTTCCCATCCGCTTCAGCCTGCGCGGCGGCAAGAATCCTTTCGACAAGGACAAGTGACGTCAGAGCTGGACCGAAACGTTTCCGATCAGGTCATAGCTTGCCTCGACGAGATCGCCGATGCTGGTTTCGAAAACCGCAGTGATGACTCCGGTGGTGACCACATCACCTGCGCGCAGGAACAGGCCCTTTGCCACGAGATCATTTGCGAGCCAGGTGAGCGCCAGTTCGGGTCCGCCCAGCGCATTGGCTCCAAGACCTTCGTATTTTTTCTGGCCATTGATGGAAATGCGGTTGGTGATTTTGGCATAGTCCGCCCGCTTGAGCGGCTTGACGCCGGGACCCAGCACAAGCGCGTGGCTCAAACCGCCATCGGCCACGTACCATTCGACGACATCGCTGAAGCCTTTGGGCAAGCGCGGATTGACTATTTCGATGGAGGGATGAACTGTTGCCACGGCTTCGAGGACTTCATCCACGGACCAGGGCTTGTCCCGCGCGGGCAGGCCGCGGGCCAGGGTGAAGGCAATTTCCGGTTCAGTGGTGCGGCTGTTGCTGGCCAGTGTTGCGACATGGCTCCCTGCGGGAAATAGCCGTTCCTTATAGACCGGACCTGGAAACGGCCCGTCGGTGTGCAAGGCCTTTTGGGCCTTCTCGCTGGTGCAGCCGATTTTCCAGCCGGCGTGGGTCCAGCCAATTGAGGTGCGGACCGCGGATTGAATGGCGAAGGCTTCAGCCATGCTGGAGGGAGTTGGCCCCGGGTAGGATGCAAGCTTTTCGCCGGAGAGGCGCGCTTCACGCAGGGCGTTGATGATGGCGGTTTGGCTCATGGCGCGAACTTGAACAGGCCGGTGGGGGCGTATTTGTAAACCGCGCCGGTGTCGGTGAAGTTTGGCAAGCACAAAGGAATAATCTGGGCTGCAACGTCTTCGGCAGACGGCAAGGTCTCCGGATCTTCGCCCGGCATGGCCTGGGCCCGCATTTTAGTGCGGGTGGCGCCGGGGCTGAAACAGTTGGCGCGGATGGCAGACTGTTCGTTCTCCAGGGCGTAGGTTTTCACCATGGCCTCGAGGGCGGCTTTCGACATGGAATAGCCGCCCCAATAGGCCCAGCATTTCTGGGCAAGGCCGGACGTCACAAAAACCGCGCGGCCCGCATCGGAGGCGCGGAGCAGCGGGTCCAGCGAACGGAGCAGGCGAAAGTTAGCGGTGACGTTGACGGCCATCACATCATCGAAAACCTTGGGATCGAGATGGGGAAGCGGCGTGAGCTTGCCGAGGATGCCGGCATTGCCGATCAGGATATCGAGTTTTTTCCAGCGCTCGAAAATGGCGGCGCCGAGACGGTCAATTGCCGCGTAGTCCTTGATGTCAGCAGGGACAAGGGTGGCCGAGCCGCCGAGGGCCTTTATCTCATCATCGAGTTCTTCAAGGCCGCCCTGGGTACGCGCCATGACGATGATGTGAGCGCCTTCCTTTGCCAGCGCCAAGGCGGTGGCACGGCCAAGTCCGCGCGAGGCCCCGGTGACGACGGCCACGCGGTTTTCAAGCTGCTTGGCCATGATATCAGCCGGCTTCGGCCAGTAGCGAGAGCTGCTGCTTGGCGGATTCACCGGTGATGTCGGTGAGATGGGTGGGATAATCGCCGGTGAAGCAGTGGTCGGTAAATTGCGGGCGGTGGGTGTCGCGGCCGGCAAAGCCGGTTGAGCGGTAGACGCCTTCTATCGAGATGAACGACAGCGAGGTGACGCCGATGAACTGGCGCATTTCTTCCAGCGAATGGGTGGCGGCGAGAAGCGATTTTTCTTCCGGCGTATCGATGCCATAGAAATCAGGAAACTTGATCGGCGGGCTTGAGATGCGCATGTGGACTTCGCGGGCGCCTGCCTCATACATCATGCGCACGATCTTCACCGAAGTGGTGCCGCGCACGATGGAATCATCCAGCAGTACGACGCGCTTTCCGGCAACGACGGCGCGGTTGGCATTATGCTTAAGCTTCACGCCGAGCGAACGGATGGTCTGGGTGGGTTCAATGAAGGTGCGGCCGACATAGTGATTGCGGATGATGCCGAGCTCAAAAGGAATCCCGGTCTGCTGGGCATAGCCTAAAGCAGCGGGCACGCCGGAATCAGGAATAGGAACGACGACATCGGCGTCCACTGGCGCTTCAATTGCGAGCTGCTTGCCGAGTTCCTTTCGCACTTCGTAAACCGAGCGTCCGCCGAGGATTGAATCCGGCCTCGAGAAA
>CADEEO010000020.1 GCA_902826365.1 uncultured Hyphomicrobiales bacterium | reverse complement strand
TGGGGCACCAGCGCTTGAGAAATCCTTCCGTGTCTTCCCGCGCCGTGATGGTATCGTTTACCGCGTTGAAAACCTGGTAACCCATTCCGTCTTTTTCCAAACAGAGATGGACGATCTGGCCGAGGTCGCGCGCGTCTATGTAGCTCCAGGCATTGCGCTTGCGCGACAGGGGATCGGCCATGAACCCCGGAAAACGCTCATACTCATGGGGCTCGATGACATTGCCGATGCGAAGCGCATAAATGTCGGCGCCAAACCGCATGGCGAAGGCCCGCGCCGTTTTTTCGTTGATCACCTTGGACAATCCATAGCTGTCCATGGGGTCGCTGTCGTAATCTTCCTCCAGGGGGAAGTGGTGATAGTCCTTGTCGCCCTCGGCAAAACACACGCCGTAGGTCGTCTCGCTCGAGGCAATGATGACCTTGCGGATGCCAAGCTTCATGGCGGCCTCAATGACATTGTAGGTGCTGATCACATTCTCTGAATAAGTGACATTGTCAGGCTGGATCAAAACCCGTGGGATCGCGGCAAAATGAACCACCGCATCTATCTTGGCTGGCCCTTTTCCCGTGTCATAGCCGCCAAAGTCAAAATGCATGGACAGCGCATTGAAAACCTCTCCGCTTTTGGTGACATTTGTAATCAGTGTGTTCACCTCCGGGCAATCCAGCGGCTTGAGGTCAAGGTTGAGTATCTCATGGCCCTTGGCCTTTAGCCACGGCACAACATGCCGCCCCGCCTTGCCCGAACCGCCCGTAAAAACAATGCGCTTGCCCATGGATTATCCTTTGCTGAGGGGTGGAATAGCGCATAATACAAGGCCAAATGGGGCGCTGGCGAGGACTAAAGTGGAGTAGGGGCCAGCCTCCTGTTAGACTTTCCACAGATTGATTCTGGCAACGGGGACCATATGGCGCTTTCGAGCATGACGGGGTTTGCACAAAGCTCGGGCGAAAAGGATGGCCTGCACTGGCAATGGGAAATCAAGAGCGTGAACGGCAAGGCGCTGGATTTGCGCTGCCGCTTGCCTTCAGGTTTTGAGAGCCTTGAGGCTACCGCCCGCAGCACCCTGGCGCAACACATCAAGCGCGGAAACCTGCAGGTAACGCTGACCACCAGCGGCAGCGTTTCGCGGGAAGCCATTGTCGTGAACGAGGCCGTTCTGGAGCAGGTCCTCGCCATTGCCGAAAGATTGCGCGACCGCATCGGCGGCGTGCCGCTCAGCGCCGTGGACCTTATGGGCCTGCGCGGTGTTTTGGAGGTGGTCCAGCCCACCCAGACCGAGGCCGAGATTGCCGCCCGCCTGGCCGATGTTTCAAGCTCGCTGGAGCAGGCGGCTGTCGCCCTCGACGCCGCAAGGCGGGCCGAAGGAGCCAGGCTTTCTACCGTGATTTCAGCCCAGCTTGCAAAGATCGAGGGCCTCGTCATAGCCGCCCGTGATTGCCCGGCAAGGTCGGTGGAAGCCATAAGGCAGCGCTTGCAGGAGCAAATCGCCAAGCTGCTGGATACGGGCGCCGGCTTTGACAAGGACCGGCTGCATCAGGAGGCGATCCTGATCGCCACCCGCGCCGACATTCAGGAGGAGCTGGACCGCCTGTTTGCCCATTTGGAAGCCGCCCGCGCCCTGATCGCCTCGCCCGAACCAGCAGGCCGGAAATTTGATTTTCTCGCCCAGGAATTCAACCGTGAAGCCAACACGCTGTGCTCCAAGGCTCTCGACAAGACCTTGACCGCCATTGGCCTTGAGCTGAAAACAGTCATCGATCAGATGCGCGAACAGGTGCAAAACATTGAGTAAGATGGTCAAGAAAACCGAGATTGCCCGGAGGGGCCTGCTGCTCGTCATGTCCTCGCCCTCCGGCGCCGGCAAGACGACGCTGTCGCGCAAGCTCCTGGCTGCGGACAAGAATGTCACCATGTCCGTGTCGGTCACAACCCGCCCTTCGCGCCCTGGCGAAACCGATGGCAAGGACTATCACTTCATCAGCAAGGACCGCTTTGCCCAGATGCGCGACCGGAAGGAACTGCTGGAATGGGCCGAAGTCTTCGGCAATTACTATGGCACGCCGCGCAAGCCTGTGGATGAAGCATTGGCCAAAGGCCGCGATGTGCTGTTTGACATTGACTGGCAGGGCACCCAGCAAATCGCCCAGGTGATGAAGGAAGACCTGGTGCGCATATTCATCCTGCCGCCTTCGTCGGATGAATTGCAGAACCGCCTCATCAACCGCGCCCAGGATTCCTCCACCGTCGTTGCCAAGCGCATGGCGGAAGCCTCAAACGAAATAAGCCACTGGGCGGAATATGACTATGTGATTGTGAATGACGAGCTTGAAGATTCACATGCGCAGGTAACCGCCATCCTGACCGCCGAGAGGCTGCGGCGGCGGCGGCGCGAGGGGTTGACGGAATTCGTGCGAGGTTTGACCAAAGGGCTGTGACCTTCAATCTTGTCATCGCCGGATTTATTCCGGCGACCCATGGCGCAGATTTCCAGATGCCAGAGCGGCTTGACAAATGGGTCCCCGCAACAAGTGCGGGGATGACAATTTATTTGGAATCACCGTTCTCCGAACACCTTGGCCAATCGCGCAAAATCATTCACTGCAAGCTGCTCGGCCCGCAGTTCCGGATTGATGCCCAGTTCACTGAGAATGGTTTCCGGTGTTTCAAACGCCCCGCGCAGGCTTGAACGCAGCATCTTTCGCCTCTGCCCGAAAGCCGCCGCTGTCACTTTCTCAAGGTCATTCACCTCACAGGAAACTTCAAAGGACTGCCGGGGAACAAGCTGAACAATGCTGGAGGTGACTTTGGGCGCCGGCGTGAAGGCGCTGCGGTTGACGTCGAAAAGCTTCTTTGCTTCGCAGCGCCACTGGCACAGCACGGACAGCCTGCCGTAATCCTTGCCGCCCGGTTTGGCCACAATGCGTTCCGCCACTTCCTTCTGAAACATCAGCGTGAGGGACGAAAACCATGGCGGCCAGGTGCCTTGCGTCAGCCAGCCGGTGAGCAGGGCGGTGGCTACATTATAGGGCAGGTTGGCGACAATTTTTGCCGGGCCTGAAACTACCGCGGGCCAATCCATGGCAAGCGCATCATCGGCAATGACCGAAAGCCTGCCGGGATAGGCCGCGGAAATTTCAGCCAAAGCGGGCAGGGTCCGCGCATCCCGCTCAATGGCGACAACGCGGGTTGCCCCTTCCATCAGAAGCGCCCGCGTCAGCCCGCCGGGGCCGGGGCCAACTTCAATAATGGTGAAACCATCCAGGGGTGCCGCACTGCGCGCAATCCTGCGGGTGAGGTTCAAGTCAAAAAGGAAATTCTGCCCCAGGCTTTTCCTTGCGCCCAGATCATAGCGCGCGATGACGTCGCGAAGCGGCGGCAGCCCGTCTTCAGCGGCCGACATGGGCCGCCATTTCACCTGCCAGCTTGAGCGCCGCAATGAGGCTTTGCGGATTGGCCTTTCCCGTGCCGGCAATGCCAAGCGCCGTGCCATGGTCCGGCGAGGTGCGGATGAAGGGCAGGCCCAGGGTGACATTCACCCCGCCATGAAAATCCAGCGTCTTCACCGGGATCAGCGCCTGGTCATGATACATGCAGAGAATGACATCGTAGTTTGCCCGGGCTTCTTCATGGAACGCCGTGTCCGCCGGCAGCGGCCCCGCAACCGCCAGCCCTTCGGCGCGCAACTGGTTTATCGCCGGGATGATGATCGTCTGTTCCTCCCGTCCCATGGCGCCATTTTCACCCGCATGCGGGTTAAGCCCGGTGAAAGCAAGGCGTGGCCCCATGATGCCAAAATACTTCTGCAGGTCACGGGCCACGACATGGGCCTGGGTGACGATCATGTCCGCGCTGAGAGCCGCCGGAACCTCCTTGAGAGGAATGTGAACCGTCAGCGGAACGGTGCGCAGATCCCGCGCCACGAGCATCATGACTTCGTGGGATTTATGGCCCGTCTTGCTGGCAAGCGATGCCAGATAGTCCGTATGGCCCTGGTGCCTGAAGCCGGCGGAATAAAGCGCTTCTTTCTGGATGGGATTGGTGACAAGGGCCGCCGCCTTGCCGGACATGACGAGATCAACGCCCTCGTCGATGGCGGCGATTACGCCCTTTGCCGTAGCCGGATCGATAACGCCGGGTTTGGGATGAGCCGCGAGAGGCCGGTGCAGAACGGGCAAGGCCGTAGGGAAAATTCCATGCGCTTCATGGGGCGCAGAAATTTTTGCTGTGGCAATTGAAACACCCGCAACGGCTGCGCGGCTGCTGAAGTAATCGTCATCGCCGATCAGGAAAAATGCGGCAGCACTTGTATCGCGCAATGTCAGCCATGCCTTGGCGGTGATCTCTGGCGCAATGCCTGCAGGCTCGCCGGATGTGAGGGCAATGGAATTGAGGTCTGATGCGGAGAGCCTCATGGTTTAAGGCGCGTAGCTTGGGTCTTTATATTCGATCAGATTATTCTTGCGCAGGATTTTCATGTATTTTTCTTCCGCGGCGTCGTACTTCTCGTTCGATACGGCGGCTTCAACTTGCTCGCGCGTAGGCATTTCATATTTTGGCTTCGGCGGTTGGACAGTGCGCTTGCTGCAGAAGCCGATGACTTGAATTCCTTTCCGCCCGCGTGCCGGCCCCATGGCTTTTCCCGGCCCGACCTTGTCCAGGGCCTGCCTCATCGGTTTGGGGATTTTAGCCGCAATCGCATCAATCGGCTTTCCGATCCTGACGTTGAAAATTCCCGAAGCCGCCGCGCGCGCCGTGCCGCATCCCTTGAAATTCCTGATGAGCTGGACGGCGTCAACGGCACGCGCCTGCAGGAGCATGGAATCGTCGCCCTCAACCGGCAAATCGATTTCAAGAATGGTGTAGACTTGCACCGCCTTCATGCGCGGATCGTTCATCATGGCGCTGACCTTTTTTTCCAGGTCCTGCTTTACTTCGGCATATTTTCTGTCGACTTCGCCGGGCTCCACCGTGATCTTGAGCTGGTATTTTCCTTTCAGAATCCTTGCAAAGGAAATTTGCGCAGCCGCATATTGCCTCAGCGAGGCTATGGCAATTCCTTGCGAGTCGAGCTTGGAGCGGAGCCCCGCCACGTCCGTCTGCAGCCCCTTGGCGACACGCGCCATCTGGGCATCAATTTCCTTATCGGTGGCATTGACTTTATATTTTGTGCCCTCGGCGATCTTGATGACCTCGTCGATCATCATGTGCAGCGCCTTCTTGCGGGCATCGCTTGTTTCCAGCTTTTGCCCCAGGATCTCCAGCAGACGCAGCCTCTGGTCAATATCAAAGCTGGTAATGGGGATATCGTTGACCGTGGCCACGACCCCTTGATCGGCCGCACGGGCGGAATGCTGGTTGCTGTCCAGGAAATACAACGCACACAACAGGGCCGCCAAACAATAGATGCTCTTGATCATTAACGTCTCACTCAGAGGCCCGCGGAATAGCCAGTCTGGCCAATGGTCCGCAACTCAACAGAAAGCTTCAGCGCGCGGTCAATTTCGTCGCCGTCATCTACTTTGTTGGTTTCTGAATATGTCAATTTTGCGCTCATGCAGTCGCAGTCAAAGGCAATCCCGATTGCTTTGCTTCGAAATACCGCGTCGGCCAGATCATACTTAACGCCGCCAAACAGGCTCCACGCCTCGGTGAACCTGAAGCTGGCGTCGCTCCCAATCTGCTCGATGGTCTCGTCGCGGCCGGCGCTGGGCTCGTTATGGAGATAGAGGTAGCCGAGCGAGGCTGAAAACCTGTCCATGGTGAAATTGGCAAATGCCTCCTGGACATTGATGCCCGAGAGGTCCTCTTCCACCCGCGCCTGGTAAGAAAGGCCGAGATTGTCCCATGGCTGGAAAACGATGGCGCCGACCAGATCAGACTTGCTGCCGTCCAGCCCGGAGCCCAGGCTAAAACTGTTCTCGCCGGCAATATGGAAGGATTCGCCAAGGCTCACCCGCGCAAAACCGCCATTGTCAGCCAGAAAGGAATAGAGCAGCCCGATATTGGCGCGGGTGCCGCCTTCATAGCGATCCTGGCCCGTGAAGCGGTCGTGCAGAAACAGGCTGCTGTTGTCAAAATTCAAGCTGATGGCATCTTCATTGCCAATTTCTTCTTCGTCCGTCTCGTCGGTTGCCGCAATGGCCTGGAACACCGGGGTCAGTATGCTCTGGCCATAATCGGTGGACGCGATAAATGGCCAGCGCACGTCAACTCCCGCAGAGGGCAGCATGCGCCCGGTTACTTCCTCATCCTGAAACCCGCCGGCGCCATCTGGCACATTGCTGGTGATGTAGAGGTCGCCGCGCATCTTTGCAAAAGGCGTAATGACCTGCCCGGCGCCTGTCGTCATTTGCTTCTGCCAATTGACATTGGTGACGGCGCGGGTCTGGTCGGTGCCATGATTGATTGTATCGTAGGGAGTTCCAGGGTCGTCGCGCGATAGCGAGTAAGCGCTGACGTCAAAGCTCAATTCGCCCCCAAGCACCGCCTGGTCAAATGTGTATTCTGAGTTAATGTAGGGCAGCACGAGGGGAAAATCATCCTGATCTTCATCCCGCGACAGGGTTCTAAAATGAAGGGCTTGCGCCGAAAAGTAACTGCGGTCGTCCATTCCGGTCAGATAGACCTTGCTGGTGGCCAAGTCCCGGTCATCGAAATCATACTTGTCGAGGAAGGTTTTATCGCTGGTAAGGGTGCCGTCCCAGCCCCAGTCCCAAGTGTCATTCAGGCTGAAATCGCCTGATGTCGTAAGCGCACCGCGCCACCTGGTGTCCCCGGGACGGGTGGCTTCGGTTAATTGATAAACCCCGTAGCCGCGGGCCTTATAGCTCCCTGAATTCAAGCGCTGGCGAAATTCCACATCGGCCACAGGACCTTGCTTTGTCGTCCACATGGGGCGGAAGGTCAGATCGGCGCTGGGGCCAAGCTCCCAGAAAAAGGGCGTGGTCACGCCGAAGCCATAAGTGCTGCCTGAACCAAAGCTTGGCAGCAGGAACCCGGTGCGGCGCTTGACAGTTGGATCGGGCATCGACGCATAAGGCAGCCAGGCTACCGGAACGCCGCCGATTTTGAGTGTTGGATTGGTGTGGTAGAGGTTCTTTGCCTTTTCATCGTGAACCGTTTTCGTCGTTGTAATTTCCCAAAGCGGCGCGCCGCCATCAGTGGAGCAGTCCTTGCATGCGGTATAGCTCGCGTGCTCGTAAATCGTGATGCCGCCTTCCTGCCGCTTGGCGTATTCCGCCGTGATCGTCACGTCATTGGTGAGAAGGGCCCGCAGGTGCCGGGCAAAGCCTTCCTTGAACTTGTTGTGCAGATCGGCGGTTTCGGCTTGCAGGATATTGCCGTTCGGCTCACGGATCTCCACCGACCCATTGGCCTTGAAGCTGTCGCCATCCTGGTCATAGACAACCTTGGTGGCAATCAGGGTATAGGGCCCATAGGTGATTCTCACCGTTCCCGTGGCCGTGGCAACCTTGCTCTTGCCTTCAAACGTAATGCGGTCCGCCACGACGTCGACGCGCGTTCCGGCAGCCGGCTTTTTCAGCACCGGGTTGACGAATTCTTTTTTGACGATGGCCTGGGCGAGGGGAGCCGCCACAAGCATTGCTGCAAGGCTGGCGCAGATCGGCAACGCGCTGCGGGAGACCAAAGCCCCCACGCCCAATACCGTTTTTCTTGGAATTGCCGCGTTCACCACGTCCCCAGCCAAATCACTCACAACACGTTACACTTTCTTAACTGGTTTCACGGACGCCGGGAAGCAAAGAATTCCGGCAATCTGGGCGATCAACATGTTCCTGAAAAGGCGTGATTATGGCAGGGCGGACAAGTCTTGCAGTTGAACAGTGCGGCCGAAGCAGCTAAGCAATTGCGTAAGCAAATCAATGGAATAAATCATGAAAATCAATTTTGCCAGTGCCGTCCCGCCGAAGTCTGGAGTCCTTGCCGTCCTTGCCGATGAAGGCGGAAAGCTGCTCCCCCTGGGAACCCTTGCCGATAAACGCTGCAATGGCCAGCTGGCGAAAGCCATCAAGGCTTCCAAGTTCGAGGGAAAGCGTGATTCTGTCCTGGATTGCCTGGCGCCCGGCGGCGGCTTTGACCGCATTTTGATTATAGGCACCGGGGCCGGTGATTCTCTTGGCGAAAAAGAGATTGAGTTGCTCGGTGGCGTCATTGCCGGAGCCCTGCAAACCGCAAAGGCCAAGGTGGCCAGTATCGCCGTGGAGCTTCCCGCCAAAACAAAAGTGAAACTGGAGGAAGCTGCCGCTCTTATTGCTTCGGGTGCCAGCCTCCGCGTTTACAGTTTTGACTCCTATAAAACCAAGAAGCCGGAAAAGAATGGCGCGATTGACAGCCTGACGATCTTGTCTTCAGTGGCCGAAAAGGCAAAGAGATCCTTTGAACCTTTAAGCGCCATCCGTGAGGGCGTTCATCTGGCCCGCGATCTCGTCAACGAGCCTGCCAACATTCTATACCCGATTGAATTTGCCGCCCGCGCCAAGGCGCTGGGCAAGAGCGGCGTGCAGGTTGAAATCTTGAACGCCGCCCAAATGAAAAAACTGGGCATGAACGCCTTGCTCGGCGTGGCCCAGGGCTCGCCCCACGAGGCCCGCCTCGTGGTGATGAAATGGAATGGCGGCAAGAAGGGCGAGAAGCCCGTGGCCTTTATCGGCAAGGGCGTCACCTTCGATACCGGCGGCGTTTCCATCAAGCCCGCGGCGGGCATGGAAGACATGAAGGGCGATATGGGAGGTGCGGCCTGTGTTACTGGCCTGATGCTGGCGCTCGCCAAGCGCAAGGCCAAGGTCAATGCCATCGGCGCCATCGGCATTGTGGAAAATGCCATTGACGGCAAGGCCCAGCGCCCCGGCGATGTGGTGAAGTCCATGTCCGGCCAAACCATTGCGGTGCTCAACACGGACGCGGAAGGCAGGCTCGTTCTCGCCGATGTGCTCTGGTACATCCAGGACCGCTTCAAGCCGAAATTCATGGTGAACCTGGCCACTCTGACCGGCGCAATTCTCGTCGCTCTCGGCAAGGAACATGCCGGGCTGTTCTCCAACAATGATGAATTGTCCGCGCGCCTGTCGGAGGCCGGCAACGCCACGGGCGAAAAGGTCTGGCGCATGCCCTTGACCGCCGAATATGACAAGCTGATCGACCATGACGTGGCCGACATGAAAAACATCGGCGGCCGCAATGCGGGCTCGATTACCGCCGCGCAATTCCTCCAACGCTTCGTGAACAAGGTTCCCTGGGCCCATCTCGATGTGGCCGGAACCGCCATGGATTCGATCAAGACCCCGATCAACCAGAACTGGGCTTCAGGCTGGGGCGTGCGCCTGCTCAACCGGCTGGTGGCGGAGCATTACGAAAAGTAGGTTGCTTTTTTATCTCATCATGACGGCGTCAAGCGCGGTCATGATGAGAAATGGGAGTATGCCTCCGAAAAATACTATTCCGCCAAGGGTGGTGCGCTGGTTGACGTAAAGCTTGGGGTTTTTGGAAGCGCGTTGGTGCGCCGCCTGCCAAGGGCCTCAGCTGTTTTGCTGCCGGCGTTGGCCGCGTCAAATTTCGTACGGGCATTTTCCACATAATCCCGGTTGGCAATCGCCCAGGAGCCCACTTGCTTGAGGGGCGCAATCAGCGTGCGGCCCACTTCCGTCAATTCATAGTCGACGCGCGGCGGAATGGTGGGAAACACCGTGCGCGTGACCAACCCGTCGCGCTCCAGCCCACGAAGCGTCAAAGATAGCATGCGCTGGGAGATAGCGCTCACCGCCCGGCGGATTTCGTTGAAGCGCATGGGGCCGTTGGACAAAAGTGCCACGATATAAACCGTCCACTTGTCCCCGATGCGGGCCAGCACATCCGCCACCGCGCGGCAGTTGCCGCTATCAGTATTGATACCCGGTTCCATAAATGTGCCTCCTTGTATTACATATTAGAGTTTCATATTTAGTGTGGGTAACAATACGTTACCAGAGCACAAATAGCAACTGGACTCTGGAATTTCAACCCGCACACAAAGGAAACCATCATGAACAGCCTCTGGGACCCCGTAAAACTCGGAAATATCACCCTGCCGCACCGCTTTGCCATGGCGCCGATGACCAGAAGCCGCGCCAAACCCGACGGCACACCGGGTGATCTGGCCGCGGAATACTACGCCCAAAGGGCCTCGCTTGGCCTGATCATAACTGAGGGCACCCAGCCATCCGATGATGGCCAAGGCTATACGACAACCCCCGGGATTTACACCGACGCTCACGTCGCAGGCTGGAAAAAGGTGACCTCGGCGGTCCACAAGGCAGGCGGCAGAATATTCTTCCAGATCATGCATGCCGGCCGGATGGCCCACCCGGACAACACCCCCCACCAGCGGCAGCCGGTTGCCCCCTCAGCTGTGGCTCCTGGGCAGCAGATGTTCACCCCCACCGGCATGCAGGACGCGCCAACCCCGCGCGCATTGACCACTGCCGAAGTGAAGCAGACGGTGAAGGATTTCGCTTTTGCCGCCAAGCGAGCCATTGAGGCGGGTGCTGACGGCGTGGAAATCCACGGCGCCAACGGCTATCTGGTGCAGCAGTTCTTTGCGCCAAACGCCAACACGCGCAGCGATGAATATGGTGGTTCGATCGAAAACCGCGCGCGCTTTGCCATCGAAGTGGCCAAAGCCGTGGCGGCAGAGATTGGTGCGGAGCGCACCGGCATACGCCTTTCGCCCCTCAACACGGCAGGTGGCCTGGCCGAAGGCCCCGAGGCTGGCGATCTCTATCGCTACCTCGTCCCGGAACTGAACAAGCTCAACCTCGCTTACCTGCACATCCTGCATACGGGCGATGAAAAGCTGGTGCAGGACCTGCGCAAGGCCTGGACCCATTCGTTTCTGATCAACCGCCCGAATGCAACCCCGGAAAATCTTGATCAGGACGTGAAAACCGGCCTGGCGGATGTGGTGCCGGTGGGAAAAATGGCGCTGGCAAATCCGGACCTCGTCACCCGCCTGCGGAAGAAGATCCCGCTGAACCAGCCAAACCCGGCCACCTTCTTTGGAGGAGGTGCCGCGGGCTTTACTGACTATCCGACCCTGGCGGGGGTAGCCTGAAGGTTTATCGTCTCGGGGCCGCTGAAAGGCGGTCCCGGTAGGCCCGCAGGCCGAGATAATAGTTTACGATCGCATCCTCATAGCGCCTGGTATTCACCAAAAGCGCGGCGTCATCAATCAGGCCTTTCCGGAAATCCCGCGCCGAAGCCTTGCGGTCCTTCTCAACCCCGCGCCGCGAATCTTCAAGCAGCCGCCGGACTCCTTCAAGCTCCGGCCGCGCGGCATCTTTCAGGTCCAGGCTGAGAAGCGAAATGCCATAAAGCGGGTTATCCCCATCAGCGATCACGGCCTCTCCGGCATAGTCCACCCTGGCAACACATTGATTGGATGCTGGCTTGGCGGGAGCGCATACAGTCCTGCAATTCTCCGCAATTCCGGTGGCGCAACAGTTACACAGGCTTGCGCCGTTCACCGGTGCTGATGCCAAAAACAGGCCCAGGCTGGCCAATCCCAAAAATTTCCGCATTGCTCATCCCCCACAGAATCGCCCGTGAACACTAGCGCGAAAAACAGGCCGTGCAAACTTTGGCACTTGATATCAGGGGCTGGCTGGGCTGAAACGGGCCATGGCCGAAATCATGTTCTATCACCTCGAGCACAAGCCTTGGGAGCAAGTGCTGCCCCGACAGCTTGCAACCGCCCTTGAGCGCGGCTGGCGCTGCGTGGTTCAGGTTGGGCGCGAAGAGCGTGTTGAGGAGGTTTCAGAAATCCTGTGGAAGAATGAGGCGGACGTGTTTCTCGCCCATGGCTGCAAAGCCGACGGCAAGGCCGACAGGCAACCCATCTGGCTGACCGCCGAAACCGATAATCCCAACTCCGCCACCGTGAGATTTTTCATCGAAGGCGCCGTCGTTGGCGATGTGGCCGGGCTCGCCCGCGCTGCCATCCTGTTTGACGGGCGCGATGAAGCCGCGGTCGCAACGGCGCGCACCGATTGGAAGCGCCTGAAAGCCGAAGGCCACGAGATTTCCTATTGGCAGCAGGATGAAAATCACCGCTGGCAGAATAAATCAAAGAGCGGAAACTGAAGCGGCTTTAATGCACCGTTTTTCTCGACCCCAGCCACAAGATCGCCAGACCCAGAATGGTGGAAACAACCGATCCGGCGATAACTCCAAGCCGGACCGCATCAATTTGCGCTGGCGTGTTGAACGCGAGGGTGCCGATGAAAAGGCTCATGGTGAAGCCAATTCCGGCGAGGCAGCCAACGCCAATCATGTGCGGCCACGTGGCCCGCTCCGGCAAATTCGCAAGGCCAAGTGACACGCAGGCAAAAACCGCCAGCGCAATGCCCAAGGGCTTTCCGGCCACGAGGCCCATGGTAATTCCAAGTGGCAGTGGCGCTGCGAGTGAGTCTATCGACAATCCGGCCAGCGGTATGCCCGCATTGGCAAAGGCAAACAGCGGCAGGATAAGAAATTTTACGTAGGGGTGCAGGCCTTCTTCCAGTGCGTGGATGAAGTTTGATCCGTCGCGGCGCAAAAGCGGAATGGTCATGGCAAGGGCGACACCGGCAAGCGTGGCATGCACGCCGGACTTCAACACAAACACCCACATGGCAAAGCCAAGGAAAATATAGGGGCCCGTTCGATCGATGCGCAGACGGTTGAGAACGATCAACAGGGCAAAGGCTGTGCCCGCAAGGCCGAGGCCGACCAGCGAAAGATCGGACGTGTAAAAAATGGCGATGATGACAATGGCGCCGAGGTCATCAAGGGTGGCAAGGGTAAGCAGGAACACCTTTAACGACAACGGCACGCGCGAGCCCACGAGAGCCAAGGCGCCAAGCGCAAAGGCAATGTCTGTGGCCGCAGGGATGGCCCAACCCTGCAATGTTTCCGGATTTCCCCTGTTGAAGAAAACATAAATCAGGGCAGGGGCCAGCATGCCGCCAAGTGCTGCCATGGCGGGAAGGGTGATTTGCTCGCGCGACGAAAGACTGCCCTGCAAAACCTCACGCTTGATTTCCAGTCCCACCAGGAAAAAGAAGATGGCCATGAGGCCGTCATTGATCCAGTGGACCAGGGTCTTGTCCAATCCGATTGGTCCTATCTGGACCGAGACCGGCAGTTCGAGGAAGTAGTCATAAGTTTCGGCGAAGCCGATGTTTGTCAGAACCAGCGCGGCAGCCGCTGCAACCACCAGGGCTAGTCCCGCTGTGGCTTCATGGTTGATAAATCGTGTGAGCGCTGACTGGTCGTTCATTTCAGAACAACGCAGAATTGATCACAAGATGCGCGGCGATGCTCGCCGCATATCCCAGCGCGATAGCCCAGCTCCACTTCAGGTGGCTGGAGAAAGTGTATTGCCCGGGGGCTTGACCCATGAGTGCAACACCGGCCGCGGAACCTATGGAAAGCAAGCTTCCGCCGACACCGGCAGTCAGGGTGACAAGCAGCCATTGGCCATGACTCATGGCCGGGTCCATGGTGAGAACCGCAAACATAACGGGGATATTGTCGACAACCGCCGACAAAAGTCCGACGGCGACGTTCGCGGTCGTTGCCCCCAAATCGACATAGAGAAACTGGCTTGCCATTGCGAGATAACCCATGACGCCGAGCCCGCCCACAGCGAATATGATGCCGAAGAAGAACAGCAGCGTGTCCCATTCAACCCGTTCAATTTGCTTGAAGGAGTTGAGCACCATATCGTCATTCCCGAGGCGCGCCCCTTTGCGCTGAAGGAAATAGGACCAGACCTGCAGGTAGCCCAGGCCGAGCATCATGCCCATGGCTGGGGGCAGGTGCAGGAAGTTCCGGAACGAAACCGCAGTTGCGATTGTCAACGCAAAAAAGACGATCACGCCTCTGGCCCCTGGCTTGGTGCGCACAGCTTCCGTGTGGGCCGCCGGTGTCTTGTGGGGAATCCCTAGTTGCATGATGACGGCGGGCACCAGCCAGTTCACCAGTGAAGGCACGAAAAGCACGAAGAACTCGAAAAACGTCACCTTGTCCTTCTGCCAGACCATCAGGGTTGTAATGTCACCGAAAGGGGAAAAAGCGCCACCCGCGTTAGCCGCCACAACGATGTTAATGAAGCCTATGGCGACAAATGTTGCCGAATCCCTGCCAATCGCCAGGACCACGGCGCCCATGACCAAAGCCGTGGTTAAATTGTCGAGAACCCCTGACAGGAAAAACGCTAGTGTGCCGGTTAGCCAGAACAGGTTGCGGTAAGACAGCTTTTTTCCTGTGAGCTTCACTCTCAGGACATCGAACACCCGCCGTTCTTCGAGGGTATTCACATAGGTGATGGCAACCAGCAGGAACAGGAACAGTTCGCCATATTCCATGATGACATGCTGCGCAGCCTCTTCCGCCTTGTCGCCCATGCCGGCTGCTGCGTAGGCCATGCCGATCAGAGCCCAGATGAGGCCCGCGGCCATGAGCACCGGCTTTGATTTGCGGAGCTGCGTTGTTTCTTCGAAAATAACCAGAACATACGCCACGAAAAATATCGCCAGCGCCAGATAGCCAAACCAGGTCGCCGTGAGATCAAGCATTCAGGGTACTTTCATGCAATTCAAGCCAGTGGGTTTCTTCGCGTTCCAGTTCTGACTCGAATTTGCTCTTGAGTCGCGCAAAATCGGCGGCCTTCTTGGGCTCCTGTGTATAAATGGTGTGATCCGCAAGAGCCTGTTCAAGCAGGATGATCTTGTCCTTGATCTTCAGCATCTTGAGATCAAGTTCCTGGATCTTTTTCTTGATAACCGGAGTCATCAGTTTCTTGAGCGGCTTTGCGGCCGGAGCCGCGGCCTTTTCCACTTTCTTCACGGCAGCGGCACGGCCCAGCACGATATCCGTGTATTCATCCATGTCGCCCTCGAAGGGCTTCACTGTGCCATCCCTGACCAGCCACAACTGGTCCGCGCAGGTTTCAATGATGTGGCGGTCATGGCTGATGAGAATGACGGCGCCCTCGTAATCATTGATCGCCATGATCAGGGCTTCGCGGCTGTCCACATCAAGATGGTTGGTGGGCTCGTCGAGGATGAGGATGTGAGGGCCATGGAAGGTGGCCAGCATGAACAGCAGCCGCGCCTTCTCGCCGCCCGAAAGGGTTGAGCATTTTGAATCGGCAAGGGCAGCGCCGAAACCGGCAGCGCCAATCTTGGCGCGCCGCTGTGAAACCGTGGCATCAGGCATCAGCGCCGAAATATATTCGTAAGGCGAAAGGTCTTCCGACAGTTCATCCAACTGGTGCTGGGCGAAATAGCCCATGGTAATGCGCGGCGGATGGCGCATTTCGCCGCCAGATACCTGCAGCTTGCCGCAGAGCAGCTTGGCAAAGGTCGATTTGCCGTTGCCGTTTGACCCCAGCAGCGCAATCCGGTCATCCGGATCAAGCCGCAAGGTGATGTTCTTGAGAACCGGCGGGCCGTCACCATAGCCGACGGATGCCTTGTCCAAGCGCACCAGCGGCGGCGCCAGGGCCTTCTCCGGATTGGGAAACAGGAAAGGGGCCACACGGCTTTCAACCATATCGGCAATGGGCTCGAGTTTGGCCAGTGCCTTCAACCGGCTCTGCGCCTGCCGCGCCTTGGAAGCCTTGTAGCGGAATCGGTCGACGAAGGCTTGCATGTGGTCGCGCTGCTCGTCCTGCTTCTTTTTCATTTTCAGGGTCAGCGCCTGCTTCTCGCGGCGCTGGCGCTCGAAGTTGTCATAGTTGCCCACATAGATGGTGAGCTTGCCCTGATCGAGATGCAGGATGGAATCGACCGCTTCATTGAGCAGGTCGCGGTCATGGCTCACCAGCAGGATGGTGTGCGGATAATCCCGGATGTAGCTCTTGAGCCAGATCGTGCCTTCCAGGTCGAGATAGTTTGTGGGCTCGTCGAGAAGCAGAACATCGGGCGCGCCAAACAGCGCCGCCGCCAGGGCAACGCGCATGCGCCAGCCGCCGGAGAGGGCCGAGCAGGGGCCATTCTGTGCTTCTTCGCTGAAGCCGAGGCCAGCCAGAATGATGGCCGCCCTGGCCGGTGCCGAATGCGCCTCAATATCCGCCAGCCGGATCTGGATTTCCGCAATGCGGTGCGGCTCGGTTGCCGTTTCCGCCTCGGCCAGAAGGGCTTCCCGTTCCTTGTCGCCGGCCATGACCGTATCGAGCAGGCTTTCAGGACCGCCTGGGGCTTCCTGCGCCACCGTGCCGATGCGGGCATTTTTCGGCACACTGGCCGAGCCGGCCTCCGAAATGAGATCGCCGAGAATAAGCTTCAAAAGCGTGGATTTGCCGGTGCCGTTCCGCCCCACCAAGCCCACCTTGTGGCCGTCCGGCAGGGAGGCCGAGGCCCCCTCAAGCAGGAGCCTTCCGCCGATTCGAAAGGTGAGATTGTTGATTTGTAACATGGAGCGGCGTTCTAGCGGCAGAATGTGAAACGGGAAACCCTCATTATCGCATTGACAGAAACAATGTTGCGCTGCACAAATTATCGTGCGGCGTGAGGTGCGCCACTCAAATGGTTAAGGGCAATATGGACAAGCGCGTGTTGGCCGCTGAAGACAGCGCCTATATCGACGAAATCACCGTCATGCTCCGCGATCTCCTTCGTCAGGTCATTCGCCTGCGCGAACCCTCGGTTTTGAGCGTCATTGACGAGCCCGAAGAGGCCGCCGGCATCCCGCCCCACCTCATTGAACACGCCTTGCAGGCCATTGGCATCTGGCTGCAGCTCCTCAACATCGCCGAGGAAAATGCCGCCATCCGCAACCGCCGCGAATCTGAAAAGCAGGGCGGTCCAGATGTGGTGACGGGTTCTCTGTCCCATGCCTTCTCCCAGATTGCGGCTTTTGGCGTGACCCCCGAAAACGTTCAGAAGGCCCTGGACACGATTGACGTTCAACCCACGATCACGGCGCACCCCACCGAGGCCAAGCGCGTCACCGTCCTGGAAATTCATCGCCGCATCTATCTGAAGCTCTATGAACTGGAAAGCCCGCGCTGGACGCCGCGTGAGCGCAAGGCGCTGATCGGTCTCCTGCGCAATGAAATCGATCTCCTCTGGATGACCGGCGAAATCCGCATTGAAAAGCCAACCGTTGAATCGGAAATTTCCTGGGGACTGCATTTTTTCAGGGAAGCCCTGTTTGACCGCACTGCCTCGCTTTGCGATCTTATGGAATCCGCCCTGCAGCGGCACTATCCGGAATTGCCAAGCCACGTGCGCCCGCCCCTGAAATTTTCCTCCTGGATTGGCGGTGACCGCGACGGCAATCCTTTTGTCACAGTTGCCACCACGCGCAACGCCCTGCTGGAAAACCGCAGAGCCGCGGTCGAGCGGCTGGAAAAGCGCCTGACCGAATTGATCCAGCTCATTTCACTCAGCGGCAATGAAGTGAATTTTTCTGATGAATTCGCCGCGCGCCTGACGCAGCAATTGGAAGCTTCAGGGCAGGGCGAAAGCATAAGGCAGCGCAATCCGCATGAACCCTTCCGCCAGCTCTTCAGTGCCCTGCGCCTTCGCTTGAAGGATGCGCCGGGGGCAAAGCCGTTTCGCGATGTGGCTGAGTTCATTGCCGAACTCGCCGCTGCGGAGCGCTCGCTCGTTGACGTGAAAGCAGTGAGCATTGCCGCAACCCTCGTGCGCCCCGTGCGCTGGGAAGCGGAAATATTCGGCTTCCGCACCGTAAGCCTCGACATCCGCCAGAACACCACAGTGACGAACCGGGTGCTGCAGGAAATCTGGCACAAGATGAATCCGCTTGCGAAGGTCAGCGTTCCCCAGGAAGGCAGTCCGGAATGGACCGCCTGGATCGTCGATGAACTCAACAAGCCCTTGGGCTTCCTGCCCAATTTCTTCGGCGTTTCCGAGGAGGCGCGCGAACTTCTCGATCTCCTCTATCTCATCCGCGAAACCCTGGATGGCCCCGATCCGCAATCCGTTGGCACTTTCATTCTCTCCATGACGCGCTCCGCCGCCGATGTGCTCGGGCTTTACCTGCTCGCCAAATACTGCGGCCTGTTCCGCGATGATACCAGCAGCGAAAGCTGCAGGCTGCGCATCGTGCCGCTCTTTGAAACCATTGACGATCTGCGCGCCGGCCCCGCCATCATGAAGGAACTCCTGGCAACCGGCGTTGTGAAGAAATCCGTGAACGACAGCGGCGGCCGGCAGGAAATCATGCTGGGCTATTCCGACAGCAACAAGGACGGCGGCTTTTTCTGCGCCAGCTTTGAATTGTTTGAAGCCCAGCGCCGGCTCCTTCGTGTCGGCAAGGAGGCGGGCGTTGCCATCAGCTTCTTCCATGGCCGCGGCGGTTCCGTGAGCCGCGGCGGCGCGCCAACCGGCAGGGCCATTGCCGCCCAGCCGGCAGGCACCATCAATGGCCATATGCGCGTGACCGAGCAGGGCGAAGTTGTTTCCTCGAAATTCGCCAACCGCGGAACCGCGCAGAACAATCTGGAAGTGCTGACGTCCAGCGTCCTGGTTCACACCTTGAAATCCGGCGAAGAGCCGGAATTGCGCCTCAACCCCGAACATCAGAAGGCGGTTGAGGAAATCGCCAGCCTGTCGTTCAAGGCCTACCGCAAGCTGGCGGAGGACAAGGCCTTGCTCAGCTATTTTCATGCCGCAAGCCCGGTAGAGGAATTGGCGCTGTTGAAAATCGGTTCGCGCCCGGCGCGCCGCTTCGGCGCCAAGGGCATTGAAGACCTTCGCGCCATTCCTTGGGTCTTCGCCTGGAGCCAGAACCGCCACCTGCTTACCGGCTGGTACGGGCTGGGTTACGCGCTTGACGACTTTCTCTCGGCCCGTGGCCCCCAGGGCCTCACGTTGCTCCGCGACATGTTCAACAAATCGCGCGGATTCAGGCTCGCCGTTGACGAAGTGGAAAAGTCCCTTTTCCTGGCCGACATGCGCGTCGCCGAGAAATACGCCGAACTTGTCCCAGACCGGATTGATGCCGAACGCATTTTCGCCGTCATCAGCCACGAGCACCGCCGCACCAGCCGCTCCATTCTGGAGCTCACCGGAGAGAAAGTTCTGTGCGAACGCTTCCAGGGTCTCAGGCGGCGTTTTGAACGGGTGCGTCCCATCGTTGACCGGGCCAATCTTTGGCAGGTGCAATTGCTGCGCGAGGCGCGTGAGAAAAAAGGCGACGACCGGGTGAACATGCCGCTGCTGATGACCATGAACTGCGTCGCCGGCGGCCTCGGCTGGACGGGCTGATTTACTCGTCCCAGGATCCCTGCAAGCAGTTACGTGAGAGTCCGGTGATAAATCTTGCCGTCTCTTCGTCCGCCCGCTGTATATTGTCATTGTTTACGATGTAGGCCGGAAACGGGGGAGCTTCCCGGAGTTTCACGTTTCCAAGGTGCGCCATGGTGCCTGGGATCATGCCCCGCTTTTCCAGTGGAATTGCCCTGCCGTCGTCTGCGTCAGCTTGCATGGCAAAGACGAGGCCGGCTATTCCAAAAGCAGACAGGGCCACGGGAATCTTCATGCTCATGGCATCAGTATAAGGCCTGAAAACGAGGTCAAAATATGTCGCATTTAACCCCTGTAGCCTCTCCCCCATTTCGGTGTATGCTCCGTATCAAGACTAAAAACTGGGAGAATATGATGACGCAGACTAAACGCAGTTTCCTCGCACTTGCCGCTTTGCTGGCCTTCTCAAGCTCCGCCATGTCCATGGACATGATCGGCAATTGTGAATTGTCCGGGGCCAAGGGCTCCATTCCTATCGCCACCCCCGCCAAGCCCGGCCAGCTTACGGTCCAGGTTTCCCTGCCAGCCCCCATTTGGTGGAATGGCGATACGCCAGAAGCCATCAAGGACGGCATGGAATACTGCATGGCCGCTGAAATTGCCTGGCGCGCCGGCTATGACAAGCTGGAAGTGGTCAACGTCGGCTGGGACCCATTGGTTGCCGGCCAGACCTCGGGCTACGATCTCACCCTGTCGGAAGTTTCGATCACCGACGACCGCAAGAAAGTGGTCGATTTCTCGATTCCCTATTTCTACTCTGATATTGGCGTGCTTACCCGTGCTGACGCGCCAGTTGACGCCACAAGCATCAAGACGGCAAAGGTGGGCCTGCAGCAGGCGACGACGGGCGCCGCGTTTGCAACTGAAAAGCTCGGTTTGACGAATGTTCAGATGTACCCGGACCAGGGTGACATGTTCACCGCGCTGCGTGCCGGCCAGATTGACGCGGCAATGACGGATACCTCCATTACCTTGGCCGAAGAGAAGAGCACTGGAGGCAAATCCGTGGTGGTCGGCCAGTACAAGACCGGCGAGGCCTATGGCGCGATCTATGAAAAAGGCTATGCCAATGGGGCCGTCATCGACAAAATCCTTCAGTCCATGATTGACGACGGCACGATGAAAAAGCTCGGGGAAAAATACCTGGCTGCCGCCTGGGGCAAGGATCCCGCCACAATTCCCTACTTTGAATAACATCTAGGCTGGAGCCCCCGCGTTGCGCGCGGGGGTTTCTTTTTGCACCCAGGCCAAACATTGAACGCACCGGAAACTTCCGTAAAAAATCCCAATGATGCGACGCGGATCAGCCTCACGGCCGTGTGGTTTGCCGGTCTCTGCGTGGTGGCGACTTTTGGCGCAACCGCCCTCGTGCGCATTGCGCTACGCGGCCTGGATTTTTACGGGCTTGGCTGGGAGCTGCTTTTTGGCGCTGTCCTGTTGCTGTCCGCGCTGACATTTCTTCCGGCTCTCAGGGCGCTGAGAAAATCAGCCGTCGCAAGGGCGGCGCTTTCCAGAAATGATCTCGCCGAAATGCGCATTGCCACATCGGAGGCACGCGATTCCGCCTGGCTCACCTTTGGCTGGGGCAGCTTCGGCCTCGTGGCGCTGGCCTTCATTTGCTTCATCCTCACCAACGATGCGGCGGTGGGGAAAACCTTTTTCTTCCTGCCCCTGATGAGCGAGAAGTGGTGGCTGGTCACCAAGTCATTTTTTCTCAACAACCTGTTCATCTTTGTGGTGGCCGAAATTCTGGTGCTGGCGTGGGGCTTGGTTGTGGCCCTGGCGCGCATGCTGCCGGGCCCGGCGGGCAGGCCCATTCGGGCACTGGCTATCATCTACTGCGATGTCTTCCGCGGCCTGCCGGCCGTTGTCACCCTGTATCTCATCGGCTTCGGCATTCCCATTTCAGGGCTTCCCGAACTCATCGTGCCAAAGGTCATGGGATTGTTCATGGACCTGTCGGCCATGACCCCGGCGGAACTCAAGACGGCCACCCGCATTCCCGTGATTTGGTGGTGCATCCTGGCGCTTACCCTCACCTATGGCGCCTACGTGGCCGAAGTCTACCGGTCCGGCATTGAAAGCATCCACTGGAGCCAAGTGTCGGCGGCGCGCTCGCTTGGCCTCTCCTACATGCAGACCATGCGCTATGTTGTTGTGCCGCAAGCCGTGCGCCGCATCATGGCGCCGCTGCTTAATGATTTCATTGGGCTGCAGAAGGACACGGCGCTCGTGCAGGTGGTGGGCGTCATCGACGCCTTCAACCAGTCACGCATCATTGCCTCAAATGCCTTCAACCTGTCGGCCGTGACCATTGTAGCGATCCTCTTTGTGCTGATCACCATCCCGCAGGCCCGCTTTGTCGACAAGCTCATCGAGCGCGACAATGCCCGCACCAGGGCAGGGGGCTGACATGGCTTTTCTCGAAATGAAAAACGTTGAAAAGGAATTCGGCTCCATCCGCGTGCTGCGCGGCATCAATCTGGAGGTGAACGAGCATCAGGTCGTCTGCCTTATTGGCCCTTCTGGTTGCGGGAAATCCACGCTCCTGCGCTGCATCAATGGCCTTGAGAAAATCCAGGGCGGCGAAATACGGCTCGAGGATGACCGGGTGTCCGGGCCTGGCGTCGACGTAAACAAGCTGCGCCAGCAGGTTGGCATTGTCTTCCAAAGCTTCAACCTGTTTCCGCACATGAGCGTGCTGGAAAACGTGACCCTGGCGCCCACCAGGGTGTTGAAGATGGAGCAGGCCGCAGCCGATGACCGCGCCATGCTTCTCCTGAAGCGCATTGGCCTCGAAGCCAAGGCCGATGAATATCCGGATCGCCTTTCAGGCGGCCAGCAGCAGCGCGTGGCCATTGTCCGGGCCTTGGCCATGGAGCCCAAGCTCATGCTGCTGGACGAGATCACCTCCGCCCTTGATCCCGAGCTGGTGTCGGAAGTTTTGAACATCGTGCGTGATCTCGCCATCCAGGGCATGACCATGCTGCTCGCCACCCATGAAATGGGTTTTGCCCGCGAAGTGGCCTCCAAGGTCTGCTTCCTCTATGAGGGTGTTGTCCATGAAGAAGGCCCGCCCGAGCAGCTTTTTGGCGAACCCAAAGAGGAGCGCACCCGGGCTTTTCTGAAGCGCATCATCGAGGCCGGACGGCTTTAATTCCGGTTTTGCCGGGAACAAACATCGCAGATCGGCGTTCAGACTTGTGGCAAAACTACGCAATTATCCCATAGTTCTGCCGCATACCTCCCCTAAATCCGGGGCGGAATCAACAGTTTGGCGTGCATTCCGCACATCACATCCTCGGAGGCGACATACATGAAGTTCCTACCCCTGACCGCCAGTCTTATGGCTTTGGCATTATTTTCGGCCCCGGCATTTGCCCAGGACGAGGCCCCGGCCCAAGAGCAACCTGCTGTTGAAGAGGCAGCGCCGCAAGTTCCGGAAGAAGTTTTGGTCTTGCTTAATGACGGCAGGCCTCTTGCCGAACTTTCAGTCGATGAACTTGGCAACCGCGCCAAGCAGGCCCGCAGTTTCTCGAAAATGAAAGGCCTCCCGTCCGAAACGCGCGACCAGTTGCAGGCCATGGCCCAGGCGGCGCGCAGTGAAATAGCCGCCCGCGAACAGCAGGCAGCCCAGCCTGCAGCCGAACAGCCAGCAGGTGAAGCGCCGGCTGAACAGCCCGCCGAGGCCGCAGCCCCGGCGGCAGTGGAACTTCCGCCTGACGTGGCCAATCTTCTGAACGATCAGCGCCCGTTGAGCGAACTCAGCACCAAGGAACTGGACCACCGTTTCAAGACGGCCCGCCAGTTCTCCAAGGCCAAGAAACTGCCTGATGAAACAAAGGCGCAGTTGGCCGGGATGGCCAAGGCAGCCCGCGAAGAATTGATGGCGCGCGAGACCGCGGCCCAGACATCGCCGCCACAGGCGCAGCCCGAAACCGCTGCGCAGCCGCCAGCAGCCGAACCGCCGCCTGTCGTCGTGGAGCAGCCTCCCGTTATTGAACAGCCGCCCGTCGCTGAGGCACAGCCGCCGGCCGCCGCTGCGCCAGCCGATGCAAAGCAGTCCCAGCAACTGGACGGCAACGCGGCAGTTCCCGCAGCCGAAGCCAAGGCCAAGGTCTATCTTGACGATCCAACGCCCGCCGACAAGCTCTCCGATGAAGATCTGCGCAAGCGGCTTGATGGCATTCGTGAGCTGATGGCAGGCAATGAACTCTCCCGCAAAACCGAGCAGGCGCTGCGCAAGAAGCTGCGTGTCGAGCGTGAAATCCTGCGTAACCGCGTGGCGGTGGCCGAGCCGCCCAAACCATCCAAGCCCGATGCTGGAGGCCAGCCGGCCCCCAAGCCGTCAAAATTCAGCAAGAGGGATTACACCTTCAACCTTGATATCGTGCTGAATGACCGCCGGCCGTCCGATGAGCTGCAGGACTACGAGCTTCGCCGCCGTCTGGAAGTATACCGTCAGTATGACCGGGACGAACGCTATGGCGCAGATCAGCGCGCCTATTGGCGGGAAGTCAGGCAGCGTGATGAAGCGCTGCTCCAGAAACGGCTGATGCGCGAACGCCGTCAGCGCCAGGCTGAGCTTGCCTCGCGATATGAGGATGACCAGTATGATATTGAACTGGGCGAAGGCTATGATCCGGACCAGCAGGACGATGTCTATGCCGCCGAAGTTGACGACGAGGAGCTGGAAGACGTGCTCGTCGCGGCGCCGCGCCGGAAAATTGACCGCCAATACACGGTAGAGGAAATTGAAGCCTCTCCTGATCTGCGCGAGGCCCTGCCGCGCATCGAAATCGATACCGTGCGCTTTGGCTTCAACGAAGCCTTCGTGCGCCCTGAAGAGGTGGGCAATCTCGACCGTATCGGCGAGATCATGGAGCGTGTCCTGAGCAAGCACCCGCGCGAGGTGTTCCTGATCGAAGGCCACACCGACGCGGTGGGTTCCGATGCCGCCAACTTGAAGCTGTCGCGCGAGCGCGCTGCCGCCATCAAGAAGGCGCTAACGACCTATTACGTCATTGAGCCGCAAAACCTGCAAACCGTAGGCTATGGCGAGCGCTACCTGAAAATTCCCACCGCCGAGGCGGAACAGGAAAACCGCCGGGTTTCCGTGAGCCGCGCCACGTCCGTTTTGGGCGAGCTTGACGAGTAACGTCTTTCCCTTGCAAGTCCCTTGGGCCGCGTCTAAAACGCGGCCCAATTGATTTCAACACAAGGGAAAATTATGGCCACCGAACGCACCTTCTCGATCATCAAGCCGGACGCAACGCGGCGCAATCTGACCGGCGCCATCAACGCCAAGATCGAGGCTGCGGGCCTGCGCATCATTGCCCAGCGCCGCACCAGGTGGAAACAGGCCGATGCCAGGAAATTCTATGCCGTTCACGCCAAGCGCCCGTTTTACAAGGACCTGGTGAAGTTCATGACCTCGGGCCCCATCGTCATCCAGGTGCTGGAAGGCAGCAATGCGGTGGCCAAATACCGTGAAATCATGGGCGCCACAAATCCCGCAAACGCTGATGCAGGCACCATCCGCAAGGATTTCGCCGAATCCATCGAAGCCAATTCCGTGCATGGCTCCGACAGCGCCGAAAACGCCAAGAAGGAAATCAAGCTCTGCTTCAAAGCCGCTGAGATCGTTGGCTAAAACCATGTGGGTCGCCCTTTACATTGTTGCCATTGTGCTGGTGAACTGGCTGTTCACCGCCGTTGCACCCTGGAGCACGGTCTTGGGCGACCTCTACCTGGCCAATGTCGTCGTCGGCTTCGTATTTGTTTTGCGCGACTACGCCCAGCGAGAAATCGGCCATAAGGTTTTGCTGGCAACATTGTTTGCCGGCATCGCCACCTATTTCATGGTGGACCCCGCCATTGCCATCGCCAGCGTTACGGCCTTCGTGCTGTCCGAAATGGCCGACTGGGCCATCTATTCCTTCACCAAGCGCCCCCTGCAATCGCGCATCCTGATCTCCAGTCTGGTGGCGGTGCCTCTCGATACAGTGGCGTTCCAGTATCTCGCGGGCTACTTGACCCCGGCGGCCTTCACGACTGAAGTGCTGAGCAAGGCGCTCGGCGTGGCCATCGTCTGGTATCTCCTGAAGCTCCGGATGGACAGGACCCCAGCCGCCGTACACTGAATTTGGGAGGCTGAATACATGGCGATAGAAACGGTTCGCGGCCACGAATTCATCATCCATTTCGACGGCAGCCGCTGCATCCACTCCCGCAATTGCGTGCTGGACCGTCCTGATGTCTTCGTGCCCAACGTGAAGGGCGAATGGATTTACCCTGACAAGGCCAATTCGGAAGGCATCTCTCAGCTTGCCCATAATTGCCCGTCCGGCGCCATTCGTTATGAACGGGTGGATGGCGGCCTGGGCGAAGCTCCGCCCCTCGTGAACACCGTGCGGGTACGCGAGAACGGTCCGCTTGCTATCAACGCCCCTCTCATTATCGATGGAGCAGAGCAGGGCCTGCGGGCCACCCTGTGCCGCTGCGGCCAGTCAAAGAAGAAACCCTATTGCGATGGCAGCCATTCGGCTGCAGGCTTTGCTGCCACTGGTGAGCCGCCCCAAAAGGACTCGCAAGCCCTGGAAGCCCGCAATGGCCCCGTCGCCATCACGCCAAAGCTCAATGGACCGCTTCTGGTCAGCGGCAATCTCGAAGTGGTGAGCGGCACCGGCCGGACCATCAACCGCGTAACCAAAACAACCCTCTGCCGCTGCGGCAATTCCGCCAACAAGCCCTATTGCGACGGCTCCCATGCCAGGGTGGGTTTCTTGAGTGAATAGTTCTTACGAAGGGCTGCCTACGGCCCGCGCGATCGCTTCCATCTTGTGGCGGTGGCCGACCATCTCGTAGCCGACAACCGTCACGATCGGTGCAAGCATCAAAATGATCAGGCACACGGCCATATCGACGCCCGCCATGGCCGCTACGACCGATGCAGCCAAAACAAGGGCCGTTCCCGCCAGCAGCCACAAGTGAAAGCGGTCGCCCTGGCGCAGAAGGTAAGTATAAAGCCCGTAGATCATCAACACATAGACCGACACCGGCACGGCCACTGTCAACACCGTGGCGACAGCACCAATATGAGCCTTGTGATCGATGTAGTAGGCCGCGACATGCAGTCCCGCGCCCGTTGCGACAATCGATCCGAAGATGAGCATGTGCCCGTAGCCCCAGACAAAGGCGCGGCTGCGATGGGCGTGGAGAATTTCAGCGCTCGGCATGATGTAGTACATCCACCACATGCCAAAGGTCAGCCCGGTTCCCGCGATGCAGACGAGCAGGGCATTCAGTGTCCAGCCCTGGCCCTCGATCACCGCTGATAGGGAGGCAACCGTGCCGACCACGCCTTCGCCAAGGGCAATGATAACGAGCAGCCCGTAGCGTTCGGCGATATGGTGGGCATGCCAGGACGTCCCGCCATCCCGGCGTTCGGCAATCACCGGGCCGGCCATCTCAATAGCCGTCAGGAGGGAGGTGAAAGCAAACGTCATGGGCAGGGAAAAATTCGTGAAGATCAATGCGACCCAGCCGATTTGCGCAATCAGGATGGTCGTCACAAAGGTCATGCAAGCCCGCCGCCGCGCCGGATCCTGCCGCGCCGCCCGCAGCCACTGGAAGATCATCGCCACACGCATGATGACATAGCCAAGCACCATGACGCTGTTGTCCAGGTGCTCGCCGTGTTCGATCGACTTGAACAGTGCCGGCAATCCGATTGCCAGGATCAGCACTCCGGTCATTTGCACCATGGTCACAACCCGGAATATCCAATCGTCCGTGTCATAGGCCGATGCAAACCAGGAAAAATTGATCCAGGCCCAGCAGATGGCGAAGGTGGAGAAGCCAAAACCGATCAGCCCCGCCACATAGTGCCCGTCCGCCAGCAAGTGGGCGAACTGCGCCGCCGCCAGTCCGAAGGCTATGACGAAGGTCAGGTCAAACAGCAGTTCCAGCGGCGTCGCGGCCCGGTGCGCCTCGTGCGGGTCACGTCCGCCCATGCGGATGGCATGATGCGCCAGTGGATTGCGTGGCGGGGCACTCGGCGTGGTCATTCGCGCTCTCCGGTTGGTTTGCTGTATCTAGCCTATCATTGTTGGCGGCGTTTCCAGCGGGGGCACACGCTGCACCCGTTCACGGTAGGAAATATAGATCGCGCAGGCAATCAGGATGCCCACGCCAACGAAAGTCCACGTATCGGGGAAGTCCCCGAAGAAATACCATCCGACCGCAACAGCCATGATCATTTCCGTATAGCCCAGCGGCGCCAGCAGCGAGGCCTCAGCATAATCATAGGCGCGCACGATGAGATAGTGCCCCGCCGTGGCAATGAAGGCGAGCAAAAGGAACAGCCCCCACTGTTGCGGCGTAGGCGCCTGCCAGACAAAGACCACGGCTATCGACGTGAGCACGGCGCCAGCAAGGCTGGTGCGAAATGTGGTGGTCATGGCGCTGGCGCTGCCCGCAATGCGCCGCGTGAGCAGCATGTAAAGCGCCAGCGAGGCGCCGGCTCCCAAAGCCATGAAGGCCCCTGGATTCAAACTCTGAAATCCTGGGCGAATGATGATCAGGGTGCCCATGAACCCAACCGCCACCGCAAGCCAGCGGCGCAGCCCAACCTTTTCACCAAGCACCAGCGGCGACAGCATCGTGATGATCAGGGGCTGTACAAAGAAGATGGCAAGGGTCTCGGCGATTCCCTGGAACTTCAGGGCCCAGAAGAAGAGTCCCGTTGCCGCAACAAGGAATATTGCCCGAATCGTGTGAATGACCGGACGTTGTGGAAGGAGGTTGCGCGCGCCCTCGAATTTCCACACCATCGGGGCCGTCATCACCATGCCAAAGAACAGCCGTGCCCAGACGATTTCAATGATCGGCACATTCTGCTGGCCCAAGAATTTGGCCACAACATCAAGAAAAGGCAGCACAATCATCGCCGCGATCATCAGGGCGATGCCTAACAAAGTATTAGGAGTGGTGGCCGGGGAATGGGCAGAAGGCATGGCGGCTAGCTATCCCATCGCCGGATCATTGGCAATTTGTTTACAACTTGAGCGCATGATTGGCGGGTATGCGTAGTTGGAGCTGTTTATGATTGATCAAATCGGCATAACCGCTCCGAGACCCGCCTAACCTCAGGGGGTTCTATCCTCCGGCGGCGCCTCGGACGGCGAACTGGAGGACCTATGACTAAGTTCAATATCGTATTTGCGTGCATTTCACTCATCGCCCTGGGTTCGTCAAACCCGGCGCAGGCCCTTGGCATGTGCGGCAGCCGCGCCGATTTCATCAAGGCCCTCTCGGATAAGTACCAGGAAACAGGCAAGGCGCTCGGCATCGCGGGCCAGGTCAATCTTGTCGAAGTCTTCGCCTCGAAAGCGGGCACCTGGACCATTTTGGTCACAACGCCTGAGGGCAAATCCTGCATTATCGCCGCCGGCAATTCATGGGAAGACTTGCCCCCAAGCAAGAATCTGACCTCGCTTTAGGCTTTCAGGCGGGCGTTCGTGGGGTCCCAGGGTGATTCGCTGACGATGCTTGCCTTGCGCTTCTCGCCGAACATGAGAACGTCGAAGCCCTCGCCCATGGCGGTCATGGCGGGGTCCACATAGGCGAAGGCCAGGGATTTCTTGACCGCATGGCCGTAGCCGCCCGATGTGGTGAGGCCCACGATCTTCTCGCCGCGGTAAACCGGTTCATTCCCCACGCAATCTGAATCCGTATTGGCAACTTCAAGCGACACGAGCTTCATGCGCACCCCGCGCTGATGCTTGGAAAGGGTGGCGGCCTTGCCGATGAAGTCCGGCTTGTCCAGGCGGATGAAGCGTTCCATCGAGGCCTCGAACATGTCAATTTCCGTCGTGAGTTCCGAGCCCCAGCCGCGATAGGATTTTTCCATGCGGAGCGAGTTCATGGCGTAGGTGCCGAATAATTTTAATCCGTAGGGTTTCCCGGCCTTTTTCAAACGGTCGAAAATTTTAGGCATTTCTGCCATGGGCACATGCAGTTCCCAGCCCAGTTCACCCACATAATTGACCCGCAGCAGCCTTACCTTCTTGACCCCCGCAACTTCGGCTTCCTTGCCCGTGAGCCAGCGGAAACTTGCGTTGGAAAGATCCGTGGCGGTGCATTTGCCCAGCACCTCGCGCGCCAGCGGACCCGCCAGAACCAGCACCCCGAACTCATCGGTGACATCGGTGATCGTTACCTTCTCGGTGACAAGCTTGCGCCACTCCAACTGGTCCTTGTCATGCAATTGAGCAACGGCAGCCGATAGCACGTAGAAATGCTCAGGCCCCAACCGCGTGACGGTGATCTCCGATTCAATGAAGCCATTCTCATTCAGCAGATGGCCAAGGATAATGCCGCCGTCCTTCGTTGGAATTTTGTTGGCGCAAATCCGCTCAAGGAACGCATAGGCATCGCGCCCTTTCACCTCGAACTTGGAAAAAGTCGAAAGGTCCATAAGCCCAACCTTTTCGCGCACTGCCAATGCTTCCGCGCGCACTGCCTCAAACCAGTTCGAGCGCTTATAGGAATAGGCCTCGCCCTTGCCTGTGGTGTCATACCAGCGTGGCCGTTCCCAGCCGAAGATTTGCGCGAACTGCGCCCCTTCCTCTTTCAGCTTGTCGTAGAGCGATGATTTGCGCAGGCCCCGGCCAACCTCATGCTGCTCGCCCGGCTTGTAGCAGTAATACATGTGGTGATAGTCGGCGACCGAGACTTCCGCAGTGTAATCCTTGCTCGCCCAATTGCCGAAGCGCCGCGGATCAAATTCCCGCATGTTAATCTCGGCCTGGCCATGCACCATCCACTGCGCCAGGTATTTGCCCGCCCCGCCACCCTGGCAGATGCCGATGGAAGCCCCGCAATGCATCCAGTAATTCTTGGGGCCGGGAGCAGGGCCGGAAAGATAAGTGCCGTCCGGTGTATGGGTGATAGCCCCGGAAATGATGGACTTGAGGCCCGCATTGCCGAAAATCGGCATGCGTTCCGTGGCGCGCTCCAGCCACGGCGTAAGACGATCGAGTTCGGGGGCGACAAGTTCACTTTCAAAATCCCAGGCGGGCGGCTGCCCATCCCAGCAGAGATGCGCTGTTTCGGTTTCGTAAGGGCCTACCAGCACGCCATTGGTTTCCTCGCGGAGATACGCATGTGAGTAGGGGTCACGCACCACCGGCAGCTCCGGCGCGAGATCAATCAATTCCTTCAGCGGTTCGGTGATCATGTAGTGGTGCAGCATGTTGGCGATGGGCACATTGTGCCCCGTCCATGAGCCCACTACGTCGCAATAGGAGCCGGCGGAATTCACCACATGCTGGCAAATGATGTTTCCCTTGTCGGTAATCACATTCCATTCGCCCGAAGGCAACTGCTTGATGTCCATCACCCGCGTGCGGCGATAGATTTCAGCGCCAAGCTTCCGCGCCCCGGCCGCCATCGCATTGGTTATGTCTGCGGGGGCTACATGGCCGTCCGTAATGGTGTGGAATGCCGCCTTCACCCCGAAGGTTTCAAGGAAGGGATGGTACTGCTTGATCTCATTCGGGCCTATGATTTCGCATTCATAGCCCGCAAGGCGCGACACGCCATAGACATATTTGAACCAGTTCACCTCTTCGTCCGTGGTGGCAAGCCGCAAGCCCCCGCAGCCATGCCAGGACACGGCTTGCCCCGTGCGCTTTTCCAATTGCGGATAGAGCTGGGTGCCATAGAGATGCACCTTGGACATGTTGAGCGAGCCATTGAACTGCGGGCATTGCCCCGCCGCATGCCAGGTGGAACCGGAGGTCAGTTCGCCCTTTTCGATGAGCGCAATATCAGTCCAGCCTTCCAGCGCCAAATGATAAAGCAGGCCTACGCCCATCACGCCGCCACCGACCACAACCACCCGCGCATGGGACTTCATTCGATTCCTCCGAGAAACAAAATACTGTAAACCGTGAGTGCTCATGTTCTCAAGCGCCGCGCAAGCGAGTTTCTTGTGCCGGAGGTGAGGGAGATTCACCACCAATTGGTTCATGGGAGGTTCAGGTGGGCGGTGCGAGTGTAGAAAACTCAGGAGGATTCGCCATGCGCAAGCTTCTAGCCATTTTGTTTTTCGCTGTTTCTCTCACCCCCGCCGCTTATGCCACCTCGGGTCCCGGCTGCCTGATCGTCACCAATGTGGCCGAGGATGATGCGCTGAATATGCGCAGCCGGCCCTCCGCCTCATCGCGCATTGTCGACCAACTGGTGCCGGGCCAGCACGGCATTATCCATTTGGACGCGCCATGCCGGCCGCTTAGCAGCCCATGGCCCCAGCGCTGGTGCCGGGTCAGCCATTATAACGCAGAAATTGTGACCCACGGCTGGGTAAAAGCCCGCTATGTCAGGGACAGCGACTGCCCGTGATCAGGGGCAGATCGGTGACGGCAGGCCACTGCAAACTGCTTGCACGATTTCGGCGCGGAGGCTCCAAAATCCACCGCCGAGCAACAGCGGCGCGGCAAAGCCGCTCGCCACGTAATAGATGAAATTGCGCACGCTGTCCGGGGCCCAAAACCCCGCATCGTCCCACTCGGCGCCCACCACATGTTTTTCAAACTGGTAGTTGTCGCGCGTCAGCGTATCCAGCGGTTCGCCGAGGCCCAGGTCTTCCGCAAACATCGTCGCATGGGCCCGCCAGAAATGGCCGAGCCCACCCAAAAGTGCGCCAACAACCGAGGCCGCAAGAACAAAACAAATGTAGGCAAAGCCGGTCATTGGGCGAGATTATCACCCGTTCTGTTACTCAGGGCTTAATGGCCTCATAGAACATCAAGGCC
>CADEEO010000019.1:26994-32401 GCA_902826365.1 uncultured Hyphomicrobiales bacterium | reverse complement strand
TGCCGCGCGTCCGTGTCCTGGACTATGATCCCCGGGTGGTGGCCCTGTGGCCAAAACCCCAGCCTGTGGCTGAGCCTCCCCCGCCGCCCGATGGCCTGGCCAGCGCCACACGCCTCCACCGCAGGCTCCAGGCGGTGAAGCTCGCCCTTGAAGACCTTCCCCGCCAGGCCAGGCGCCTCGTCCGCTTGCAGGAAAGGCGCAGGGCCTCGCCTGAGTACAAGGAACTGACGCCGCTCCGCTCGGGACGCCCTCCCGGCTACCGGCGAAAGCCCGTCCACGAGGTCGAGGAAATCCTCGCTGAATGCGACGACCTCGCCTGGGAGGCGATGAAGCCTAATACAAGCTGAGGCAGAATTCATCCGTCTACGGACGAATATTGGAAAATGACGGCCGCTCAAGGCTGCCGCCAGCTGCCCAGCTATGATTCCGCTTCGCTCCGGAGCGCCGCGATCTTTCTTTTATCCATGCCCGGCTCCGCGTCCATAAGCTGTCATTCCGCCTTTAAGCCGAGCTCGCTTGCCGCGGCCATTATCTTGCCCGATGCGGCCGGCTCGCCAGCGAAAACCTCGCGCGCCCTCCGGAACGCTGCTGCCGCCATCTCTTCCTCGCCAAGAACCACGCGCGAGCGCATCAGGTGAATCCAGCCATCGGCATCTCGCGGCGAACTCTCCAGGCGTTCCGCCAGGCCATCGACCATCGACCGGATTGCAGCGTCACGCTCAAGCCCAGGCATCGCCTCAGGCGTGGCCTGCAAAGACGGGGTTGCCTTCAAATTCTCGCTTCCAGAGGCTTTCGCCTTGGCCTCTTCGTATGAGAGCTTGAGTTCGGCGGAACCCGGATCCAGCGCCAAAGCTCTTCCAAAGGCGGCAGCTGCCTGTTCATAGCGCTCCGTGTGGAAATAGGACCAGCCGAGCATGCGCCATCCTTCAAGGTCCTGGGGCGTGGTCTCGAGCCGGGCCGCCAGCCTTTCGATCATCGCGTTCACGTCGGGCAGAGGCTCGCTGGCTGGCGCCACGGGCGATGGCTGCCCTGATCCAATGGAACGGGCGTAGTCCGCAAGCTGCGTCAGCATTTCGCCATCCGGCTCCGAAAACGCGATCGTTTCCTCCGGGCGCACCGCTTCCGGGGCGCTCTTGTCATAGGAAACGGCCGCGCCAATGCCTGAAACAAGCAGGAAGGCCGCCGAAGCCGCCAGCAGCTTCAGGGGGTAAGCTTGCAATCCCCCGCGCGCTGGCGGCAGCCGGGAGAGGAGGGCAAGCCGCGCTGCGTCCGCCTCTGCATCGGTGATCTCCCCCTTTTTCTGACGCGCTCCGATATTTTCCAGGAAAGCTTTGCAGTTTTCCACGTCAGGCTGCTCGTTCCGCAAAGATCGCGCCCTGATCAGAAGGAACAGAAAAATTGGAATTGAAGAGATGCCAAAAAGCCAACTCAAAAACGTCAAAGGCATTTTCCTGCTCCCGGATCCTTAATGAAGCCATTCCATCTCAAAACTTTCTCCGGATTTCCGCGCGCATGCCGAAGTTGTCTTCCTCGCCTTCGAGAATGTGATAGGTGGCATCGGCGCGGAAGAGCCAGGCCCGGTCAATCGGAATCTGATAGCGGGCGCCGAAGCCATACTGCGCGTCCTCGGCGCCGATGCCGTCATCCTCGAAGGGCTGCACCATGGCCATCTCGAGGACGAGCTGCTCGTCCAGATCGAAAAGATACTGCAGGCCAATCGCGCCGCCCCAGGTGTTGGAGCCGCTGTCGTCGAGTTTCGGGTAGCCGGTCAGGGCATCGGTCTCGAAGTTGATGCCGACGTTTTTCAGGATGCCTGCGCCATTGCCATCGACCAGGGGCTGGGGGTTGTCGAAGCCGACGAAGAAGTTGGCGTAGGGAAGCAGCGTGCTCGGCAAGCTTGTGATCAGGCTGTTCTCCGAGATGATGGCAAGGCCTTCGTCATCGCCTTGCGGGTCTTCCCCGAAGTTTGCGAACACGCGGGTCGAGTTTGAAATGGTGTTTGAATAGCGCCGCGTGTAGGCGCCCGTCACGAAGTGCGTCAGAAGGCCCTCCTGATCGTCGCGGCCATCGATCAGCCCATAGCCCGCTTCAATGTAGCCACGGTAGGCATCGACGAAGGCAGTGGCGCCGAAGAGATTGGAGTTGTTGTTGTCGTCTCCGTCCACGCCGATGATGCCGGCATTGTCGACATCGTTGAACGCGGCAAACAGCGTGACGTCGAAGTTGGCAAGACCGAGCGCCGCCGAGTTCTTCGCGGGGAATGTCACAGCGCCGCCAAGGATTGCGTCGTTTGCCCAGATGCCGTTCTGCAGGAACAGCGGGAAGAGGCCGACAGTGAAAGGCAGATCGAAACCGGCTTCTTCGCCGGAGAATCCAGAATAGAGGGAGCCGAAGTCGCCCTCGAGAAACAGGGTCTGCGGCTCGGGGTCGAATTCAAAGTTGAGCTTGTTGTCCGCGCCGTCGCCGCCGAATTCGTAGCGGGTGAATTTTGTGTTCTTCTGAAGCGGCGTGAAGAAGGCGTGTATGCGTTCGGTGCCGGTGATCTTGAAGTCGACGTCGAGGTTCAGCCGGGTCGCGATCTGGGCGATATCTTCGCCGTTGTTCTTGTTATAGGCCAGCGCTGTCCGCCAGTCGCCGTAGATGGAAAGGCCCGGGAGCAGCGGGTTCTTCTTGCCCAGAAGCGTGCTGCTCTCGTCATATGCGCCGGACGTATACTGCTGGCGGCCCAGCTCAAGCAGCGGGCGCGGTGGCTCCACCGCCGTTTTGGCGCCGTAGACGTCGACCTGTCCCTGGGCATTGTAGCTGGTTTCGTACTGCGGATCGGAGCGGAAAAGGTCCCCCTTGCCGTCCGCGTTGCTGCTGATGTTTTTCCCTTTTTCCTTGGATTTATCGTCAGCCTTTTTTTCCGGATTCGCTTCGGCGGGCTGCGTATCAGCCTGGCTTTCAGGAGGGAAGAGTGATTCACTGGACCTGAAGAGTGCTTGCCACGCCCGAACCAGCACGTTTCCGCTTTGGGCCTCGTTGCTGCTTGTGCCTGTCGCGGCTTCTGCCTTGGTGTCGGACATCACAAGGTGGCCACAGGTCGCCATTACGGCTATGGCCGCCGATGCCCTGGCAAGGTACGCACTACTCAACATACAAAACTCCACAAACCACTTCTTTAGAGCCGTTGCGGGTTCCCAACGCGAACCCTCCGGCTTTTCGGCACTAGTTCTTCACATCAAGCTCCACCGCAAAAGCATGGAAGTTCATGATCCGCTCATTCATGCTCTGCTCCATGTCCTTGGTGGAGCCGACAAAACGCATGAAGTAGATGGGCTCCGCACGGCTGCGCATGCGGAAGGCGAGTTTGTATTTTCCGGGCTTCGTGATCAGCTTGCCTGGCACCTTGTATTTGGCCACTTTCTCGCCCAGCGGCGGCAGCGAGTGGTTCTCCATGCGCACCAGCGGCGGATGGTTGAGAACGGTGGTGGGAACCCCCGGCGGGCGCAGATGCGGCAAGGGATCGACGTCGAAATTCACCGGCAGGTACATCTCGCGGTCCGTGCCCTTGACGTTGGTCGTCAGGAACTTTGTCTGGAAATGCACCAGCTGCTGGTCTTTTTTGATTTTGCCGGCCGCGACATCCAGGCTGTGCAGGTCGGCCATGTCGCCATGGCTGTCGATGTAGCCCGACTCCCAGATGTTCTTGCCATTGGGATCGATGAGGGCGACATTCACCCAGAGCTGCGGCTGCGCACCCAGTGAACCGGACGGCAGATTGTGCCCCAAATTGGTGTTCTTGATCTTGTAGGAGAACGCGAGATCCTCGCCGACTCTTGGGTCGCCGGCGATGTTGGGGCCGTCAACGGTGCTGCCGTTTTCCAGGACCTGCTGCCTGAGCTTGTCGCGCTTGTCGAGCTTCGCGAGATTCTCGTCGATCAACAGCCGGGCCTCTTCACGGTCAAGCGGATCGGCCCAGCGCTTGGGAAATTTGGCCTTGACCTGGCCGTCGGCGACTTTGTCCTCGAATTCGGTCGTGCCCCAGCCGGCGCGCCAATCGAACCGCAGCCAGTCCTTCATGCTGACGGCCTGGGCCTTCGTATTGTGCGGGAAGATGCCGGGATGGGCGATTGAATAGCCCGGGCCCATGAAGCTGTGGTTTGCGTGCTTGCGTCCCGGATTGATTTTCTTGCCGCCGACCACCGCGGAGGGCGCGGTTGCATAGCCTTTGGCTTTTCCGGGGACTTTGCCCATGTGGCAGTCCTGGCAGGTGACGCCGGCCTTTCGCGCCGGGCTGTCGCGATACTGTTCCCAGACGATCTCCAGCTTTATTCCCAGGTTGACGGCAACCTGGTGGCAGCTCACGCAGAACTCCGACTTGGTGATCTGGTCGTTGGTGATCATGCCTTCATGGATGTCGTTGCCTTGCCCGTCTTTGCTGGTCTTAACTAAATAAGTCTCTTTATTGGCTAGAACGTTCTTGATGACGCTCTTTTTGCCGCTGCCGTAGACCGGTTCGTAGATCTTTCCCGGTTCGACCCGGCGCTCGCCGTTCACCTTGCCGTACTGCTCCTTCACCCGGTGGCAGGTGATGCAGGTCACGCCCTCGCGCGAGATCTGGCTGCGCGCCCAAAGCGGTGTTTCCCTATTCTCGCCGAGCTGGGTGCCGACCTGTTGGTGGCAGCGCACGCAGAAGGTGCCGACCGTGCCCTGCGTCAGTTCCTGGAACTTCTGCTCGAACTTGTGGAACATGGGCGAGATCGACGAATAGGCGTGCTGCGACGAAGACCACTCTTGGTAAATCTGGTTATGGCACTCGCCGCATTTCTCGGCGGTGGGGTAGAGGGAGAGGGTCTCATCGTCGATCGCGGCGACAGGAATCTTTTTGCCGTCCGCTGCGGCATCGGCGATGAATGTTTGCTCGAATGCCGTGCCTATCAGCAAGGCGCTCGCGAACGCGCAGGAAAGCAATGAAATGCGGGATAATCTTTTCATTGGCGGCCTAATGGTCTTCCGAGTGGGCCGCCCCGATTTTGATTCGCTCAAGAAGGAGGCATTCGCGCGCGCTTCAGGATCGACGGCTAAATAATGGATATGAAAAAGGGCCATCGTGTGTCCGCGTCCTAGCAAAACTATGACGGCGGAAAAATTCTTTCTCAGCTCGTCAACAAGAAATGATCCGTACAGGGAATGAGGAATTGGGAGGGCGGCACCACTCTCCTGCCCGATTGTCGCCGCAAAACAGACCATGTTTGGGACCGATACTTGCGAAAAGCCTTGCAGGGGATCAGTCAATGGCCAAGCAGCACCGGATAACCATCGATGGCCAAAGCTTTTTGGCGCTCAATGGCCAGTTGCTGCTGGACGCTGCCCTGGGCAACGGCATCGAGCTGCCGCATGACTGCCGCGCCGGCCACTGCGGCGC
>CADEEO010000019.1:2397-26894 GCA_902826365.1 uncultured Hyphomicrobiales bacterium | reverse complement strand
CCCTTCAGCATCACCCATCCCTTGCGCGCCTTGCACAGCAAGCCTAACGGCCGCTCGGTCTGGTTCCACGTCCGGCGCATGCGGGATGGGCGCGTCTCCCCGTCGCTTGGAAAGCACATCAGGCCGGGCCATCGCGTGAAACTGACCGGCCCCTACGGTTCGGCGCATTTCCGGCCCAATCTGCGGAGCCCTTTGATTCTCGTCGCCACCCACACCGGCTTTGCGCCGGTCTGGTCCATCGCCGTCGCCGCGCTGCGCGAGAATCCGGAGCGCGACATGATGATCATCGCCGGTGGCCGCACCCTTGAGTCACTCTATATGTGGCCGGCTCTTGCGCGGCTGGCCACCTTTCCCAATGTCCATGTCGTACCCGTATGCAGTACGCCGCAGACTTTGATTAATGCGGTGCAGCGCGGCCGTCCGACCGATTTTTTGCCGCCCCTGTTGCCGAGCGATGTCCTCTACGCCTGCGGCGCTCCAGGAATGGTCAATGCGATCAAGGAGGTCGCGGCGCGCATCGGTGCTGTCTGTTACGCGGACCCGTTTCTGCCGACCACCGATGAAACGGTCGAAGAAACCGTTCTGGGCCGCGCTGCGAATTGGCTCGCTGCCCTTACCAGACGGCGTACGGACCCGGCTAAAGCTTACGGGATGGCTGAAGCAAGAGTAAGACGTGAATATCGCTCTCAAAGTGCATAGCTTTCGGTCGACCGGGTTCGGGCTCGGCCCCGCCGGCCGGTTTTACGTGTTTTGTTTCTGCGGTTGGCTCATGCTCCTCGGCCTTGCCGCGGACGGGAAAGCTGTGTCCGATCCTGCCAAGATCGTAGGGGCGAATGCCTGCGCCGAATGCCACAAGCAAGAGGCAGAGGCCTGGAAAGGCACGCATCACTTCAAGACCTTCAGTGAAATGCCGCGCAAAGCCCAGGCAAAGCAAATATCGGAAAAGATGGGGCTGCGACGCATCAAGTCGGAGAGCGTGTGCTTGAATTGCCATTTCACCGTGCGGCAGAAAAACAGCGGGCAGGAGGTTGTCTCCGGCATCTCCTGCGAATCCTGCCACGGCGCTGCCCAGGATTGGATCAAGGTCCATAGCGGGTTCAGCGGCAAGACAGCGAAGACCGAGACCAAGGCGGAGGAGGCGGCGCGCTGGAAGCTTGCCGAATCGAAGGGGATGATCAGGCGGCACTCGCTCTACCAGCTGGCGGCGAACTGCTACAGTTGCCATGTCGTGCCGCAGGAAAGCCTGGTGAACAAGGGCGGGCACAAGCCCGGAAGCGCCTTCGATCTGGTGTCCTGGTCGCAAGGCGAGGTGCGGCACAACACCTGGTACTCGCAAGGCAAGGAAAACGTCGCCGCGGACGCCGCGCGCAAGCGCATGCTTTATCTTGTGGGGCTTGGCGTCGAGCTTGAGACTGGATTGCGCGCCATCGGAAAGGCGACGGCAAGAAAGACCTACGCCTTCGAAATGGCGCAACGCGTCGACCGGGCGCGCAAGAAGCTCGCCGCCGCGGCGAAAGCAGCGCCGGACGTGCCGGAAATCGCCGGGATGGTCGAATTGGCCCATTCGGCCGGGCTGCGGCTGAAAAATAACCAGAAGCTGACGGCCGCTGCCGACGGCGTTTCCAAGCTGCTTGTCAGCATCGCCGAAAAGTATGACGGCAGCACCATGACGGGGCTCGACGGCCTGATTCCTAAACCTGACAAGTTCAAGGGCACGGCGAGAAAAGCGGGCGCAGTCGAGTGAAAGACCACTGCATGAGTGATGCGCGGAGGACGCCGTGAGATCGCGCGCGTCTGACGCCTTGATCGGCGGGAGCGGTCTTGGCTTGGCGGGATATCTCCTCAGCCGGACAGTCCAGCTCTTATTGTTCGCCACGATAACAAGCGGCCTGTTTTGGCTCGTCTGGATCTACGCCAACGGGCTCCGTGATCCGCGCTATCTCGATGGCTGGGTGCTGGCCGGCGGCATGGCCTTGCAGGTCGCATTCCATATCGCCAAAACGGCTGGCCTGTCGCCGAAATCAGCCCTGCGCTGGCGGAAGATCCATATCTTTGCCGGCTATCTGGTGATCGCCGCCTTTATCTCGCATTCGGATTTCACGCTGCCGGACACCGGCTTCGAATGGGCGCTGTGGGCGGGCTTTGTGCTGGTGACGCTGAGCGGCATTCTGGGCACCTATCTCGTATGGTCGCAGCGGGCCAAGGGCCGGATCGACGAGGTTGTCAGCTATGAACGGATTCCGGCCCTCCGCGCCGAGTTGAAGGATGCATTCCTCGCCGCTGCCGCCGAAACAAATCCGTCCGCCGTTGCGTTCGATTTACCTGGGCTGCCTCATGACGCCTGGATCAAGGACCTCTGCGCCACTCACCTGGAGGATTTCTTCGAGGGGCCACGGAACTTCACCGCCCATCTCATCGGCTCACAGCGTCCGCTCAAGCGGTTGACCGATGCTATTGATAACCTGTCGCGCTATGTCGACCAGCCGAGCCAGGCGAAGCTTGCCGCCATCAGGAACCTGGTGATCGAAAAGGACCGGCTCGATTACGCGCGGGTCTCTCTCGGGCTTACCAAGGGCTGGCTGTTCGTGCATGTCCCCGTCACCTATGGCTTGATTGTGCTGACAGTCCTGCACATCCTCGTCGTCTATTCTTTTTCATCGGGTGTCTGGTGATGGCTTCCCGGCGCAACCAACTCGCTGTGTTGTTGGCGTTTGTGACCACCATTTGCCTGGGATTGGCCCTGTTTCTCTCCAAAGGCACGCTGTTGCTCATGCCGGGGCCTTTAACGAGTGGTCACGCCGCGATCGAAAATTGCAACGCCTGCCATACCAAGAGCGGCAACAACAAAATAAGCTGGCTTCACGGCCTTGTCGCCGCCGCACCGCTCGCTGATAGCAAGGCCTGCCTGACCTGCCATAGAATGCCGGCCACGGCCTTCAACGCGCACGGCGCTTCGGCCGAAGTGCTGACGCAAAGCACCCGGCGGCTGGCCAAAATCGCTGCGGGATCGGCAGCACCCCGATCAGCCATCGCGCAAAGCGTCGCATTCCCGATGAAAGATGTGATCGCCGGCGGCCTCTATTGCGCAACCTGCCACCAGGAGCATCAAGGCAAAAGTTTCACTCTGAGCAAAATTTCCAACGAGCAATGCCGCTCATGCCATGTTGTAAAGTTCGACAGCTTCGATGGCCAGCACCCGAAATTCGTGAACTTTCCGTTCGAGCGGCGGACGCGCATTATCTACGATCACGCCAGCCATTTCGGCAAGCACTACCCGGACCTGGCAAAAAAGGATCCGGCAAAGAATATCCCCTCAACCTGCTCGGCCTGCCACAACAGCAACAACGACAGACGGGTCATGGCCACAGCGCTTTTTGACCAGACCTGCACCACCTGCCACCTTGGCCAGATTCTCGGTAAAGAGCGGGTCAGCGGTCCAAAGGGCATTGCCTTCCTCACTCTGCCTGGCCTTGATCTGGAAACGCTGCAGAAGAAAAACGCTCTAATCGGTGAATGGCCGGATGCGTCCGATACCCAGCTCACACCATTCATGAAGATGATGATCAACCGGAATGAAAAAGGCCGCGCCCTTGTCAAGGCCACGGACGGCCTGAACCTCCAGGATCTGGCCAATGCAAGCGACGGCCAGATCAAGGCGGTGACGGATCTGGTTTGGGAAATCAAAGGGCTGTTCCATGCGCTGATCAAGGGAAAAGCCTCGGACGTGCTCGGAAATCTCAATGTTGACGGCCAGGCGAAACTGAGCGCGGCTCTTGTCACGGATCTGACCGCCGGCATCCCGCGTGATGCAATCATCGGCGCTCAACAGGAGTGGCTCCCCAATCTTGCAACGGAAATGGCCACTGGCCCAGTCACGCCTCCCAAGGAACTGCCTGGCCCCGATGCCCCTCAGGCAATCCCGGAGCCAATCCAGCCAGGCGTAGTGAGTGAGACGGCCACGGAAGCCGGCGCCGCAGAGGCCAACGCGGAAACCGAAAACGCGGAAGCCAAGCTCGCTGCCGCCAAGGAAACGCTGTGCGCCGAAAAAGCGGCGCCGCCTGAAGATGCCGCCGCTGAAACCGAACCTGATGGCGATGGGGAGGCGCTCTCCGCCGAAGAACAACTTGCAGCGGTGAAGGGGCGCTTGCCCTTGCCAACCGGCACGCCGCGCGCAATCAAGGCTCGCAGCGAAGACGCAGAAGCCAAGCCCGACGGCGGCAAGGAATCGCTTTGCGCCGACGAACCGCCTCCAGCCGAGACAGAAGCCCAGGCTGAAAATGCGGCAGGCGAAAGCGAACCCGCGGTGGCCGAAGCCGAAGCCGGCAGCGAAGCGCCCGCCGCAAACGAAGAGCCTCCCGGCAATGAGGCGGAGCAATTCGATGATCTGCTGTTCCCCACGGGGTCCGGGAAAGCAGGTCAAACTGACGAGGCGGGCGGCATTGCCCCAGCCGTCGCCCAGCCGATCCCGGAAACGACGGCAGCTCAGACTCAAGCACAGGCCCAGCCTTTGACCGGCATCGAAAGCGACGTGGATCCGGAGGCCTGGGCTGAATATGGCGGCTGGTACCGGCAGGATTACACGATTTACTACCGCCCCACGGGCCACAAGGACAAATTCATCCAGTCCTGGCTCGTGCTCACCGGTCCTCAGGCGCCAAAGGGCGGCACCAACCCCGCAGCGGCGGTCTTCGATTATCTCACAAGCAAGGACGCGCAGGGGTCATGCACGAAATGCCACAGCGTTGACGATATCCGGGGCAAGGCGCGGGTGGTCAACTTCTCCCCGGCCTCGGTTGCGAACAAAAAGGGCCGCTTCACGAATTTTATCCATGAGCCGCATATGGGCATCATGGACAACCGAGGTTGCCTCACCTGCCATAGCCTTGAAAAGAGAAATTCCTATCTCAAGAGCTACGAGCAGGGCAGTCCATGGAAATTTACGGCCGGTTTCGGCGCGGTGAAAAAGGAGCTCTGCCAGACCTGCCACACCAGCGGGGAGGCCCGCCAAGACTGCCTGCTATGCCACAAATATCACGTGAACGGCGCGGCCACGCCGGTCATGAGCACGAAAATTCCCGTTCAATAAACTCAGTGTGAGATCGATCACAGTTTCATGAGTGCAAAACGGGCATGGTCGCTCATGACGGAGATCTCCCCTGCACTCCCCGCTCCGTCTAAACTTGAACCTGCGGTGCACCCCGACGCAGGGTTCAGTGGCCCGGTGTATAACCCGCGATACCGGGCCAATTTTTTTGCATGAAAATCAGATTCGGTTCCCGATTGGAGGGAAGACAGGAAGCTTCGCGCAGAAAACTGCGGCAGCAGCCAGCAAACGCAGCTTGCAATCGAGAGGCGGCATCGCTTTCATTAGGAACCGTGGAAAAGCAAGTCTTTCGCCTTTGCCATGGGAATGTCGCGGCTGCGCTGTCCAAGGGCAGCGGCTAATCAATCAGCTATCAAGTTCAGCAACAGCAACCGGAACATCCTGCCACGCCTCTCCAGAGGCGGCAATGCACGAGATTCCCTTGGTGTCGGTTATCACCATGGTCCAGGTGCCTTGCGGGGCCAGGAAGATTTCCATAACTGCACGGGAATTTACCACACCCATGACGTGCCTGGTCTCCTTGAATTTGTTCGCAAGGACATCGACAATTTTATCATGGTCTCCGCATTGGGGAGCGGCTTCGGCTTCGCCAGCAATGCCGGCAAACCAAATCGCAGCAAATATTGCCGCGAGGCTCAATGAACGTGTCCGGGTAAACATCTCGGGTCTCCATGCTTGCTAACACTGACTGCTGCAGTAGGTGCAAGATGGCAGCCTGGCGCCCGCCCAAATATGACATAGGTTACATGAGTGCAAAAAAAACCGACTTGGGAAGCCCTATCCTGAATTTGCCCTTGAATTCGGTATCGGGGCCAAGAGCTTCCTTGATGCCGTGGAATTTTAGCCACATTGCAATCCAGCCCCCCGTTCCTTTCTTGCTCGAATCCAGCTGCGCGTAGGCCTTGTAGTCTCGCAGGAAAATACCCCGGCTGTCGGGACTCCAGATCAAGGGTGACCTCGGAGCATAGCCGCTGTCGCTCAATCGGCCGCTGAACGAAGCCCTTACCGCCGAAGCGAGCTTGTCCATCGCCTGGTGCAGTTCCTTGAACCTGTTCTGATCCGGCTGGAATGCCAGCCGGTCCGCAAGCTTCCTCATGAACATCAAAACAGGGACATACGCAAAGTCCGCGTGGGCGGCGATCAATGCCTCCCTGATGGAATCGCGGATGGGGTCGTTCTGTTCATCATCACCCAGCAGCACGAACAGCGCGTCGCCAAGGGTGTTCAGGGCGACCACGCAATTTTCGATGCTGCCCATGTCGCAAGTGAAGAGGAACCGCTCCTCGCCGGGCAAGAGCTGCTTATAGTGCTTGTCGTAGCGCGAGGCGATGAGTTCCGCTGCTGTTTTCGGCTCCAGGGCAGCGCCCTTTGTCTTCAAGTCCCTGATGACTTGCTTGTAAGGGTAGCCATCGGCGTCCACCACTGTGCTGGACACCAGCGCAAATGACGTCGCTTCGCGGAACTGGTTCATGACCTCAATCACGCCCATGTAGCAGGAATCGAATGCGATAATGTCAAACTTGAGCTCCTTTTGCGTCTCAAGAACCTCGGCGAAATCAGCGATGCTGGCGCGGGCGCGAACCGTGCCATTTGCCTTTTGTTCGTCGAGCATGACCATGCCGCCGCCATGGCCCCACAGAATGAGTATCTTCTGGTTTGTGCCGTCCTGTTTGAAGTGAAGCTTGGCGAGCGTCAGGAAGTTTTTGAACACCTTCGGATCGCCAATGGTTTTATCCATGTCCGCGAAGGATTCGCGATTGAAGTCTTTTTTTCTTGCGCCGTGCGGCAGCGGATAGCGGAAAGTCACCCGGACATTGGAATCGCCGGCATCCACGTCGCCATAGGTGTCCTCCACGATGTAAAGGCAGAGGTTATGAAGCGCCACATTGGATTTTATGGCGGCAATATTTTCCGTGGCCTTGGTGGCCAGTTCGTTCTGGGCCGACATGTAGAGCATCAGCGCCGTGGCAGCTTTGCTTTCAGTTTGAATTCTGGCGGACATGGTCAAACTCCTTTGCTCAAACGGCCGCGCTAGCGGCGATAGCCGAACGGTTCCAGACGGTGGAGATAAACGGTTGGCACGAAAGGCGGCGCATGGCGGAGGAGAGTACGCGCCTTGGCCGCAATGGATTCAAGATTTGCCAGCAAGTCATGGGCGTCCCTGGCCTTCGCGCCTGCCGGACGGCTTGCAAACCAGTCTGAAATCTTCCCGATCTGCCGTGCTGTTCTCGTCTTTTGCAAGACAGCCTGCAGCACATTGTTGACGTTTCGCGCCTTGAAATGAAGCGCCTTGGCGCGGTTTATCACGGCGGCGGCCTCATCAGCATTAAGCACGCCGCTGCTTTCAGCTTCGCTGATCGCTTCGCGCATGTCCACCATCGCCTCAGTGAGCGGCATAAATCCTGTTTCGGCGGGGCCATGGACTACAGCAACTTCGTCATCATCCTGCAGCTCGCCCGAGGCGTAGGCCTGATAGATCTTGCCATGGCCCAGCATGCCATAATCGTCCAGTTCCGCGGCGCGCAATGCGCCCATGCTTGCTGCGCCAACCACCGCTATACCCTTCGACAGGGCCCAGAGGATTTCCTTATGCCGGACCGAGGGCCTGTCTTCGAACACGCCATCAATCAGCACGATGGTTTTAGGGCGTTCACAGGCTGCGCGGGTTATGTCTCCCATGGCAGCTGGGGGGCGGAAGTCCGCGTTGCAGATTTTGATGGCGGCCGAATGGCTCAACGTGGGGCCGAGGAAAACGATAGGCGGGCGCCGGAAGGTCATGTCAACATGCCCTCAATGTCCTGCGGACTTTCGACGTCGCCCACATCGCTGTGGTGGGGAACAATGACTTTTACAACCTTTACCGGATCCGTCTGTTCCGTGAGGCGGACGATAATGGCTGAATGGCTGCCTCTGCTTGCCAGGCGGCGGATAATTTCAGGCAGTGCCTGCTCACCCGCAAAGTTTGGTGCGTCAAGCGCATCGGCCTTTTTTAGCGCCGCCACATTGTCTTTTACCCAGTAGCGGTTTGCCACGGCATGGTCGTAGCGGCTGCCATAGTCGCTCCAGTCAAGATCATCGCGGCTGCCGGAAATGTAAGTTAACCTGACCTGAAGTGCCTCTGCAATTGCCTTTTGGATTGCCACGCTTGGCGAGAGATGGGCCGCAGCACCCTGCGCATAGGCCGTAGGCGTTGATGACATGAGATCAAGCACTTCGGCGAGGTAGCAGGGAATTCCAGCGGGCCCCGTCATATCCCAGATCAGGAGTTCAAGGCTTGCGGACGCGATGCGGTTCATCAAGGACAAGACATCGGGCGCCCGCACTGATTGGAGATCGACGAGCGTGTGCATGCGGTGTTCATCCGGCGCGTGGTTCCATGAATTATGAGCGTCGCGTTCGATAACCTCATAGAGGCCATGGAGCACGGCCCTGCTTTCAAGAAAATCCGCAGCCAGTCCCGTTGCGCCGAAATTAAGCACGCGTTTTTCCCGCCTGGCTTCCACGCTATAGTCCATGGAAACAATTTCCCATGGAACAAGGACGGATTGGCTGGAACCGAGCAGCTGGCCCTGCACCCAGCTGAATTTCTGCCTCGAGACTTCAAACGGCTCAAGCGGTTCAAAACTGGCCGGATTGACCGCCGTTTCCAGTTCGCCAAATGTTGCAGTGACGGGCGGGCATGGCGGGCGTTCGCTGAAATAGAGCTCGGCCGCCTCCATGACCGCGGACATTTGGGCATTGCCGCGCGTCAGCCCCTTCCCGAACGTAACCGTGAGATTGCGTGACAACGGTCTTATGGCCGCGACAACAGGGAGGCCCACGCGGTCAAGCCCGGTTACGTCCGCCAGCCGCGAAATGCCAATGCGCCTTGCCACGCTTTCCAGCTGCATGATTTTGCCCATTCCAATCGATCTTGTTGCCGATTGTCTGGCGACTACCTGTTGGACGGACGGCCGCCTCGGGTCATATCCACGACAATCTTCTTCTTGTCATTCGTATAGACAAACAGGACCTGCCCGGATTCCGCCGCCCTGCTCTCAGGCTTGCCTTGGGCATTGTTCTGAACTGCGCCCAGCCAAATGGCCTGGGATACGCCGTCAGCAACGCGGAACTGCGACATGACCTTGTTCAAATTCCGGAAAATGAGGGAATCCAATACAAGGCCTGGCGGCCGGTTGCCATTCTCGGAAAAAAAGTCGGGATTCACGCCTTCGGCGCCATTCTGAAAAGCCTCCGGAAACCTGCACTTATTGAGTATTTCCAGCGGGATGAAGTAAAGTTTGTCCTGTTTTGCGAGTATAACGCCTTCGTTCTGAAGGGAACTGACGAATTCCTGCGGGGTTTGCGGGTTAAATGAAGGCATTTTATTCCTCCTTAAACGGCCACTTAAACTCAAATTTTAGGGACGTACATCTTACCTTAGGCAGGGATTTGGGACAGTGATATAAATTACAGACTTATAATTTGATCAGACTCCCGGGACTGTCAATCTCTCTGTCGAGCGGAAGACATATTGCCGATGTCAAACACCCTTGAACTGGCAATCTTGCATGCTGACGCGTGTGGCTTTGGAGCTGCAATGGCCCGGTCGGAAGATCATGCAATCGCCAGGCTGCAGGCCGGCCGGCGGCTGATCCGAAGTTCGGCCAGCAAATTTGGCGGACGGGTGGTCGATACGGCCGGCGACAGCGCCTTGCTCACCTTTGATTCCGTTCGAGCCGCCTATGCGGCGGCCCGCCATATCAATGAACAGATCCGGATTGGGCACAAGCCGGAAACCGGCGACGCGCCCTTTGATTACCGCATAGGGTTGACCAAGGGGCGCGTGAAAATAGACGGCAACGCGGTTTTTGGCCAGTGCGTGAACCTTGCCGCCCGCATTGAGGCGCTAGTGGGCCGTGGCAACATCGGCATTGAGCGGTCAATCTGGAATGAGGTGCAGTCCCTTACCCAAGGGTTCTCCACCCGGCCGCGGGTGCTTTTTGCAAAGCCCGAAGAGCCTGCAATTCATTTCTTTGAAGTCAGCAACGCTGCCGGTGCATCGGAAGCCCGCGTGCTCCCGGCGAATCCCCGGAACGAGCCGCTCATTCTCGTCCTGCCGCAAATGCAAGGCCAGGGGCGGCCGCAAGGGGATGATCCGGTCGAAGCGGTCATCTGGGATTGCATGGCATTCTTTGCGGCGCAGGGCTGGAAGACCGATGTCATCCGCCAAGCCGACCCGGAGATTGGGCACGGTTTCCCGTCGGCCGACTATATAATAAGAATTCGGAGGACTGATCTGGCGATGGGCTGGCGCCTGTCGCTCAACCTGAATTCACGGTTCATGCGTCATGGCATGGAAAATTACACGCGCGAAGCCGGCACGGACGCTGAAATTCCTTCCGTTGCGCTGGCGCTGGCGTCCCTGGTCGGCTCGGCAATAGCGCACGTGGAGACCGAGCGGGCAACATTCGATAAAGGCATTGGAACTCATCAGCTGCTTGCCGCGGGGCGCGAAAGCCTTTCGGGTTTTTCTCCTGACCTGTTTGCCAGGGGTCTGGAATACATGAACACTGCATACAAGGCCGACCCGGAATATCCGCTTCTGCTGTCATCGCTGGGAAGGGCCCACGCAGTTGCTTGGCGTTTTGGATGGGCTTCTTCCGGCGTGGACCACCTGGAGCTGGCCCGCGACTTCGCCGACCGGGCCGTCCGGCTGTCTCCCAACGATGCGCGCTGTCAGGCGGATCTTGGGTTTGTGCGGTTCTGGTGCAACGAAGCTATTGAATCGGCCTGGCACTATGACCGCTCACTGGACGCCCTGCCGTTTCATCCCGAACTCGCGGCAGATGCGGGCATGGTCTACAGCTACATAGGCCGCAGCCAGGAAGCAGCCTCCATACTGGAGCGGTCGGTAGCCAATCTGCCAATCAATGCCGATTATCGCCTGTGGTCGTTGGGGGATGTATATTATTCGCGGCGAGACTATGCAAATTCGATAAAATGGCTTTCGCGGATGAGCGACCAAAGCCAGGCGCAACGCCTGCTTGCGGCCAGCAAGGCGCGCCTGGGCCTTGACCCAACACGCCACGTGAAAGCCGTCATGAGCCAGCAACCGGATTTCTCGGTCCGCCACTGGGTTGCCATTCAGCCTTTTACCGATGAGGAGGAGCGAATTGAGTATGAGCAAGCTCTGCTGCTGGCGGGATTGCCGCCGTGAACATCCCTGCGAATCCTGAAAATTGCTTGAGAAGTGTAACGTCGGTTACAGCGGGCCCCGGTTTGGGCAGTTAAAGGTGGTTCGAGCCGCAAAGCTCATACAGCCAAACCAACAGGAGGTTCTAATGAACAAGCTCTATACTTCCATCATTGCCCTCGCAATTCTCTCCGGTGCAGCCTACGCAAGCTCCGGCCGCGGTTATGACATCCGGGATTCGGATACCTGCATGGGCAAGTACTGCAATAACGTAAAGCAGCCGTCCGTCTCGACCACCATCACTGTAGTCTCCCCGCTCGCCATCGAGGAGAAAGATTTTGGATTGAGCAATTTCGAGCGCATGAAGAAACTCTCTGAGGAAAATGATCGCGGCCGCCATTAGCGGATTCACGATCTATCAATGGAGGCCGGGCTCGCTGCCCGGCCTTCTTGTTCGAGGGGCAGCCATGGCCCCGGAATGCCGCTCGGGGCGTTGCCCAGTGTTAATTTCCCGGAATTTGGGGTAAACCTTCGCAAGAACAGGTCAGTTGAGTTAGAGGGGGTTCGCGTGACAACATCCAACCCTAAATCGGGGCCAACCGACAGGGCGTTGCCGATGTCCAGGCTCTTCCGCGGCATTACGGAAGAGGCGCGGCAGCTCATCCTGGCCTCGGCGCTGCCGGTCAATCTCCAGAAAGGCCAGCGGCTTTTCGAGCGCGGCGACCCCGGCGGAACCATGTATGTGGTGGCACATGGCCGTATCGAGATTTCCGTCATTTCGGAGGCCGGCCGCAAGATATCGCTCAATCTGATCAGTGCGGGGAACTGCTTTGGCGAAGTCAGCATGATCGATAGCGAGGTTCGGACTGCGTCCGCCGTAGCGCTCGAGCCCACCTCCCTCCAGCCAATCGCACGCAGCACTTTTTTTGCCGCGGCCCGGCTCTGCCCGGAACTGGCCATTACGATTGCGGAGATACTATGCGAACGGGTGCGCTGGGTGAGCGACTCGGTGGAAGACTACGCGCTTCTCCCGCTTGACCGCAGGCTGGCGCGCCGCCTGCTTCTGCTGCAAGATCAGTTTTCCGGCCCCGACGGCACGATCGAGATTGCGCAAAGCGATCTCGCCGATTTCGCCGGCGCTACACGGGAGTCAACAAATAAGATTCTTATGCAGTGGAAAAGCCAGGGCGTGATCCTCCTCAAGCGGCGCACCATTCAACTAATCGACAGGGCAAGGCTCGACCGGATCGCCCATGAGGTGGGCGGCTCTTGAAAAAATTGCCGGTAAGCGCCTGCGCTGCGGACCAGCTTCTACCGGCGCTTTCTCGAGAATATCGACATGGCGATTACGTGCGGGTTGTTTGCCGCGAGGTCGTACAATGCCGGTTTATGCCTGCCGGCAACGCTATCCTTTTCATCGGCCAACTGCAGGTCGATGCTGTCCTCCGCACGTGCGTTCCGTCGGCCAGATCTGAATAGATGGAATTTTTTGAGATAATGCCTGAAAAATGGCCCAATTGCCTCTGAAGGCGGGTTTTCGGCAGCGGTGGCGGCGGCAAGAATTGCCGAACTGACGGCAACATATAGCTTGTTCATAAGAATCTCCAAGTTGATTGCAGGGAAATGATCACGAACAGCATTGCCGGCATCTTTCTGGCTGCGCTGTAACGTGGGTCACACTTGCCGCGAATTCCGGGATTTCACGAATGTCCGGTTTGGCCCGCCGGGCATTGCGAAGAGTGCAAATCATTCAAACTGTGACCTGACGCACATTTGTTTTGCGTATCCTCTGTCAAGAAACGTTTGGAAAATTGGCTGCCAAGGCAGCAGGAATGGAGGAAGACATGGCCGCGCATCATTCACCAATCGCAGTGCTTGCAAAACCACTGGGCGGGATCTGCTCATGCCTGTCGCGCATGGCAAGTCAACTCATCGAACGAAAAATACGCCGGGCGCGGCTGGTCCAGCTCAACAATCTGCTGTCGCGGCTTGATCCTCATATTCTGAAAGACATCGGAATGGAGGGCTTCAACCGGCTTGCGCCGGAACAGAAATTGCACGTGCTCTTGAACCGTTCACACGCGGACCCGCCTGTGCAGCCGCAAGTCAGACAGGGAAGCCCACGCTGGTAGATGTGAGCGCGGAGGCGCTGGACGGCGCAACGGGTGGGAGCCGTGGAACTCGCCAGTAAGATGGCTCAATTCAACCGTTTTGAGGGCTTTGCGCCATATTTCTTAACGAACCAATCTGTATCGAGCTTACCGGTCGCCCACTCCTCGAGTGTCACTCTAGCACTGCTGGCCAAGAAAACATTCGATGAGTTGTTGGCGATACTTAAGAGTTCGCAGCTCGCAAGTTCTGGGTTAATTGGTAGCAGCAAATAGGCAGCAGTCAATCTGACGGCATCGTGCTTCGAGAGAATTAACTCCTCGAGAATACCCCTTCCTCCGTCCTCCGTCGTCCTGATCACCGAGGCCAGTTTCATGAGCTTATCAAACGCACGATTTGAGCCTTTGACGTCCTGTTTTCCCTGCAATTCGGTTTTTGCAACTGCGTAGTTTTCAAACTTTGCGACCATGTCGGTTGCTGAAATTTTCGATTTTTTAGACTTCGGCATAACTATTTCCACCAGTCCTTGCCATTCCCTCCCGTCGTTTCATACGTCTTCATAAACTTTTGCAAGGTTTTCTTTCCAAATTCATGTTGCTCCTTGAACGATTTTCCACTGAGCCAATCGCGAACAGTTTTTCCACCAGTGAAAACGTCTTTGCCAGAGTAATACGCGTTCAGTGCCTGATTAACGGCATTCGGAATTTCTGCCACGTTTTCTTTGCTGTGAATCAACCGGGGATCAAAGTTGGCCCTCGTGCATTTTCCCTGACATTGTTCAACAATGTGATGCAAGACTTTGCCTCGTGCGACTGGCCCCCAAGCCTTTTTAAGTGAGTCGAAGGTTCTATAGCCGCCGCGAACGTCTTGCTTAGCTTTCTCAAATGCCTGAGATCGAGTGATCGCTGTTCCGAGTGCCCGCATGTAGTTATGTGCCCGCTCTATGATTTCGCGCCTTTCCGACTGTGATAAGTCCTTATCCCATGTCACGATGCCAGTGTTGGGATCATTCGGATTTTTCGCGCCCTGATCAAATGGCCCGCCAGGCAAGACGGCCACTGTTGCTGCAGCGACGCCGCCAATGAGTGCGCCAATTGGGCCCGATGCACCGATCCCAGCAGCAACTTCTGGCCTTGTGAGTATTGCAGTAATAGCTGCGTCGTCTAGTCCGGCTAGATGCCCATTTGCATCTGACTGATTCACCGGATCATTAGCGGCATAGGCGTAACGGTTGAAGTCGACGCCTGCGAGGATGGGGTCCCAGGTGTCGGGGGTGAGGAAGCGGCCGAGGTTGGGGTCGTAGTAACGGGCGTGGAGGTATTGCAGGCCGGTCTCGGCGTCGAAGCGCTCGTTGATGTAGGCTTTGCCGTTGAGGACGGTTGAGCCGTTGGAAGTCAAGGGCTGGCCGAAAGGCCCATAGTCATGCCTTGAGGTGGCAGGGCCTCCGCTCATGAAAGTCATCAGCCGGTTTGAGGCCAAGTGGTCTTTGATGCCCCAGCTTGTGACCGCACCTGCCGATTTCTCTTCCGAGAAACTGCAATCCATTGATGCACTGCCGCTGGGCTGGGCGAGCCAGAGAGCTGTCCTCGGGTTCGGCAGGTAGCCAACCCGTGACTACTTCCTTCGACCAATCGGAACCTCAGAAATCCCAATGCCGCATGGTAGGCAGCCGGTTAAATCGACTGCCGTTTCCTTTCAAGCAGTTCACCAGCCAAGTTTCACGCAATTTCAGGCTGATTATTGCATCGTTTTCCGATGGTTGCCGTTCTCGAAGGGAACTGGGAAATGGCCGAACTGAGAATTCCAGGAATGATCGCCCATGTTGGTTGGAACTCTCTGGTTCCCTTGGTAAAAGCCGATGGTCTGGCGTGCAAAAGAGGCCCGTTCCGTGGGCTTTTTGGCCATGACAGGCGTGTGGGCAAAAATTTATCCATTTACAAGGAATGACTGGCGGAGAGGGAGGGATTCGAACCCCCGGTACGCTTGCGCGTACTTCGCATTTCGAGTGCGACGCGATCGACCACTCTGCCACCTCTCCGCATGCCCTAAAGCCTGTGGTCGCCCCCGCTGAATAGCCAAGACGTAGGTCCCTGCCAAGCCCCCATTTGCCCGGTGGTTGACAGGGCGCAGCGACCTGCTAGAAACCGCCCGAACCAGGAAACAAAGGCCCACCATGACGATCGCCGTTTCAGCGATGCTTTCAGACCCGATTGCCCCCGCAATCGCCGGCCGGGCTTGCCTTTCCGCCGCTTTCAAAAAACCGACTAAAAAAACCGTTTAGCCTCATCCCCGGCCTCATCGCTCTCGGGGATGGCGGCCGAAACCCCCTATGCCGAAAGCGGAGCCTCTGGGCTCTTGAGCGGGCGGGCCAGAGACTAAATCAAGGAGATTTCCATGGGTTACAAGGTTGCAGTCGTCGGCGCCACGGGCAATGTGGGCCGCGAAATGCTGAACATCCTCGCCGAGCGCGAGTTCCCGGTCGATGAGTGCTTCGCCATCGCCTCGCGCCGCTCCATGGGCGCGGAAGTCTCCTTCGGCGACAAAACCCTGAAGTGCAAGGACCTGGAGCAGTTCGATTTCTCGCAAGTTGATTTCGTGCTGATGTCGGCGGGCTCCGCCGTCTCCAAGGAATGGTCGCCCAGGATCGGCGCCCTTGGCCCCATCGTCATCGATAATTCCTCCTGCTGGCGCTATGACGCCGAAGTGCCGCTGGTCGTTCCGGAAGTGAACGCCCATGTGCTGGTCGAATACATGGCCCGCAACAAGCGCCGCAACATCATCGCCAATCCCAATTGCTCGACGGCCCAGCTCGTCGTGGCGCTGAAGCCCCTGCATGACGTGGCCAGGATAAAGCGCGTGGTGGTGGCCACCTATCAGTCCGTCTCCGGCGCCGGCAAGGAAGGCCTCGATGAGCTGTGGAACCAGACCAAGGGCATCTTTGTGACCGACGCTCCGACGCCCAAGAAGTTTCCCAAGCAGATCGCCTTCAACGTCATCCCCCATATCGACGTGTTCATGGACTCAGGCGAGACCAAGGAAGAATGGAAGATGGTGGTCGAGACCAAGAAGATTCTCGATCCCAAGATCAAGCTCACCGCAACTTGCGTGCGCGTGCCCGTCTTCGTCGGCCACTCGGAAGCCGTGAACATCGAGTTCGAGCAGCCCATCTCAGCCGAGGAAGTGCGCGAAATTCTGCGCGAGGCGCCGGGCTGCATGGTGGTCGACAAGCGCGAGGATGGCGGCTACGTCACCCCCGTCGAATGCGTCGGCGATTTCGCCACCTTCATCAGCCGCATCCGCGAGGATTCAACCATCGAGAACGGTATCAACCTCTGGGTCGTCTCCGACAACCTGCGCAAGGGCGCTGCCCTCAACACCGTGCAGATCGCCGAATGCCTGATCAACCGCGGGCTGCTGAAAAAGGCCGCCTAGGGGTGAAGTGCTTTGGCCCGGTGGGTTGCGATTTTCGATGATGATCCCAAGGCGCTCAAGGTGCGCGAGGATCATCACGAAGCGCATTTCCGGTATTTGACACTTCACGCAGAAAAGATACGGATTGCCGGTGGTTTGCGGCCCGAACCCGGCGGGGTGTTCTGCGGCGGCCTTTGGGTGCTTGAAGTCGAAAGCCGCGCGGAAGCGGCCCGGATCTGCGAGGACGATCCCTATTTCAGGCTTGGCCTCAGAACCGGCTACCGGCTTTATGCGTGGGGCAAGGCGCCGGTATATGGCGGGGTCGCCCTGTAATCTTCCCGGCAAGTTTACGGCGACGCGGCGCGCCCTGCCCCGCATTGCGGCAACAGTTTGATACTTTCTCGCGGCATTTTGCGCGCCAGATTACCCCGAGTTAACTGGCTCTCCAAAATTCGCAGGCGTAGCCTTGTGCACGTGGGATGAAACACCAGGATGGGCGGCGCTGCCCTCTGTTTCACCGCACATCACAACTTAATCAGGAGAAGTACCATGAACATTCGTGTTTTTATGGCCAGCGCCCTTGCGCTTGCCGCAATCGCCTCGTCCGCCAACGCCTTGACAATCACCGCCAAGGACAACGTCGCCTATACGGTGAAGGTCATGCCGAAGGGCGCCAAGGAAATCGACCTCGCGCTGAAAGCCAACGGCAGTGCCGATGTGGATTGCAAGAATGGCTGCCAGCTTTCGCTCAATGGCAACACCCATGCCGTTGACGGCACCGTCAGCAAGATATTCATCCAGGACGGCAAGTTCTCCATGTAACGGGGCGCAAGCCCTTCCCTCAATCCTCATTGAAGAAAGACTGCAATCATGATCACTCGTTTTCTCGTCGCTTCCGCGATGGCGGCAGGCCTGATGGTTTCCGCCGCCAATGCCGTGACGGTCACCAACATGGCGCCAACCAAGGCAAGCTTTGTCTACACGCCAACCGGCGGCAAAGCCCATCACTATACGCTTGCTGCCAACCGCCACATGAACCTTGCCTGCAAGGATGGCGGCACCTTGACAATCGGCAAATCGAACGAAACCTGCACCGCCAAAACCGGCAAGATCATGCTGAAAGCCAGCAAGGGCAAATGGGAATTTGTTGTTCCCCAGCCCAAGGAAATCTGAAGATGAAAGCAGGACCGGGCGGAGGTGAAGCCCGGCCCTGCCGCTTCTGCCGCCGTATTACATTTTTGGCAAAAGAACCTTGTCAATCACGTGGATCACGCCGTTTGATTGCTCAACGTCCGCAATCGTGACATTGGCAACGCCGCCGCCTTCATCGGTCACCGTAACCTTGTCGCCGTCAAGCTTCAGCACGAGTTCGCAGCCGCCAACGGTTTTCACCTTGTGCGCGCCGCCATCATCCTTCACCATTTTCATGACCGCATCGGACATGGCCTTGGCGCCAACCACATGGCAGGTCAGAACCTTGGTCAAGGTGGCTTTTGCTTCCGGCTTCAACAGGCCCTCAACCGTGCCGGCTGGCAGCGCGGCGAAAGCATCGTTAGTGGGCGCAAACACCGTGAAAGGGCCATCGCCCTGCAGGGTGTCAACCAGGCCCGCGGCCTTGACGGCAGCCACCAGCGTGGTGTGGTCCTTGGAATTGACGGCATTTTCAATGATGTTCCTGGCGGGGAACATTTCAGCGCCGCCGACCATCATGCCGGCGAAGGCCGATGATGCGCCAAGCGTGAGTGCCAGGGCAATAAGGGATGATTTAAGCATGGGAATCTCCTGTTTGAGCGTTGTTGATTGACCAACACTGGCAGGAACGGATCGTTTTTCCGCAGAGTTGCAGAAAGGTTAAAAACGTTTTCGTGATCAGGGTGGAAATCCCCCGGGGCCGCCCTCTTGCTTCCCTTCATGCAAGGTGTGATAGGATTCCGGAAAGTTTGGGGTGTGGGCGTGGGGAAAGTCGTATTAACCTTTTCGATGTCGCTGGACGGCTTTGTGGCCGGGCCGGATATCAGCTTGGAGAACGCCATGGGCGTGGGCGGCGACCGGCTTCACAAATGGATGTTCCATGGTGGCCCGGAAAACGCCATCGATTTGGGCATGGCCCGTGAACTCCTGCTGAAAGTCGGCGCCGTTGTCCTGGGCCGGCGGACCTATGACGTGGGCCTCCAGCATTGGGGCGACACACCCTACCCCGTGCCGAGCTTTGTTGTCACCCACGAGAAGCTTGACAAGCTTGAAATGGAAAGTGCTGCCTTCACCTTTGTCAATGAAGGCGTGGCGGAAGCCTTGAAGCAGGCCCAGGCGGCGGCAGCCGGAAAAGTGATCATTGTGATGGGCGCCGATGTCGCGCAGCAGATGCTGAAGGAAAAGCTCGCCGATGAAGTCTATATCCAGCTTGTTCCCGTCCTGCTCGGCAGCGGCAGCAGATTATTTGAGAATTTCGGCGCGGCCCCACTTGAACTCGTCTGCGACCGCGCGGTCAATTCCCCCCACATCACCCACCTGAAATACAAGATTCCAAAATAGTCAGACGCTGGAGGGAGTCCCGCCTGCGGCAACCCCGATGACACGGCCAACCTTGCCGTCCTGCAGCAGCGCCACCCAGCCCTTGCAGCCCTGCGGGACCACGCTTCCTTTCGGCAGCACGATCTTCGCCGCCTCGCCATGCCACATGCCGGCCGGCACCATTTTGCGCACCACATTATGGTATTCGACGGTGCTTCCGGTGTTCTCGCCCTTCTTGATTTCAACTGAAACGGAATGGGTAAATGCCAGGAGCCACAAGGTCGCTTCCCTCATAGGCTCGCCGGCAGGAATGTTGATCGTCACATCGGTCCTGTTGTCCGACATCGCCATCTCGACCCAGTCCGCCGCAACTTCGGTTCTGGCCGTTGCAATGGCTCGCGAAACCTGGCCGCGCTGGCTTCCGACAAAATGCTCACCGCCATTGACGACCAACTGCGGCGTATAGACATTCTTGTCGCCGCGCGCTTGCGCATAGTCATACTGGCGCTCGGAAAATTCCGCCCCGCCAAGCGTATCGCGCCAGCCCAGGTAATCCCAGTAATCCACATGGTAGGACAGCGCCAAAACGCCGGGCTGTTCTTTCAGCTCTTTCAAATAAGCATCCGCCGCCGGGCAGGACGAGCAGCCCTGGCTGGTGAAAAGCTCAACGATAACCGGGCGCTTAGCCGCCGCAAATGCAGGTCTGGCAAGCACAGCGGCAGCTCCGTAAGCAAGGGCATTCCGGCGGGTAAGCGAGCAGGTCATGGGGCTGATATAGCAACAAACGCCCCATTCAGCTACTCACGAGCCAGTGAGGCCCGATCACATGTTTGTAGGGGTTTTTCGCGGCAAATCCCGTCTACATCGTTACAATTGGCTTAAAGCCGCCCCAAAACATGCGCTTGCCGTCGAAGGGCAGCGTCTTGAGGTCGTAGTTTGACATTGTAGGGTCCTTCATCACCTTGGCGTTCACCTGGTCCCGGTGTTTCCGGGATTTATAGGTGACCCACGCAAAGATCACCGTTTCGCCATCCTTCAATTTGACACTTTGTGGAAACGAAGTGGACTTTCCGGGCTTCACATCATCAGCAACGGCTTCCACGTAGGATAGCGCTCCATACTTCATCCACACCTTTCCGGCCTTGCTCGCCATCTTGCGGTACGCCGCCAGGTTTTTCTTGGGAACAGGAAGAACAAATCCATCAACATAAGCCATTGTCGTACTCCTTGTTAACGCAACCGTACAAAACGCGAATGCAGCATAATTGTTCCAGATAGATCAAGTCGCGCGAGCGCCCGCAATCTGCCTCGCCGGATTGCCCGCCACCGTCGCTCCTGGCGGCACGTCTTTCGTCACCACCGCGCCGGCGCCGACGAGCCCCCCATTGCCGATCATCACCCCGCCCAGGATGATTGCTCCGCCGCCGATCCACACGTCCTCGCCGATCTCCACCGGCCACGCGACCTCGAGCCCCTTTGCCCTCGAGACCGGATCCTTGTGGTGTTCGGCGCAATAGATATGAACGCCCGGGCCGAGCATGGAACGCGCCCCAATGCGTACGCTACCGGAATCAAGAATGGTGCAGCCAGCGTTCAGATAGACGCCGCTGCCGAGCCTGATGTTGATGCCATAGGAGCAGTGGAACGGCGCTTCGATGACAACACCGTCGGCAATCTCGGCAAAAAGCGCTCGAAGCTGTGGCGCCATGCTGCCGCGTTCTTCCGGATGCATGGTGTTGTGCGAATGGACGGCGACGCGCGCAGCATTGCGCATTTCGTCAAACTCGGGATCAAGGCAGGAATACCATTCTCCCGCCGCCATCTTGTCGCGCTCGCTCTTGCCCATCGTCAGCCCTTTCCACTATGGCGCGACAGCGTCTTGTTCCAAACAGGCTAAGCCGCGTTGGCCAGATTCCGCAACACGTAAGGCATGATGCCGCCGTTCATGAAATAGTCGAGCTCGTCCAGCGTATCGATCCTGCACAGAACCGAAATGACAAGCGCCGAGCCATCGGCCCGCTGGATCTCCAGGGAAAGCTGCGAGTGCGGCTTCAGGCCCTCGGCCAAACCGCTGATGGAGACTGTCTCGTCGCCGCGCAGGCCGAAAACCTGCCAGCTTTCGCCCTCCTGGAATTGCAGGGGAACAACCCCCATGCCAATGAGATTGGAGCGGTGGATGCGCTCGAAGCTTTGCGCGATCACGGCGCGCACCCCGAGCAATTTCGTGCCCTTCGCCGCCCAATCCCGCGATGATCCCGTGCCATATTCCTTGCCGGCGAAAATCACCAGCGGCGTGCCAGTGGATTGATACTTCATCGCCGCATCGTAAATCGGCATTTGCTCAAGCGAGGGATGGTGGATGGTAAAGCCGCCTTCGACTCCTGGCACCATCTGGTTCTTGATGCGGATATTGGCGAAGGTGCCGCGCATCATCACCTCGTGATGGCCGCGCCGTGCCCCGTAGGAATTGAAATCAACCCGCTCTACGCCGTGCGCGCTCAGATATTGGCCCGCCGGCGAACTCGCCTTGATGTCGCCAGCCGGGGAAATGTGATCCGTGGTGATCGAGTCGAGGAACAGGCCGAGGACGCGCGCGCCCGAGACATTCGTCACCGGCGCCGGCGTCATGCTCATCCCCGTGAAATAGGGCGGGCTCGCCACATAGGTGCTCTTCCCGTCCCAGGCATAGGTGAGGCCTTTGGTGACCTTGATCTTGCGCCAGGCCGCGTCGCCCTTGAACACGTCCTTGTAGCGCTTGGCGAACGCCTTGCGCGTCACGTTCTTGCGAACGAAATCCGCCACAGCCTTCGCGTCGGGCCAGATGTCCTTGAGGTAAACCGGCTTGCCCTTTTTGTCATGGCCCAGCGGATCGGTGGTGAGATCCACATTGAGCGAGCCCGCCAGCGCATAGGCCACAACCAGCGGCGGAGACGCCAGGTAATTGGCGCGCACATCCGGGTTCACCCGGCCCTCGAAATTGCGGTTGCCCGAAAGCACCGCCGCCGCCACCAGATCATTCTTCCGGATCGCCTCGGAGATGTTCTCAGGCAGCGGGCCCGAGTTGCCGATGCAGGTTGTGCAGCCATAGCCCACCAGATCGAAGCCGAGCTTGTCCAGGTCCTTCTGCAGACCCGATGACTTCAAATATTCCGTCACCACCTGGCTTCCCGGCGCCAGCGAAGTCTTGACCCATGGCTTTACCGTCAGGCCCTTCTTCAGTGCATTGCGCGCCAGCAATCCTGCCCCGATCATCACCGAGGGGTTGGACGTGTTGGTGCACGACGTGATCGCTGCAATCACCACATCGCCGTGGCCCACGTCGAAATTGGCATTCTCAACGCTGTAGCGCTGGCCGAGCTGTGCTGCCTTCTTGAATTCACTGTCCATCACCGCGGCAAAGCCGGAAGCCGACTCCGTCAGCGCCACCTTGTCCTGCGGCCGCTTGGGCCCGGCCATCGAAGGCACCACCGTTGCGAGATCGAGCGACAGCACATCGGTGAATTCCGGATCCTCCGTCTCACGTGTCCAGTACATGTCCTGCGCCTTGGCATACTTCTCGACCAGCGCCACCTGCGCCGCGGGCCGCGCCGTGCCCTTGAGATAGGAAATGGTTTCCGCGTTCACCGGGAAAAATCCGCAGGTCGCGCCATATTCCGGCGCCATGTTGGCTATGGTGGCCATGTCTTCGAGAGCCAGCGTGCCAAGCCCCGGCCCATAGAATTCAACGAACTTCCCGACCACGCCTTTCTTGCGCAGCATCTGCGTCACCGTCAGGACCAGATCGGTCGCCGTGGTGCCTTCCGGCAGCCGGCCGTCAAGCTTGAAGCCGATCACTTCGGGGATGAGCATGGAAATCGGCTGGCCCAGCATGGCCGCTTCCGCTTCAATGCCGCCAACCCCCCAGCCCAATACGGCAAGGCCGTTGATCATCGTGGTGTGGCTGTCGGTGCCCACCAGCGTATCGGGATAGGCGGTCGTTATCTGCTTGCCTTTCACCTTGTCGGTGCGCGTCCACACGGTTTTGCCAAGATACTCCAGGTTCACCTGATGGCAGATGCCGGTGCCCGGCGGCACCACGCGGAAATTATTGAATGCCCCCTGCCCCCATTTCAGGAAGGTGTAGCGCTCGCCATTCCGGCCATATTCCATCTCGACGTTTTTCTTGAACGCCCCCGTCGAGGCAAAATAATCCACCATCACCGAGTGGTCGATCACAAGGTCAACCGGCGCCAGCGGATTGATCTTGGTGGGGTTCTTTCCCAAATCCTTCATTGCGTCGCGCATCGCTGCCAAATCGACAACGGCGGGAACCCCGGTGAAATCCTGCATCAGCACGCGGGCCGGGCGGAAAGCGATTTCCATCTCGTCCTTCCCGCGGTTCTTGAGCCAGTCGGCAATGCCCTGGATGTCGGCCTTGGTGACGCTGCGCCCATCCTCGTGGCGCAGCAGGTTTTCCAGCAGCACTTTCAGCGAATAGGGAAGTTTTGAAATGCCCGTGAGGCCGTTCTTCTCCGCCGCCTTGAGGCTGAAATAGGTGTAGTTTTTTGAGCCAACTTTAAGGGTTTTGCGTGATTTGAAGCTGTCGAGGGAGGTGGGGGTCATGCTGGCTTTCCTGGGCTGGAATTTCAAGGCTGGCTATATCTCTAATTGCACCGCAGCACAATTCCAGCAATAGGCATAAGGGCTATGCCTGCCTTTCCACCATCAGTTTTTTGATCTCGGCAATGGCTTTTGCCGGGTTCAGCCCCTTGGGGCAGGCCTTGGCGCAATTCATGATGGTGTGGCAGCGGTAGAGCTTGAACGGATCCTCAAGATTGTCGAGGCGGTGCTTTTTTGCCTCGTCGCGCGAGTCGATCAGCCAGCGGTAGGCTTGCAGGAGCGCCGCAGGGCCAAGATAGCGGTCGCCGTTCCACCAGTAGGAGGGGCACGACGTCGAGCAGCAGGCGCAAAGAATGCATTCATAAAGCCCGTCAAGCAGCGCCCGGTCGCTGTGCGACTGCTTCCATTCCTTCACCGGTTCCGCTGTTGTGGTTTTGAGCCAGGGTTCGATAAAACGGTGCTGCGCGTAAAACCGCGAGAGGTCCGGCACCAGGTCCTTCACCACCGGCATGTGCGGCAGCGGATAAATCCGAACCGCCCCCTTCACCTCGTCGCAGGCCTTCAAACACGCCAGCGTATTGGTGCCGT
>CADEEO010000019.1:736-2297 GCA_902826365.1 uncultured Hyphomicrobiales bacterium | reverse complement strand
ACCGCCCCCTTCACCTCGTCGCAGGCCTTCAAACACGCCAGCGTATTGGTGCCGTCAATGTTCATGGCGCAGGAGCCGCAAATGCCTTCCCGGCACGAGCGGCGGAAAGTCAGCGTCGGGTCCTGCTCATTCTTGATCTTGATGATGGCATCCAGCACCATCGGCCCGCACTGCTCCATGTCCACATGGTAGCTGTCAACTTGCGGATTCTTCCCGTCATCCGGATTCCACCGGTAAATCCTGAACTCCTGCAGCTTCTTGCCAGCAGGCTTCGGCCAGCTCTTTCCCGACTGGACCTTGGAATTCTGTGGAAGTGCAAATTCGACCATAAGCGGGCTCTATTTCAATAATACGCAGTTAGCTTTTTGAAACTCGTTCTGCGCTGACATTTTTTGAATTCCCTTCTGATCGTCAAACGATGAGCCTTTTAAATCCGGCCAAGTCTTATCGTAGGCTTCTTTCTCGAACTGCGACCACATATATCCCATCCGAAACTCAACAGACGGGCCTGCAGTAAGCCACCATCTGACGCCTATGGGCACGTCTTTAATATCGCTTTCTTTAACAATACCAGAGACCATATCTGCCACCAACTCGGAAAGCATATTGTGCCCGGAAACAAACAGTTTTCCTGCAGTTTCATGATCACTCTTGTCGGCACTTAGGAATCCATAGGAAGCACAACTCCAATGCGCAAACCCATTTCTTCCCAACTGATTGTAGTCTTTGGCGCTTGCAACGGCTAGCGTGGAGACTGACGCAATGACCACAAACACAGTGAGCAATGCCAGCCTTTGAATCTTCTCAACAGTAGGCTGTGCCCCGGCCATCAATACACCCTCGCCTTCGGCTTGATGTAGTCAATGTCCTTCGACATGGTAAAATCATGCACCGGGCGGTAGCCCAGCTTCACATTACGTTTATCACCATCGGTCCAGCTCAGCGTATGCTTCATCCAGCCCTTGTCATCGCGCTTGGGGAAATCTTCCCGCGCATGCGCCCCGCGGCTTTCCTCCCGCGCCAGGGCGCCCTCAACCGTCACCGCCGCCTGCACGATGAGATTGTCATATTCCAGCGTTTCGATGAGGTCGCTGTTCCAGATCAGCGAACGGTCCGTCACGCGGATATCATCAGTGGCTTTCCAGATGTCGGCAATCCGGCGCACGCCCTGCTTCAAAGTCTCGCCGGTGCGGAACACCGCCGCGTCCTCCTGCATCGTCCGCTGCATCTTGAGCCGCAGTTCCGCCGTGGGCGAACCGCCAGACGCATTGCGGAAATGATCAAGCCGGGAAATCGCCGCCTCGCCCGCATCTTTCTTCAAATCCTTGTGCGGCGCCTTCGGCTTGATATCCTCAATGCATTTCAAACCAGCCGCCCGGCCAAACACCACCAGATCAATCAGCGAGTTTGAACCCAGGCGGTTTGCTCCGTGCACGGAGACACAGGCCGCCTCCCCCACCGCCATCAATCCTGGAACGGTTTTCTCGGGGTTCTTCGCATCCCCCGCCAAGGCCTCGCCATGATAATTCGTGGGGATGCCGCCCATGTTGTAATGCACCGT
>CADEEO010000019.1:0-689 GCA_902826365.1 uncultured Hyphomicrobiales bacterium | reverse complement strand
ATCGGAATGGGCTCGCGCGTCAGGTCAACGCCCGCGACAATCCTGGCCGATTCCGAAATGCCGGGCAGCCGCTCATGCAGCACCGACGGGTCGAGATGTTCGAGATGGAGATGAATATGATCCTTCAGCGGCCCGACGCCCCGGCCCTCGCGGATTTCAATGGTGCAGGAGCGCGACACCACATCGCGCGAAGCCAGATCCTTGGCCGATGGCGCATAGCGTTCCATGAAACGCTCGCCTTCCGAATTGGTGAGATAGCCGCCCTCGCCCCGCGCCCCCTCGGTAATCAGGCAGCCCGCCCCGTAAATCCCCGTGGGATGAAACTGCACGAATTCCATGTCCTGCAATGGCAACCCAGCCCGCAGCACCATGGCATTGCCGTCGCCCGTGCAGGTATGCGCCGATGTGGCGGTGAAATAGGCCCGGCCATAGCCGCCCGTCGCCAGAATGGTTTTATGCGCCCGGAAGCGGTGAATGGTCCCGTCTTCCATCGACAGCGCCATGACGCCCCGGACCGCGCCATTTTCCATGATGAGATCAAGCGCGAAATACTCGATGAAGAATTCCGTCTCGTAGCGCAGCGACTGGCCGTAAAGCGTATGCAGCATGGCGTGCCCCGTGCGGTCAGCCGCCGCACAGGTGCGCTGGGCCGGCGGCCCCTCGCCGAAATTCTGCATCATGCCGCCGAA
>CADEEO010000018.1 GCA_902826365.1 uncultured Hyphomicrobiales bacterium | reverse complement strand
CGGCAATCGCCATGACAATTCCAAGTATAAAGAAGTTCCGTGCAACACCCTGCATAATCAATCCCCTGAGATCAAACGGCCCCCGCGTGCGATCCCTAGCAGATTCGAATCGTTCTAAAAAGCCTCAACTCTGCTTTTCGAATGCATCCCGGATGATTTTTTGCAGCTCCTCGCGGCGGTACGGCTTCATGATGATGAAGCCCTGCCGGAAACGCGGCTCGTCCTGGTGCACCATGGCGCCCTTGGGATAGCCGGAGGTGTGGACAATCTTGAGGTCGGGCCGCATGCCGCTGGCCGCCTGGGCAAGGTCAAAGCCGTTCATCCCGCCCGGCATCACGATATCCGAAAACATGAGGTCGATCTCGGGATCTTCCTGAAGCTTGGAGAGCGCCTGGAAGCCGTCTTCCGCTTCCACCACGTCATAGCCGAAATCCATGAGGAACCCGCAGGCCACGGCGCGCACCGCTTCCTGGTCTTCAACCACAAGTATCTTTTGCGGCCGTGCGGCTTTCGCTGGAACTTCGGTTTCTGTTGACGTTATGGTTGGCAACATCTCAATCGCCAACGACTGGTTGTTGGCAGCCGTCTCGGCTGAAATTTCACCGGCGGTAATTTTCCGCGGCAAGTACATTTTTACAGAAGTGCCGTGCCCGACTTCACTGTAAATGCTGATATGGCCGCCTGATTGCTTGATGAAGCCATAGACCATGGAAAGGCCAAGCCCGGTGCCTTTGCCATTCTCCTTGGTGGTGAAGAAGGGATGGAAAACTTTTTCAAGCAGCTCCGGCGACATGCCGACGCCTGTATCCGAAATCGCCACCAAGACGTGATGTCCGGGAACGACTTCCGGATGCTTTTCCGCATACTCATTGTCGAGATAGACCAGCTGCGTTTCAATCGTCAGCAGCCCGCCATTGGGCATGGCATCCCTGGCGTTGATCGCCAGATTCAAAATGGACGATTCAAACTGCGAAGGATCGATCAGCACTTTGGGAGCACCGGCTGCCACATCGACCTTGAGTTCAACATTCTCGCCGAGGGTGCGCGAGATCAGGGCTTCCATGCCCGTGACCAGGTCATTGATCATGACTTCGCGGGGTTCGAGATCCTGCTTGCGGGCAAAGGCCAGCAACTGGCGCGTCAGGTCCGAGCCCTTGCGTGCCGCATCAAGCGCTTCGTTGGCGCGTTTGACCGCCTTCTCGTCGCCGCCCAGCTTGCCTTCGAGCAATTGCAGATTGCCCATGATGATGGTGAGCAGGTTGTTGAAGTCGTGGGCGAGGCCGCCGGTCAGTTGCCCAATGGCTTCCATCTTCTGCGCCTGGTGCAGGCGCTGGGTGGTGAGCTTGCGCTCCGAAACGTCGACAATCTGGACGACGAGCTGCTCGATTTCGGCCTTCTCGCTCTTGACCATGGAAACGCTGGTCGAACCATGCACGATGCCGCCCGCCCCCGTCGTGTAGCGCAATTCCTGCTTCAGCGATGCAATCTCGCCCGACAAAAGCTGGCGCATGCCATTCAGGAACTGGCCCCGGTCGTCGCGGTGCAGGGTTTCGTCAAATGTCAGGGTGGATTGGTCGATATCTTCCCGGCCCAGGAAAATGCCGAAGGCGGCGTTGGAGAGTTCAATCTGCCCGGTTGGCGAGACCAGCGCCATGCCGTGGGCCGCGGCGGCAAAAGCCCCGCGGAACCGCTGGTCGCTGCGCACCGAGGCGATTTCTGCGATCTTCTGGTCGGTCACATCCTGCATCAGGCAGATCGAGCGTTCAATGCGGCCCTTGTCGCCGCGATAGGCGTTCATCGACAGCACGACGGTTGCCAGCGTGCCGTCCTTGCGGTGGACAAACATTTCCTCGCCGCGGCACAGGCCGGTCTGAAGGTATTTTGGATAAATCGTGGTGATGAGATGTGAGCGCGACTGCGGTGTCAGAAGCTCGTTGAATGATTTTCCGATCACGTCGGAGGGCAGGTAGCCCAACGTCTTGCACCATTGCCGGTTGACCGAGTTCAGCCTGCCCGAGCCATCCATGGCATGCATCATGAAAGGGAAGTTAAACAGGAGCTGCTCGTAGACCCCGCCATTTTGATCCGGGAAAAATGGCGCAAGGGAATCCGCCTGAACCTCTTCCCGCTCAATTTTCCAGCTTGAAGCCTTGGGCCCCAGTTCTTCCCAACCCGAAAACGCAGGTTCTTGGGCGGCAGATTTGACAGCAACGTTCATCGGAAAAATACTCTCTGGAAACCTTTCCGACCCTATCAAATTTGCGGTTAACAGGGCCTTTCCGAAACCCTTTCATTTCCCCGCGCCGCGGAAACGGGCTGACAACAGTTGAACTATGGTAAATGGCCGGTTAACGCCAGCTACGCAGGAGAAGGCCGCCCAATGGCCTCGGCCGTGATTTCGGCCTTGAGCAGGCCATTGTCGTCCATCGCGTCGGGCAAGTAATGCTTCTTTGTATCGACGCTTATTTTCGGCGAATTGGCGCCGCCCCCCAAAGCCATGCTTTCTGCCTGGTCATGGGCGGAGGCCTGCGCGAAGGCCAGCGCCTCCGCCCCCGAATCGAAAATGCGCGTGCCCTGACCACCATGAACGCGAAAGGCTCCGTTGCCATCGCCTTCCACCATCACCATGACCTTCAAGGCGACAAGGCCAGCGGCGGCGCCTATCGCATTAGCGACCTCGCACCACTCGACAAACACAGCTTCGCAATCCAGCCGCTTGGCAACTTCCCCGTAGTAAACCCGGGCCGGCCCGCCAACCGCCACAATGGGAATGGTGGGCGAAATTTTGATCGCCGCCAGGCCCTTCACCGGCGCGCCAGATACAACACTTTCAATCAGGGCATTGTTCTCAACCGGCATGGCAAGCGCCGAATTCAGAATGGCCTTCGCCGATAGGCGCACCGTCTCGCTCCACACATCCCGGCAAAACGCCTCAAGGCGCTCCGGCGTTGCAATCCGCATATCGCGAAACCGCACCACGAGCTGCGCCGCCAAAAGTGCTGCAGGCTTTGACCAGTTCGCCTGCAAGTCAAGCACATGGGCGGCATCTGAAGGGGTGAAGCCGCAGAGCTGCACGAGCCCCTTTTTGCGCAAGGACAGCAAGGCCCGCTGCGCGCCCGACGACAGGGCAAGTTTCCGCAGCGGCTTCGGCCGGTCGGTGACCATCGACAGAAATTCAATCTCGCGCGCCGTCAATCCGCTGTGATCGGCAGGGCCGGACTTGCCGAATGGCAACACCACAAAGCGTCCCTGCTGCGAGCCGCCTTGCGTATCCGCGAGGTCGGCTTCAAGCATGGCAATGACTTCCGGATAGCGCGCCCCTATGAGCGAAACCGGCACGATGCGTTGTGGCCCGATCTGCATCGAGCCGTCCATCGCCAGATGAACCTCGCTGTCGCCGCCAAGGCCGATGGTTGTGACATCAATGGCCTTCACCATGGTGCGCCAGCCCCCGACCTCCGCGCCTTCTTCCGCCACCTGCGGCTTGCCACCCTGCAGAATGCCGATGTCGGTTGTCGTGCCGCCAATGTCCGACATGATGAAGTCATCAAGCCCCGACAGCCACTTGGCCCCCACCAGGCTCGCCGCCGGTCCCGATAGCACCGTTTCAATGGGCTTGAGCGCCACGTTTTCAGCCCGCGCCAAAGAGCCATCGCCTTTCACCACCATCAGCGGGCAGGAAATATGAAGTTCTGCCATGGCAAGCTGTACTGCCTCAATCAGCAGCGATATTCGCGAAATCAGCCGAGCATTCAAAACAGCGGTCAGCGCCCGGCGCGGCGCATCCAGCGATGAGGTAAGCTCCGTCGAAAGCGTCACCGGCTTGCCCGTCACCCGCATGATGATGTCGCGCGCCGCCTTTTCGTGCTCCGGGTTTCTCACTGCAAAAGCCGAAGCAACGGCAAAGGCCGATACTTCGCCTTTCAGCAGGTCCGCTTCGCGCTCCACTGCCGCAGCATCCAGGGAAACAGCTACATCGCCATTGTGGTCATGGCCTCCCGCGATCATCCGCAGCGGCACATTCGGAAAGGCCTTCGCGATGCCGGTTCGCGCGGCCATGGCATCGTCAAAGCCAATGAGGAACACCGCCACCGGACTGCCATGCCCTTCAACCACCGCATTGGTGGCCAACGTGGTGGAAACCGAAACCAGCCCGATAGCCGAAGACTTTGCTCCGGCGGGAAGAGTCTGCATCACGGTTGTGAGCGCCTCTTTCACACCGATGGAAAGATCGCCCTTCGTCGTCAGCGCCTTTGCCCGGCCGAGAATCTTCTGCGTGCCATGGGCAATGACAACGGCATCCGTATAGGTGCCGCCCGTATCAATGCCGATGAAAAAGTTCTCCGCTGGGGTCATTTCTGGCTTTCAGGGTTCAGTTGGCCCATGCTTTTACTGAAAGCAACCGGCAAGTCCACCGTCAGAAGATGGAAGAGAGCGGGAATGGTCTATCCGGCTTTGGGCCGTTTCAACATTTGCCTGATCTCGTCGATGGATCCATCAACCGCCGCCTTCTCCGCCAAAAGCCTCACAACCTGGATTTTGGCGGCGATAAATGTCCCGGCAAATTCCGGGCTAGGCACTGAATCCAGGACCTTCACCAGTTTTATCGTATCGGCAAGGGTCTCATTCAAGCGGACCTGCGAATGCATAAGCTCGGCAAGGTTTTGGTGCCGCACCGCGACTTGCCCAACGACTGCTGCTGATTCACGGTCAATCTCGTCGATGAGATGGTTCAGGGTGGTTGCCTTTTCGAGTGTGATATTTCCGCGGCGGAGTTCGTATCTTATGTGTTCGCGCAATTCTGCAAGTTCATTCCGACGCGACAGGATGGCGAGGGATCTCGCGTGGTGGCCGGCGCCTGTGAGCCCAAGTGGCTCCTCTCGCATCGTGATGTGTGGCGTTTCGTCCAGCGTGACGAAGCGCAGGGATACAGAATCATCCGGATTAATGAACAATCCGCCCGCAACAGCGCAGCCCGCCGAAAGGAAAAAAACGCCAAAGGCAAGGCGCTTGGCCAAGACAAGCACCGCCAGAAACGTCAAAACCAACGCAACAAACAACATACGCACACACGGCCCACACGGCGCAATTTCCATTTGCGCCAGCCGGGCACTCTAGGAAGGATTGATTTCTTTGGCGTTAATATAAATTGCCAGGTCCTGCCCCGGCTTCAGTTCAGGCCCGGGCCGTCCAGCACGGCAATGGTGCTGCGGTAAGCAGTCTCAAGATGGTCACGCATCGCCCGCGCCGCAGTTTCGGGATCGCCGCTCTTGAGGGCAGTAATGATGACGCGATGCTTCTCAAGGGTGGTTTCGGCCTCGCCTTCGCGCGGCACCATCATATGGCGGCAGCGGTCAAGCTGCGCTTTTGAAATCTCAATCGCCCGCCACAACCGCGGCAGATTGCTGATCTCGGCGATGTAGCGGTGGAAATCATCGTCGCGCTCGATCGCCTCGACGTATTTTTTACGCTCCAGGGCTCGTGCATGCAGCAGGAGAATATCATCGAGACGGTCCGCATGCGATTGGTTCATGCGCGTTGCGGCCTGTGCCGCACTTTCTGATTCCAATGCGCGGCGGATGAGAAAGGCTTCAGCGATTTCGTCGCGCGCAATGCGCGCCGCCCGCGTTCCAGATTGCGCCACCACCTCCACAAGGTTTTCGTCGCTCAGTTTCTTGACCGCCTCGCGCACCGGCGTGCGCGACACATTCAGCTGGGCCGCAATGGCCTTCTCATCAATCACCTCGCCCGGCTTGATGGCGCCTGTCAAAATCATCCGGCGCACCAGCGGATAAATCTGGTCGCGCATGGGCCGCGAGCGGTCGAGCCGTGACCTTGAAAGACTGATAACCATCGCCTCATACTAATATAACAGTTGTAGACAGCAAGCCCAATTTTTGTCTAAGATGATTCAAACTAAAAAAATCTTTGGGAGTGTGCATGGCCGGCGCGAACAATTTTCCAAAACTGCACAATGCGATGTGGCCCGCCCTGGTCGGCAAGGGCTCCGATTCCGAACCGCCAATTGATCTCGACACCATGCTCGACCTGACCGCCAAAGCTGAGGTGAAGGGCGTGAAGTTCGATGGCATCGACATATTTCACGCGGCCCCCCACACCAATATCGATTTCACCGACGATGAAGTGAAGCGGCTGGCCGAGAAGGTGCGGGCGCGCGGCCTGGCAATCGGCTCCATCGTGGCCCCTGTCTGGCCGCCAGTGGGCGGCGGCTCGGCCATGGGTTCGGCTTCCGACCGGAAAAAGTTCGTGGAGAACGTGCGGAAATCATGCCGCCTCGGGCAGAAATTGCGCGGCCTGGGCGTGCGGCACTATGGCGTCATCCGCATCGACTCGGCGACAAGCCCTGGCGAATTCGCCAAGGACCCCAAGGGCAACACCAAGAAAGTTGCCCAGACCTTCCGCGAGGCCTGCAGCGTGGCGGCCGACTATGATGAACGGCTGGCGGCCGAAGGCGAAATCTGCTGGGGCGGAATGCACTCCTGGAAGGCCATGATCGACACGCTGGAAGCCGTCGACCGGCCGCACACCATCGGATTTCAGGCCGACATGGCCCACACCCTGCTCTACACCATGGGTTACAATGCCCCCAGCGCGCGGCTTCTGCCCGCAAAATATAACTGGAAGAACAAGGCGCAACTCGACAAGGCGCTCACCAAGATGACGGACATGCTGCGGCCCTGGACCATTGATTTCCACGTTGCGCAAAACGACGGCACCGTCAAAGGCATGGGCTATCACGACAAGACGGGGCGGCACTGCATGGTGACCGACCCGAACGGCAGGCTGGATATTCCCCGCCATGCCGGCATGTGGCTGCGCGGCAAGGATGGCGGGATCACCAAGGCGTTCCGCCACATCTGCTGGGATGGCTGCATGTTCCCCAATACGGTGATGATGCAGCAAAAAACCTGGAACGATATCCTCGGCACCATGATCAAGGTCCGCAATGCCCACGGCTGGCAGGCCTGACATGGCGAAAAAACCTCTCAATGTCGGCATGGTCGGCTACGGCTTCATGGGCCGCACCCATTCCAACGCTTTCTCTCAGGTGAACCATTTTTTTGATGTGCCATTCCGCCCGGTGCTGAAAGCAACCTGTGCCCGCGATGCCGCCAAGGCAAAGGCCTTCGCAGAGCAATGGGGCTATGAGTCAATCGAAACCGACTGGCGCAAGCTCGTAGAACGCAAGGATATCGATGTCATTGATATCGCCAGCCCCAATGACACCCATCATGAAATAGCCATTGCCGCCGCGAAGGCGGGCAAGATGGTGATGTGCGAAAAGCCGCTGGGGCGTTCGGCAAAAGAATCCCGCCAGATGGTGGACGCCGTCGAGAAGGCCAAGGTGCCGAACATGGTTTGGTACAATTACCGGCGCGTTCCATCCGTCACCCTGGCCAAGCAGCTGATCGACGAAGGCAAACTCGGCAGGATTTTTCACTATCGCGCCAAATTCCTCCAGGACTGGACCATTTCCAAGGACCTGCCCCAGGGCGGCCAGGGCCTTTGGCGTCTGGATGTGGACGTGGCCGGAAGCGGCGTGACCGGCGACCTTCTCGCCCACTGCATCGATACGGCCCTCTGGCTCAATGGCGGCATCACCAAGGTCTCTGGCATGACCGAGACTTTCATCAAGGAACGCCACCACAATATTACTGGCAAGACGGAAACTGTGGGCATAGATGACGCCAGCCTGTTTCTGGCCCGCTTTGCCAATGGTTCGCTGGCAAGTTTCGAGGCCACCCGCTACGCCCGCGGCCACAAGGCCCTCTACACCTTCGAAATCAACGGCGAGAACGCGTCGATTTTCTGGGACCTGCACGACCTGCACCGCCTGCAGTATTTCGATCATCGTGACGAAGGCCGCACCCGCGGCTGGCGCTCGCTTCACATAACCGATGGCGACCATCCCTACATGGACAAATGGTGGGTGCCCGGCCTGCAGATTGGCTATGAGCACACCTTCATTCACCAGGTCGCCGATTTTCTGGGGGCCGTTGGCGGCGGAAAGGCTGCGGCTCCAACTTTCCGTGATGCCCTTGCAACCGACCTCGTGACTGACGCTGTCCTCAGGTCCGCCAAAACCGGCCTGTGGGAAAGCGCAAATGGCTAATTATTATGCAGAAATGCAAGCGACTCCGGACTCATCAGAAATAATTGATTTGGATCGATGATAGGCGGCTTGCAAATAAAGAGAGACAAGCTAGTCTCTGCCAAAAATAGCCCCGGCGGGCAGACAGGGAATGGGAATGGCTGAAGGCGTTAAGCCCGCGGTGCGGTTGTCAGGGATTGCTAAATCCTATGGCAAGGTGCGGGCTCTTGAAAACCTTTCCTTCGACGTGGCGGCGGGACGGTTCTTTGTCCTATTCGGGCCGAGTTCCGTTGGCAAGACCACGACGCTGCGCACCATTGCCGGCCTCGTGAAGCCCGATTCCGGCCGTCTCGAAATCGACGGCAAGGATTTTACCAATGAACCCATCGCCGGCCGCGGCGTGTCTATGGTGTTCCAGTCCTTTGCCCTTTATCCCCACCTCACCGTGTTCGAGAATCTTGCCTATCCGCTGCGTGAGGAAAAGGTCTCTTCAGCAGAAATCACCAAGCGCGTGAACGAAACTGCGGCCATGTTGAAGCTTACCCACCGCCTGGAACGCAAGCCCAACACCCTGTCCGGCGGCGAGCAGCAGCGCGTCGCCCTTGGCCGCTCGCTGGTCCGCCACCCCAAGATTCTGCTGCTCGATGAGCCGCTCACCAATCTTGATGCCAAGCTGCGCCATGACATGCGCGCCGAACTGAAGCGCCTGCACCGGCAATTCGGCATGACCATTGTCTATGCAACGCCCGATGAGCTTGAAGCCCTTTCCATGGGTGAAGAAATCGCCGTGATGCGCGATGGCGCCGTGGTCCAGCGCGGAACACCGGAAGAGCTCTATGAGCGCCCTGCCAATACCTACGTGGCCGGCAAGATCGGTTCGCCGCACATGAACATGCTGAAGGCAAAAGTCGGCAAGGATGCAAAGACCTTTGAAACCCCGCTTGGCAAAATGAGTCCAAAGGTGCCGCGCAAGACGGCGGCGGCGGGCGAGGCTGCCATCATCGGCATCCGCCCCAGCGACATCCGTCTGGCCGCCAAGGGCGAAAAAGCTATCGCTTCGAAAATCCATCTGCTGGAGCCCCTCGGCGACATTACGATTGTCTCCGTGGAAACCGGCAAGGAAGTGCTGCGCATGGTGCTTCCCGAAGCCAAGGCAACCTCGATCAAGGTTGGCGATCCGGCCAGCATATACATTGATCCTAACGATATTCACATCTTCCGCGCCGCAAGCGGGCAGGTAATGACCTGACGCCGAAGGACAGAAGCAAGCAGGTTAACAATGGGAGAAAACCTAAGATGACGATAATGACGAAGATGAAAGGGGCCGCCACGGCGTTTAGCTTTGCCGCCCTCATGTCGGTTGGCGGCGCCTCGCTCGCTTCCGCCGAAGACGTGACGCTGACCATGGCCGTGCCTGATTGGCCGCCAACCCGCATCATGAAGAAGTTCTTCGACGAGCAGTACAAGCCGAAGAGCGGCAACACGGTGAAGCTTGAAGTTGACTTCATTCCATGGCCGGATTTCTACACCCGCGTCAACGCATCGCTCACATCAGGCGAGCAGAAGTACAACTTCATCGTCTCCGACTCGCAGTGGCTTGGCGCATTCGTTGAAGGCGGCTATTTCCGCAAGATCAATGATCTTCTGGATGCCGACCCGGATTTCATGGCGACCTTCAAGACCATCCATCCCAATCCGCTGAATGCCTATTCCACCTACCCCCACAAGACGGAGAACTATTATGGCTTCCCGCAGTTCCCTGACGTTCTGGTGAACTTCGCGCGCGCAGACATCATCTGCCACGACGAAGAGCAAAAGAACTTCCAGGCCAAATACGGCAAGAAGCTTCCCTGCACCGGCGAAGAGCTGGATGCCATGACGTGGGACGACTTCAAGAATGTTGGTGAATTCTTCCAGCGCAAGAAGGGCGACATGCTGGCTGGCAAGCCTGCCGAGGATGATTTCTACGGCATCGCCTTCCAGGCCGGCAAAGGCTACGACTTCTCGTCCATGCAGATCAACGGCTTCATCTGGCAGATGGGCGGCGATACCTGGGATGAAACCAAGGCGCCACAAGGCCAGGCAGAAGGCGTTGTGAACTCTCCTGCCGCTGTTGAGGCGCTCACCAAGTACCTGGACCTGATCCAGTACATGCCGCCGGTGGCTAAGACCGGCACCATGGACATCTTCGTCTCGGACCAGTTGTTCCGTGAGGGCAAGGTGGCCATGAACATCGATTGGATCGGCCTTGGCGAAGCTTCGCTTGCCGCTGACTCAAAGGTCAAAGACAAGTTGGTCTTCGGCCAGATGCCGGGCACCATGGGCGCCGATGGCAAGATGATCCGCTGGTCCAACATCGGTGGCCAGCCATTCGTGCTCACGACCTGGACGACGGAATCCCAGACCAAGGAAGCCGTCGATTTTGTGAAGTGGTGGCTGTCCAACGACATCCAGCACCAGTTTGCGGCAGGCGGGGGCCAGTCTGCCGTGAAGGCCGTGTATGAAGATCCAAAGTACGTAACCTACCGTCCTTGGAACCGCGCCTGGGCTCCGCAGCTCGAGTGGCAAAAGGACGTCTGGCACGTGCCGCAGTTCTTTGAACTGCTCACCCAGCAGCAGGACCAGTTCGACCTTGCCATCACCGGCAAGCAGGACGCCAAGACCACGCTCGACAACATCGCCAAGTTCCAGCAGGATAAGCTGAAGGAAGTCGGCCTGATCGAGTAGTCCGCCAGTTGGGGCGCAGGGCTTTCCCGCGCCCCAATTTTTTCCCCTTGAAACCAGAGTGTCATGACAACCACCGCGCAATTCTTGCCTGCTCCGCCGCTTTTCTCGCCGGTGGCCCATAACTGGAAACTGGCCATTCTTGCGGGCCTTGTTGTTTCAGCCGTTGCCATTGTTTTGTTTCCCGCGAAGCTTTCCCTTGGCGTCGCGGGCGCCATGGCGGCTCTTATAGCCGCGGCATTCACTGTAAATGCTTACCGCCGCAGATATTACGGTGGCCTGTTGGTGGCGCCAGCAATCGCTGTTCTCTTCGTCATGAACATTTTTCCCTTGCTCTGGTCGCTCGGGCTTTCGTTCTTCGCCTATCAATCCAACAACCAATCCATCCGGTTTGTGGGCCTCAACAACTATATCAAGGTTCTCACCAACGACATCGCGGCTCCCGCCAACTGGGACGCGCTGATCAACACCGGCATGTTCGTGGTCTTCACGGTGGCCTTGCAGATGATCACAGGCTTTCTTCTGGCCATGCTTTTCGCAAAGCAGTTCCCGTTGCGGAAATATTTGCTCATCCTCGTGCTGACACCAATGATGCTCTCCGTCGTCGCATCAGGCGTTTTCTTCTCCTACTATTATGACCCAACCTTTGGCATCCTGAGCTATGTCATGGGTGAGATCACCGGCAACCAGTTTATCTTGATGGACAACAAGCTGGGTGCCGTTGCCGGCATCGTTTTCACAGATGCCTGGATGTGGGCGCCTTTCGTCATGCTGCTGGTGCTTGCAGGCCTCGTCTCGGTGCCGAAATATCTCTATGAAGCCGCCGCCATCGACCGCGTATCGAAGCCGCGGCAATTCTGGACCATCACATTCCCTTACATTCGCGGGCTGCTGATGCTGGCGCTGCTCTTCCGGACCATTGAGGCTTTCAAGCTCTATGACCTCGTCTACATTCTCATTCGTGGCGGTCAGGACACAAAGACCATTGCCTATCTCATCACCGAAATTGCCAACGAGCAGAACAAGACCAGTGAGGGAGCGGCTCTCTCCTATGTCATCCTTTTCATGGTGATTGTACTGACCAACCTTTATCTCTATCTGGCCAACCGTCGGAACAAAGGCGCATAAACATGGCAACGCTTGCAGAAAAATTCGGCCTTAGGAAGGCTTCCGGCGTCGGCGAAGCGGGCTGGGGGCACACGCTCATTGTTGCCCTCGTCTCCTTAATCTACTTCCTGCCCGTGCTGATGATTATCTTCACGGCCTTCAAGCCCTCTGCGCAGGCTCTCTCGGTGCCGCCAACACTTTCACCGACATCCCTCTTTGGGTTGATCCCGGACCAGTTTGTTTTCACCCCGACGCTCGAGAATTTTGGCCAGGTCTTTAACCGCGTTATGGTCAGCGGCAGCGCCGCCGAGCCCACGGGCTTCGACGTCTTCTTCTTCAACTCTTTCTTTATCTCCTCAGTGTCGGTGCTGCTGGCCCTGGTGATCGGCACCCTCGCCTCCTACGGTTTTTCGCGATACCCTCTGAAGGGAAACGACACCTACCTCTTCATCATCCTGACCACACGCATGTTGCCGGCAATTGTCGTCATCATCCCGATTATCCTGATGTTCCGGACCGTGGGTCTCTCCGGCTCGTATCTGGGCATCATCATGCTTTACACCGCCTTCAACCTCGCCTTCACCATCTGGATGATGAAGAGCTTCTTTGACGAATTGTCATACGATGTCGAGGATGCGGCGCGGATTGACGGATCATCTGAAATCAAGGTTTTCATGAAAATCTGCCTGCCGCAGGTCGTGGCAGGGCTTGCAGCTACTTTCGTGTTCGGCCTCATTCTCACCTGGAACGAGTTTCTCTTTGCGCTTCTGCTCACCGGCGTTGATACGCGGACCGTGCCCGTCGCCATGAACCAGGCCGTATCGTCGGGCGGGCGAGGCACCGACTGGACGCTTCTGGCCTCCATCGAAACCCTCTTCCTCATTCCTGTTTTCCTGGTCACGTTCTTTCTGCAGAACCATCTGCTGCGTGGCGTCACGTTCGGAACGGTAAAGCGCTGATATGTCAACGATTGAAGTCAAGAAGATCACCAAGAAATACGGCGAGTTCCTTGCCGTCAAGGATGCCTCCCTGTCGGTCAAGGCCGGCGAGGTTGTCTGCCTTCTCGGCCCGTCGGGCTGCGGCAAGACAACCACCCTCCGCATGATCGCAGGCCTGGAGCGCGCCACCGAAGGCGACGTGATCATTGCCGGCAAGCGGATGAATGACCTGCCGCCGGAAAAGCGCGACATCGCCATGGTATTCCAGTTCTACGCGCTTTATCCGGCGCTGAATGTCGGCCAGAACATTGCCATGCCCCTGCATTTCGAAAAGCTGTCCAAGGAAGAGTCAGACAAGCGCGTCAACAAGGTCGCCAGGATACTCCATCTCACCGAAGTTCTGGACCGCATGCCGGGCCAGGTTTCGGAAGGCGAAAAGCAGCGCATCGCGGTGGCCCGCGCCATCGTGCGCGATCCCAACTGCTTCCTCTTCGACGAACCCCTGTCACGCCTCGATGTGGAACTCCGCCACTCCATGCGCGGCCAGATCAAGGAAGTTCTGTCAAACCTTTCCAAGGCAACCGTCATCGTCACCCACGACCAGCTTGAGGCGCTGACCATGGCGGATCGAATCGCCATCATGCGTGATGGCATGATCGAGCAGGTGGGAACCCCCCATGAGGTTTTCGCCAAGCCCGCCAATGTATTTGTCGCAAGCTTCATTGGAACACCTCAGATGAATCTGATGGAAGCCGATCTCAAATCCTTCAGCAAGGGCGTGGCCTCCGTTTCGCTTGCCGGCAGCCCCGTTGAAATGGCCGCCGACCCCGCCGTCTCAAGCCTGAGGCCCTCCAAGGTCATGATCGGCATCAGGCCCCGCGCTTTCACCGCGGAAAGCAGCGCCGGCAAAAGCACCATCCGGGCCCAGGCCGAACTCATTGAGCCCATGGGGGCCGAAACCCTCATTCACGCCCGTACCAAATCGGGCGGTGACATCCGCGTGGTTGTGCCGCGCACCCAGCGCATCAAGGTTGGCGAAGTGCTGCACCTGAAGGCGGACCCGAAACAAACCCATTTCTTCGGCGAGAACGGAAGGGCGGTGCGCGCATGAGCGACGGAACCCAAACCGGCATGTCAGCCCGTTCTGCCCTGCGTCTTGAATACTTCATCATCGGGTTGGGGCTTTTCGCCCTTGTCCTCATCTTCCAGCCTTTCAGCCTGACCCTGTTTGCCATTGGCAGCGGCCTTGTCGTGCTGGCTGGCCTTGTGAACAATTTGCTCCCGCTGGCCCAGCCCGGCGTTCAGATGCGCTCCGTTGTAAAAGTGGCGCTGGTTGTCGCCATGATTTTCTGCATCGTGCTGCTGGTTTCAATTGCCGCCGCCCATCTCTACGGCGTGTTCTTCCTCAAGCCGCCCGATCCCAACACGCTAACCGGCCGGGCAGCGCTTGCCGCCCTGCCCTTTTACCTGCAGCCCTTTGTCTGGTCCCTCGCCGTGATCGCCGCCGGGTTGGCCGGAATCATCACTTACATGAACAAGGCCGCCCGCTGACATGCGCTACGATGTGTCGGTCATCGGCCTTTACATTCTTGATGTATTGGGGCGGCCCGTCATTCGCATTCCGGACCGCGGCAACGTGGACTTCATCGAGGAAATCCGCCTCACTGTCGCCGGCACCGCTGGCGGCACCGTTGTTGACACCGCCAAGCTTGGCCTGAAAAGCCTCGCTGTCGGCGCCGTGGGCGATGATGAAAAGGCCGATTGGGTCCTTCTCACGCTGAACAGGCACGGCGTCGACACCGGCGCCATGCAGCGCCTCAAGGGAGTTCCAACCTCGGCGACGATCCTGAACGTCAGGCCCAATGGCGACAGGCCGGCGCTCCATGTGCGCGGCGCTTCCGATCATTTTGATGTGGCGCCGGACATGTATGACCAGGTCTTTGACGCCCCTATCGTTCACCTCGGCGGAACCGGGCTGTTGAAAAAGCTTGATGGCGCGGCCAGCGTCACTCTGCTCAAGGAAGCCAAGAAGCGCGGCCGCACCGTGACCTTCGATCTCATCGCCGCAAGCGCCGAGACTTTCGGCAATGTCGGCCCGCTCCTGACCTATATCGATTATTTCATGCCCTCGATTGAGGAGGCAAAGGACCTGTCCGGCCAGTCCACGGCCGAGGATTGCGCAAAATTCTTCCTCGGCAAGGGTGCGGCCTGCTGCGTCTTCACCCTCGGCGGCGATGGCGCTTACTACGCTCACAAGGATGGAACGCGGCTCAAGTCGCCCGCCTACGATATCAAGATCGTGGACACCACGGGCTGCGGCGATGCCTTTGACGCAGGCTTCATCGCCAGCCTGCATCACAAGATGGACACCGAAACCGCGCTCCGTTTTGCGCAAGCATCGGCTGGACTTGTCGCCACCGGCCTGGGGTCTGACGCCGGGATCGTCTCATTCGAGGACACACTTCAAAAAATGAAGAATTGGAAAATCAAGTCATGAGATTTGCAGGCAGGCGGGCAGTTGTAACGGGCGGGGCCTCAGGCATTGGCGAGGCTGTCGCCAAGCGCCTCGCGGCGGAAGGCGGCAAGGTTGCCGTCTGGGATCTCAACGGCGGCATCAAGGTCGATATTTCCGATTACGCCTCCGTCGAAAAAGCCGTGAAGGAAACCATCACGCAGATTGGCGGCATCGACATTCTGGTGAACAGCGCCGGCATCACCGGCCCCACGGTTCCTCTCATTGAATTTCCCATCGATGGCTGGAAGCAGGTGATCGACATCAACCTGAACGGCACCTTCTATTGCAACCGCGCCGTGGCCCCCCTCATGGTGGCGCAGAACTATGGCCGCATCGTCAACATCGCCTCCATCGCCGGTAAGGAGGGAAACCCCAATGCCTCAGGTTACTCCGCTTCAAAAGCCGGCGTCATCGGCTTGACCAAATCGCTGGGCAAGGAACTTGCCAAGCACAATATCACCGTGAACGCCGTCACCCCCGCCGCGGTGCGCACGCCCATCTTCGACCAGATGCCGCAAACCCACATAGACTTCATGCTGTCGAAAATTCCGAAAGGCCGCTTCGGCACCCTCGATGAAATGGCAAGCCTCATCTGCTGGCTGGCCAGCGAGGAATCTTCCTTCTCGACCGGCGCAGTGTTTGATCTCTCCGGCGGCCGCGCCACCTACTAGAGCGCCGTATAGCCGCCGTCGATGAGAATGTCCTGGCCGCAGACAAGGTCCGATGCCGGTGACGCCAGGTAAAGGATCATGTCGGCCACCTCGACCGGCTTGCCGAAGCGCCCGGCTGGAATCTTGGCCAGCATGGGACCGGACTTCTCCGGGCTGCCCCAGTTCTTTTCGCCCATCGGTGTGAGGATGACTGTCGGGCAAACCGAATTGATCTGGATATTGTGCTTCGCCCATTCAACCGTCATGGCCTTGGTCAGCATGCTGAGGCCGCCCTTGGAAGAGCTGTAGGCCCCATGATCATCCACCGCGATGATGCCTGCCTGCGAAGACACATTGATGATCTTTCCGGCCTTCCTTGCAATCATCTGCGGCGCCAGTTCCCGCGCAATCAGGAATGGGGCGCGCAGGTTGACCGCCATCGTCGTGTCCCAATCCTCGACTGAGAGTTTGAGTAGCGGCGCGATAAGGGCAACCGCCGCGTTGTTGACCAGGATGTCGATGGCGCCGAATTCCTTCAGCGCCGCCCGCGCCGAGGTCACCGGTCCATCCGAACTTGCAAGATCGGCTTCAATGACAAAGCATTTGCGCCCGAGACTTTTGACCGCCGCGGCAACTTCCGCGAGCCCTGCCCTGTCGCGCCCAACCGCCGCGATGTCGGCCCCGGCGTCGGCCAGCACCTTGCAGGTTTCAAAACCGATGCCTTTCGTGGCGCCCGTGACCAATGCGGTTTTTCCCGCAAGGCTGAATCTTTTTATCCACGCGGCCATTGTTTCCCTCCCGTTGTCCGCTAATCTTTCCCCGCAAATTCAGGGGCGGTCAATGGCCGCAAGAGAGGGAACCGGCACATGGAAAGAATGGCGCAGATCATCAAGGTGAAGCCGGAAGTCATCCCCGAATACAAGCGCATCCACGCCGCCGTCTGGCCTGAAATCCTGAAGGCCATTTCAGACTCGAACATCCGCAACTACACGATCTTCCTGAAAGAGCCGGAAAACATTCTCTTCGCTTATTGGGAATACCACGGCACGGATTTCAAGGCCGACATGGAAAAGATCAAGAAAGCCCCGCGCATGCAGGAGTGGTGGGACATCACAGACCCAATGCAAGTGCCCTACGACACCCGCAAACCCGGCGACTGGTGGGCGGTGATGGAAAACGTCTTCCACACCGACTAACCAGCCAGCATCCTCATTCCCTTACCCATACCGTCATTCCGGCGAACGCCGGAATCTTTTTGACGTCACAGGGATTCCGGCTTCCGCCGGAATGACGCGTTTGGTCCAAAAAAATTCTTCTCCAACTCGGCAAAGGCCCGCTGGTAGACATTCTCCTCCGTGCGCGGAATGAGCGTGAGGTCATCCTGCGGGCTAGCCACCCAATCCCCCGTCCACACACCGAACGTTGTGTTGTCGGCGGTCACCGGCCACAGCCTTGGCCCCGACACGTAATTCATCCAGGGGATTTCGCATTTGGTAATGCGGTAGGAAAATGAGCGCGTGAGATCACAGAGATGTAGCAATTCCTCATTCAGGTGCCCTGTGCCGAAGTAAAAGTCCCGCACCCCGGATACCTTGTCGGGCCGCGCCTTCTTCAGCATGTGCATCTTCGTTATGTCGCCATGCCAGGCGCCCATCCCGGCGAAATCCCGCATCTCGCCCCACACCTTGTCGGCAGGCGCTTTGATCACCCGCGAGGTCCACACCTTGTTGGGCGCCCACGCCTTCCAGCGCACGCTGCCCTCCGGCTTCTGGATCTTCTCGCGCTTGATCTTCTCTCCCAATGCCTTGAGGCCAGCGGCAAAAACATCGGTGGACACGATTTTCACATATTTCCCTTCATCGCCCGGCGCCTCGTCGAACATGGCTTCCCACTCGGCAAAGGTTGTATCGCCATGAGTCACCGGCATGAGCCGCATGGTGGCAATGTAGTTTTTCACCGGAAAGGCGGGCTTCTCGAAATTATAGGCGAATGTGTAGCGCGCATCATCAAGGGTGAGCAGGCGCTCGCGGATATGGACGCCGTCCTTTGTGTGAAACGAGCGTACGCAGCCCACCACATCAGCGTCCAGCCCGCCTTCGATTTTTGAATCGACGATGCCCACCGCCCAGGTGGGCAAGCCGTTGAAATTGCGCACCACGCTCCAGACCGTTTCGACCGGCGCCTTGATGATCCTGCTCGCATAGGCCCGTGCCATTCGTCTCTCCCTAGAATGAAATCTTCTTGAAGGCTTTTGTCTGCTGGGTGAGGGCCACTTCCGTGGGCAGGCGCTCCATCGAGCTTGCCCCATAGAAGCCGTGCACATTCTTGGTGTTCTTCAGGATATAGGCCGCATCATCCGGCGAGGAAATCGGCCCGCCATGGCAGATCACCATCACGTCTTTCCGCACCTTCTTTGCCGCCTCCGCCCATTCATCAATAATGGCCGGGCAATCCGCCAGCTTCAATGAAGTTTCAGCCCCGATGCTGCCGCCCGTGGTGAGTCCCATGTGCGGAACGATCATGTCGGCCCCCGCTTTCGTCATCGCCATCGCTTCATCGGCGGAAAACACGTAAGGCGTGGTCAGCATGTCGCGCTCATGGGCCTTGCGGATCATGTCGACCTCAAGCCCGTAGCCCATGCCGGTCTCTTCCAGGTTCTTGCGGAACACGCCATCAAATAGCCCGACCGTCGGAAAGTTCTGCACCCCAGAAAAACCCAGCGCTTTGAGATGGTCAAGCAGATGATCCATGATCGCAAAGGGATCCGTGCCGTTCACCCCCGCCAGTACCGGCGTATGCTTTACCACGGGCAAAACCTCGTGGGCCATTTCCTGCACGATGTCATTGGCATTGCCGTAGGCCAGAAGCCCCGCCAGCGAGCCCCGCCCCGCCATGCGGTAGCGCCCGGAATTATAGATGACGATCAGGTCAATCCCGCCCGCCTCCTCGCATTTGGCCGAAAGCCCCGTGCCCGCTCCGCCGCCGATGATGGGCTGCCGCTTGGCAATCATGCCGCGGAATTTCTCCAGCAGAACCTTGCGTTCAATCCTCGCCATCTGTCCTCACACTATCGCTTTGAATTGCTTGACGGCTTCTGCCGCAAAGGCCGGGTCATTGATATGGGCATCGACTTCAATAAGTTTGCGGTTGCGCGCCGCAACCCAGCCCTCGCGGATGGCCTCAAAAAGTGCGGCATCCGCTTCCGCATCATGGAACGGCTGTCCTGTGGCATCAATGGCGGAAACACCTTTCAGCGGGAGCAGGAACCGTACCGGCCCCGTCATGCGGTTGAGCCGCGCGACAATCCAGGTCCCGATGGTCCGGTTTTCCGCCGGCGTGGTCCGCATCAGCGTCACCTGCGGATTATGGATATAGAATGTGCGGCCCTCGAGGGTTTTCGGCACAGTTTCCCGCGCCCCGAAATTCACCATGTCGACCGCCCCAACCGATCCCATATAGGGGATTTTCGTGCGGATGATCGAGCCAAAACGGTCCACCGTGCACGGCAAGATGCCGCCGAACAGATGATCGGCCACTTCCGTCGTGGTGATATCGATGATGCTTTCGAGAAGACCCGAGTCCACCAGTTTCTCCATGGACTGGCCGCCCGTGCCCGTGGCGTGAAACACGAAGCATTCAAAATCTTTTTCAATCCGCGCGCGGATCTGCGTGATGCAAGTTGTCGTCACGCCGAACATGGTGAGCCCAACGCCCGGCTTGTCCGCCTTCTCTTTCTTCACTGCATTCAGCGCCATGCCCGCCGCCGCATGCGCCGCATTGGCAATCACCGTGCGCGAAATCGCGTTGATCCCCGCCACATCGACAACCGCATACATCATGGCAATGTCCGATGGACCCACATAGGACGCCACGTTTCCCGAAGCCACCGTGGAAACCATCAGCTTGGGAATGCCCACCGGCAGTGCCCGCATGGCCGTGGTCACGATAACCGTATTTCCCGATCCGCCAAGCCCAAGCACCGCGCCCACGTCCTTGCGGCTCACCATGAACCGCGACAGGGCCTCCGCCATGGCGCCCACCGCCGCACCGCGGTCCGCTAATCCCAGCACCGCCGCCTCGCCTTTCGGATGATGCCGCGCAACCTCGCGCGCGCTCACATCAGCCTTCGCCTTGCTTGGAGTCGTGGACACATCAACCAGCACAACTTTCGCGCCCGCCTTCTCGGCGCGGCGCCTGGCATAGCGCAGCTCCGCTTCCTTGGTATCGAGCGTGCCGACGATGTAGACCTTGCCCACCCTCAGCTCACTTCGCGCGGGCCCAGCCGGCTTTCATCTGCTTGATGCCTTCGAGATAAACGCTGTCCTGCGACGGGAAAAAATCCCGCCAGACGCGCGTTGCCGCCGCCAGCGCCGGCAGCGACCGGCCGAAAGCCTCAATGGTGATCCAGCCATCATACTTGGCCGCGCGCAAGGCCTTGTAAGTGGCATCCCATGGCACATGACCCTTGCCCGGTGTGCCCCGGTCATTCTCGGAAATATGCACATGGACCATGTGCTTCCTGATGGCCTTGATCGCCGCCACCGGATCCTTCTCCTCGATATTGGCATGGAAGGTATCATACATGCCCTTGATCGCCGGATGGTCTACTTCGTCGAGATAATCCGCAAGCTGCTGCATGGTGTTGAGGAAATAGCATTCGAAGCGGTTGAGCGCCTCTAGCGCGAAACGGATGTCGTGCCTGGCCGCATAGTCGCCCACCTTGCGGTGATAGGAGATCCCGCGTTTGATTTCAGCGGCTGTCGGGCCATCGCCGGAGAAATAGCCAAGTTCCGAATGCATCGGCCCTGCGATCGTCTTGGCCCCAAGGGCTTTCGTGCAATCGATCACCCATTTGGTGTAATCCACCGCCGCCTGCCGCGCCGCCTTGTCCGAGGAAAGCGGGTTCTTGCCCGAAGGGCCGATGACGCTCACGATGCTGCGTTCAAGGCCGATCTTGTCGAGCTCGCCGCCAAGCCTGGCGAAATAATCTGGCGTGCCCTCAAATATGGGAATTTCCACCGTGTCATAGCCCGCCTTCTTGATGCCCCTCAAAATGGCTGTATGTTCCGCCGTGACATGGCCCGTCCAGAGCAGCAGGTTAAATCCCGTCTTCATCGCAAACCCCTCAAAACAAAGACAATTAAGACAGCCTTTCCGGAGGGTTTTGTCAATTTATGATATGCGTCGGTCAACCGTTGTCTACGCACGAGACGGATCAATTTCCCTGAATGGAAATCCCGTTGTCATCGATCTTGATTTCAACGCCCTTGAGCTTCTGCCGGTCCTCATAGACAAGATACCCCAAAACCACGATGGCCACGCCGAAAACCGCGCAGATCGCGTAGAGCTGGTTACGGCTCACGTGTTAGCCGCGCCTAACGAGCCGGAGAACGAACAGCAATATGCAGGCGCCGATGGTGGCATTGATGATCGCCCCGAGTACCCCGCCGCCGATCAAAATTCCAAGCCTCGGCAACAGGAAACTGGCGATCGCCGAACCGACGATGCCGACGATGATGTCGCCAAGCAGGCCAAAGCTGCCGCCCTTCATGATCTGGCCGGCCAGCCAGCCTGCGATAGCGCCGATCAACAGAAAAATGATGATTCCGACCAAATCCATTTTTGCCTCCCGCAAAGGTGAATGCCGCAATTCGATTGCTGCTCTGATTGCATGGTCCGATTCGATCCCCTTCGCAAGTTTTCCCGTTCTGTAATTAATGTGTAAGGTGCTTGGAGCAATTGCGTGGAATCAAGCAAATGACGTGTGACTTTGATCCGGCGTCTGATTTCCGGACCCTCTTCGAGGGCTCTCCCAACCTCTATCTTGTTCTTGATCCCGATTTCAAGATCGTCGCTGCTAGTGATGCCTATTGCCAGGCGACGCTGACCGATCGCAAGACCATCCTTGGACGCGGCCTCTTTGATGTCTTCCCCGATAATCCCGCTGATCCACAAGCAACCGGCGTAAGTAATCTGCGCTCATCGCTCGAACGCGTTCTGCGATTCAAGCGTCCCGATGCGATGGCCCTGCAAAAATACGACATTCCCCGCCCCGCATCCGGGAGCAGTGGTTTTGAGGAGCGCTACTGGAGCCCGCTCAATTCGCCTGTGCTTGATAATCGAGGTGAGGTCTCATGGATCATTCACCGGGTGGAGGATGTCACCGAGCGGCGGAAAGCCGAGGATGTCCTCAAGCAGGAAAGCGCGTTCTACGATATTGTCATCAACAACATTCCGGCAATGGTCTTCGTGAAGGATGCCGTGGATCTCCGCTTTGTCCTTATCAACCGCGCCGGCGAGGAGCTGCTCGGCATTGACCGCAGCGAGTATATCGGGAAGTCTGACCATGATTTCTTTCCCAAGGAGCAGGCCGACTTTTTCATCGCGAAGGACCGCGAAGTTTTGCGGGCCGGCGGCCTCCAGGTCACTCCCGAAGAGCCCATCAATACGCGGCAGCGCGGCGTGCGATATCTGCAAACCCGGAAAATGGCGGTGCCCGACGAGCACGGAAAACCCAAATACCTTCTCGCACTTTCCGAAGACATCACCGAACGCCGCCAGGCTGAAATCGCCCTTCGTGCGAGCGAGGCGCGGCTTCACTTCCTCGATAGCCTCAGCAGGAAGACCGCCGAAGCCATCGACGCAAATGAAATCCTTGCCACAACCACCCGCATGCTGGGCCAGCATCTAGGCGTCGCCATCTGCGCCTATGCCGACATGGAGCCGGACCAGGACCATTTCACCATCCGGGGCGACTGGAGCATGGCGGGTTCGCCCAGCATTGTCGGCTATTACAGCCTTGCCGATTTCGGCCGGCTCGCCGTCAAGAACCTTGGCGCAGGCCTGCCTCTCATCGTAAATGACTGCCTCGCTGAACTTGCACCCCAGGAGGCGGCAACCTTTCAGGGTATCGGCATTGCCGCAACCGTCTGTTTCCCGCTGGTCAAGAAGGGCCGCCTGACGGCGCTGATGGCAATCCATGACCGCAAGCCGCGAATCTGGAGTGCCGATGAGCAGGCTCTATTGGGCGAGGTGACGGAACGCTGTTGGGCCCATATCGAGCGGGTGCGCTCGGAAGCCTCGGTCCGCGAAGGCGAGCGCCGCCTTGTTCAGGCGCAGAAAATGGAAGCCATCGGCAACCTCACCGGCGGCCTCGCCCACGACTTCAACAACCTGCTCGGAATCATAATCGGCAACCTGGATTTGCTGCGCGGACAGCCTGGAAATGCCGTCACCAAGGACCCGAATTTGAATCAGCTATCCAGTGAAGCGCTCGACGCCGCGCTGCGCGGCGCCGATCTCACGCGGCGGCTGCTTGCCTTCGCCCGCCGCCAGACCCTGCAGCCGCAGCGCACCGATCTCAACGAGCTTATCGAGGGCATCAGCAAACTCCTGAGGCGCACGCTCGGAACCGACGTGGAAATCAGGCTTGATCTGGAGCCGCAAGCCTGGCCGGCCAATGTCGATCCGTCCCAGCTTGGGGCCAGCCTCATCAACATCGTCAACAATGCCCGCGATGCCATGCCAAATGGCGGCACTTTGACGATTGCCACAAGCAACCGCCATCTTGACGAGGATTACGCCGCCGCCCACAGCGACCTCGCGCCGGGCGACTATGCCTTGATCGAGGTGAGCGACACCGGAACCGGAATTCCACAGGAGTTCCTGAATCATATCTTTGATCCCTTCTTCACTACCAAGGAGCAGGGCAAGGGAACGGGCCTTGGCCTCAGCATGGTCTTCGGCTTCACCAAGCAATCGGCCGGGCACATCAACGTCTATAGCGAAGTGGGGCACGGAACCACCTTCCGGCTCTATCTCCCGCGCGACCTGACTGCTGCGAAAGCGCCCGACGCGCCGAAGACAACCCTGCACAAGGGCCATGAAACCGTTCTGGCCGTGGAAGACAATGAGGGCTTGCGCCGTGTCGTTGTGCGCCAGCTCAATGATCTCGGCTACCGCGTGCTTGAGGCCCCCGATGGCGCGGCGGCCCTCAAAGTCCTGGAGCGCGAATCCGTTGATCTCCTTTTCACCGACATCATGATGCCGGGAGGCATGAGCGGCTATGACCTCGCCAAGAACGCCGCGGCCCGCTTGCCTTCATTGAAGGTGCTGCTGACTTCGGGATTTCCTGAAACCAAGCTTAATGGCAATGGTAACGCGTCTGTGAAGATGCACCTGTTGACGAAGCCATACCGGAAGGATGACCTTGCATCAGCCCTGCGAAAGGCCCTGGATACCGCTTGACGGAGTCCGGTCAAAATTGGCCCGCGGTCCCGGCGATGCCTCGTTAGGGCGGCGTTAACGTGCCTGTGTTGTGATTCGGAGGTGAAAGGACTTTTCTGCGATGCAGCAGGAAACGCAAGCACTGAGGCCCGCCCGGCGAGTGCTCGTCATCGATGACGAAGCCGCCTTTTGCCGCTTCATGGCCCGATTGATCAGCAGCCTGGGTTATGAGGTCACGACGACCTGCCAGGCCAAATGCGCCTACCTTGATGAACTGAAGGAGCCTGATATCGTTTTCATCGACATGATGATGCCTGATATGGATGGCATCGAGGTTCTGGACGTCCTTGCCGATTACAAAGTCAAGTCCGCCATCGTTTTGATGAGCGGCGCGGACCATAGTCTTGCAAAAGCGGAAGCCTTCGCCAAGCAGGCTGACCTTCGCCTCATTGGCGTGCTCCACAAACCGTTCCGCTTGAATGATGTGCAGACCATTTTGGCGGCGGAATGATCCCATTATCGCTTCCTTTTTATCCCAAGCGATCCGCCGGGAGGTTGGCGGGGTTCCAGACTATCTCCCACACATGTCCATCGGGGTCGCTGAAGTATCCGGCATAACCTCCATAGAAGGTGTCCTGAGCAGGTTTGATGATCCTGGCTCCGGCTCGAGAGGCTTGATCCATTACCTCGTCAACTTCTTCGCGGCGCACAACATTATGCCCGATAGTGACCGCAGTCGCGCTGATCGGCGTCTTGGGCAGGCCGGTGTCGTGAGCGATGTCGTTCTGCGCCCAGATGGCAAGCTTCAACCCCTCGGAAAGCGTGAAGAACGCGACAGCGCCATGTTCGAACTCGCGGCCGACGATCCCGTCAGTCGGCAGTCCGAGGCCGTCGCGATAGAACCCAAGAGAGCGCTCAAGATCGGCGACGCCTAGAGTCAATACGGAAATCCGCGGCTTCATGTTAGTCTCCTATCTCGGCGGGAAAACCCCGGCACTCAGCAGTGGATGCGCCAAGCCCCTGCGTCACAGTTCAGAAAACAGATCGGGAGGCACTTCCAAGCTGCCATAAGTCAGGAATTCATGCGGCCAGAAATGGTCCCAATTCTTTGTTGGGGCCGAAGGGGCTTTGCTCAGGCGATAGAGGAACCTCGTTTTCAGCGAGCACAATCCAGTCCTGAGCCTGTTGGATCCACAATTGCTTGGCGGGGGACCCGACCAAACCAGCCTTGAAATAGCAAAATTCTGCCCGGGCCCAGTATTCCGCGAATTTGCTTTCATGCATGACGCACCTCACAGCATAATCAATTAACAACGATGTGGCGGTTCTGTGGTTCCTTTCCATTTTGAAAGGGATCATCAAACAAAAGCTGGGGATAAGTGGTTGAAAGCGTGGTGGGCCCGCCAGGATTTGAACCCGGAACCAGACGGTTATGAGCCGTCAGCTCTAACCATTGAGCTACAGGCCCCCACGCCGACGCAGTGGCTACAGCAATTTGCGCGTCTGTGCTATAGGCCAGATGATGTTGACCCAGAATCTTACACCCCAGGCCGCCGTGGACCAGCTTATTGAGCTCCATGCCAAGGCCACCGCCAGCCTGAAATCCTGCCTCGACCGCTATTTTGCCACCCGCCAGGCCCCCAACGCCGACGAGCGCAGCAGTTTTTGCTACCCCCAATTGCGCGTGACCTATGAGTCGCAAGGGGTGCAGCCGTCGATCTCGCGCGCCTTCGCCAAGTTCCAGGGCCCCGGCACTTATGTCACAACCGTAACCCAGCCCGCCCATTTCCGCCGCTATCTCGTGGACCAGCTCTCCTATCTGGTGAAGGATTACGCCGCCACCATCCAGGTAGGCGTTTCCCCCCAGGAAATCCCCTACCCCTATGTCCTCGACAAGGGCGATGACCTCGGCGGCGAAAATACCAAGGCCGTCGAACTGGCCCTCCATTTTCCCGTGCCCCGCCTTGACCTGGTGGGCGATGAAATCGCTGACGGCAACTGGGACCATATGCCGGCCCACCCCCTGCCGCTCGCCATGTTCGATGCGGTCCGGGTGGATTATTCCCTGAAGCGCATCCAGCATTATACCGGCACCCATTGGCGCGACATGCAGCCTTGGATCCTGCTCACCAACTATCACCGCTATGTCGACCAGTTCATTGTCTGGGGTGTTTCGCAATTGAGTGTCGAAAGCTCCTACGAGTCCCTGCACCTCCCCGGCGGCGGCACCATTGTGCGCGGCATGGATGCCACGACAATCGCAAAGATCATCGAAGGTTCGCTCTGGCACCGCTACCAGATGCCGGGCTACCATCTTAAAAAACGGGACGGTATGGGCGGTGGCGTCACCCTCGTCAACATTGGCGTAGGCCCGCCCAACGCGAAAACCATGACCGATCACTTGGCCGTGCTCCGTCCTCATTGCTGGCTGATGATCGGCCATTGCGGCGGGCTTCGCCAATCCCAGCGCATCGGCGATTATGTGCTGGCCCACGGCTATCTCCGCCAGGATGGCATTCTGGATGATGTGGTGCCGCCGGAAATTCCCATTCCCGCACTCGCCGAAGTGCAGGTGGCCCTGCAGCAGGCCGCCGCCGCCGTCACCGGCGAAAGCGGCGAAGCCTTGAAAGCAAGGCTGCGCACCGGAACCGTGGTGACCAATGACGACCGCAATTGGGAACTGCGCTGGAGCCAGGAGAGGAAACGCATCAACCTGTCGCGCGCCATCGCGGTGGATATGGAATCAGGCACGGTGGCCGCCCAAGGCTACCGCTTCCGCGTGCCCTACGGCACCCTGCTCTGCGTGTCTGACAAGCCGCTCCATGGTGAAATCAAATTGCCCGGCGCAGCCAACGCATTCTATGACCGTGCCGTAAGCGAACATCTGATGATTGGGTTGGCGGCCCTTGACCGCATGCGCGGCGAACTCTCGCAGCTTCACTCAAGAAAGCTGCGCAGCTTCGACGAGCCGCCCTTCAGGTAAATCAGGCGATGCGGTTTTTGTGGAGCTGCCAGAAAAGATAAAGCACCGCCGCAACGGCAACCGCAGCCGGGTTGAGCGATGTGAGCAGATCCCGGACATTGCCATACACCGACGTCACAAAAACACCGGCCGCCTCGCCCATGAGCAGCGCGACCAATACCGTCACGAGCACAAGCTGAAACAGCAATGTGATTACAATCCGGAGAAAATCCGTTATCTGATCAAGCATGACGGCGAGCGAGCGAAGGCGGCGCGAAGGCCGCCTCCGCGCCTTGAATTACTTGCGGGCGACGGCAGTGCCGCGGCCAGAGAACAGCCACAGGATAAGCCCCAGGACGATAAGGCCCACCAGGCCATTCGAACCAAGCTTGCCAACGAGGCCGGTCAGATTGTCAACTACCTGTCCAAAGAACGGCATCGAAGGGCCGCCGACAAGGATCGACAAGACTATAGCTAAAGCAATAAGCACGAGGCTAATGTCGATCAACTCACGCACAACGTTCTTTACGTGTCCGAACATATCCATGTTACCCCTCCATTCGCGGAATGCGAATCACTCACGATAATGCCGCATTTTTGTTCATAAAGTGTTAACGATAAAATTTTCCCTTTGAATTCAACAGGAAAGGACTGCTCATGGAAACGTCAGGCGGGTGCCTTTGCAGGTCCGTGCGCTTTTCCGCAACCGCAGCGCCGCTTGCAGCGCGGGTCTGCTGGTGCCGCGTCTGCCAGTATCTCGGCGCTGGAAACGGCGCCATGAGCGTGTGCTTCCGCGCCGACGCAGTTTCGGTTGAGGGCGAAGTTAAATGGTTTGAAAGCATCGCCGACAGCGGCAACCGCATGCGGCGCGGATTTTGCCCGGCCTGCGGGACGCAGCTCTTCAGCAAAGCCGAATCCCGCCCGCACCTGGTCTTCATCCGCGCCGGCGCCCTTGATGATCCAAATCTCATGAAGCCGCAAATGACCATCTGGACCGATTCAGCACCGAGATGGGCCTGCATCGATCCCGCCCTGCCGAAAATGTCCGGCCAGCCGCCGCCTGTGGCCTAAGGCTAACACACTCCAGCCGCAATTCTTCGCCACATGAGCGCCGGAATTTAATCGGGAGCATTCTTAAAATGTTAAAGACCCTCTTCGCCGCCAGCGCCTTGACCCTTGCCGCCGCCTGCCTCACCCCGGCCTTTGCCGATGACGGCAAGCTGGTCCGCAGCATTTCGCTTTCCGGCCATGGTGAAGTGCGCATGGCGCCTGATCTCGCCATTGTCACCGTGGGCGTAATGAGCTCCGCCGCGACGGCGCGCGAGGCGCTTGATGCCAATACCAAGGCCATGCAAGGTGTAATGGCGTCGCTGACCGCGGCCGGCATTGAAGCGCGCGATATCCAGACCTCGAACTTCTCGGTGAACCCGCGCTATGACTATGGCCAGAACAACGCCCAGCCGCCGAAGGTCGTGGGCTATGATGTTTCCAACAATGTCTCGGTCACCGTGCGCAAGCTGGATAGCCTCGGCGCGGTTCTGGACCAGGTCGTGTCCTCCGGTTCCAACCAGATCAACGGCGTGGCGTTCCAGGTGTCAAAACCCGAAGCCGCAACCGATGAGGCGCGCAAGCTCGCCGTGGCCGATGCCCTGCACAAGGCTCAAGTCTATACTGCCGCCAGCGGCGTCACCCTCGGGCAAATCATTTCGCTCTCCGAAGGCGGCGGCTACCAGCCGCCCCAGCCTGTTTTCAAAACCATGCGCGCTGAAGCCGCCTCCGCCGATGTGCCCATCGCCCAGGGCGAGCAGGTCATCGCCGTGGACGTGAACTTCACCTGGGAAATCAAGTAAATATGAAATAGAAGTGAACCTGCTGCCATTGCCTGGCAGCAGGCCTCTGCTAGGTTCCGGCCATGCCCATCTGCGAACGTGATCCCTGGCGCGACCAGTATTTCGATAACATCCCGTGCCCGGAAAATATCCTGATTCCGACTGATGATTTTGATTCCTGGCCCTGGTATCCCAAGCACAACTGGATTTATGACAAACTCCGCGTAGCCCAAAGCCAGGGCTTCATCGCAGGCCCCCATGGCGTCACGCCCCCTGCCTTCCCGGTCTTTTCCAAACCCATCACCAATCTGAAAGGCATGGGCGTGGGCAGCCGCGTGATCGCCTCGCAGGCGGAAATGCTGGCCTGCTCAACCCCCGGCCACTTCTGGATGCCGCTGCTCGAAGGCCCCCATGTCTCAACTGATTGTGCGATCGTAGGCGGCCAGGTGAAATGGCTGCGCCATGCCACCGGCGTTCCGGGCCCCGAAGGCACCTTCAAATACTGGACGCTCCATGCCGATGAAATGCCGGAGGTCGCAGCCTATCTCAAAACTTGGGTCAGCAAATACATGGCCGCCTATACCGGCATGATGAATTTCGAAACCATCGGTGGAAAAATAATCGAGGCCCATCTGCGCTTCTCTGACCAGTGGTGCGATCTCAATGGCAAGGGCTGGATCGAGGCCATGGTGCGCCTTTATACTGATGGCACATGGGCCTACGATGAGCAGCGCCGCGTGGGTTATTCCATTCCGCTCTTTGCCCGCCACAACAGCAATTTTTCCCATCCGCCAAGGGACCTGCAATCCCGCATCCGCGCCATGCCTCAAGTCTCAAGCCTGCAGATTACCTTCTATGACAACAAGGACGCGGGCCTCCATCCCATGCCCCCCGGCGGCTTCCGCGTGGGGATCGTCAACGCCTGGGATTTGCAGGCAGGTTTCGCCGCCATCGATGAACTGGCCAAAGCCTTCCCCACCCACTCATTGCTTCGCGCCTGAAATATCCACGACTTGTGCTTTGGGCAACGTGCCAGCGCCCGGCTGCTCCGGCCAATGCTTGTAGGTCTGCACCCCGCCCGAGGCGCGCACCTTGGCAATGAGATCGAGATCAACCTCCGCATAAACCCATTGCGGCTTGTTCATTTCGCCCAAAGCCAAAACACCCCCCGGCGGAAAGCCCGCATCCGATGGCGCGAAGATTCCGGCCATCCCGCAATTTGCCGGACACGCCGCACTCCACGGGCTTGCCCCGACGACCGGCGAATGCACCGTGTAAACCTGGTTCTCCAGCGCCCGCGCCACCGCGCCGGTGCGCACCCGCCAGTAGCCCCATTCGGTTTCCGTGTTCGATGGCGCCAGGATGATTTCCGCCCCCGCTTCGGCAAGTGCCCGCGACAGCAGCGGAAATTCGATGTCGTAGCAAATCAGCAGACCGATGCGCGTGGTGCCTACATCAAAAACGGTCAGCGTCTTGCCCGAAGCGATGTGCCAGGGCTCGCGCTCCCACGGCGTCGGCATGATCTTGTCGTAATGCCCCCGGATTCCCGTGGGGCCAAAAATATGCGCCACATTCATCGTGCAGCCCGGACGGCGCTGCGGGCCGGAGCCAGCAACAATCGTCACCCCATGCTTCGCCGCGAGCTTGCTATGCACCCGGTCCAACTCCGGCACCAGCCCCGACACCACATCAAACGAAGCCTGCACATCGGAGGCCTTGCCGCCAATGCTCGCCAGCTCCATGCTGCCATATTCCGGAAACACCAGCAGCCCCGCCCCCGCGTTCACGGCCTCTTCCACCCAGCGCGTGATCTTCGCCTCGTAGGCATGCAAGTCTTCCAATTCATCGAGGGGGTATTGCGCGGCGGCGATTTTAATTTTTCTTGTCATTCTCATCCACATGGAAATTGTGCAGGATACGGTGGAATACCGGCAGCAGCATCAACCCCGCTATGGCGAAGATCAACAGGCCGCAGACGATGGCATAGATGCCGGCGAAAATCTTGGCGCTGTCATGCTGCAGCTCGCCCATGGGACCCATGCCGGACAGGATCATGGACGAATTTACAAAGGCGTCAATGAACCCCATGCCCTCGAAGCCCATATAGCCCGCCATGCCAATGGCCAGCGCCGCAATGATGGTGGCAAAAGCCACGAGGCCGTGGCGCAGCAGGCGCTGCGAAAAAACCTTCCGGCTCGCCAGCTTGCTCCGGCGCTTTTCAAGCTTCAGCAGATGCCTCACCGGAAAATCTTCTCGCCCTGCTCGTCGATGATCTGCCGCCCTTTTACCAGAGCGATGTCCGCTGCCTCTTCTATCGAAGTGAAGCGGTCAGCGCGCACAAAGCTGTGCTCCTTGCGCACCCCGTCAATCTCTTTCGAAATCATGCCGGCCAGTTGAAACTGCCCGCCCTCCTTGTAAGGCCGGGCCTCGATGGTGAAGCCCTTGTGCTCGGCCGATTTCACCGCTTTCGGCGCTGCTGCAGCTCCCCCGCCGCCGCCAAACAGTTTCTTGAAAAACGACATCGTGGAATCCTTTCAGCCCAGGCTTTGCGCGCCCCGCAATCTAACACCGATGCAATCACGCGAAAAGTGATTGGCCGGGGTCATCCGTTGGACATAATTTAGCGTAACAGATAAAGTTCCAATATCAAAACAGGAAGGAAACTAGCCATGTTGCAGGTCTTGGTGAATGGACAAAAACATCTCGTGCTCGACCGCCGCAAATTCCTGGGCGCTGCCGCAGGTCTGATCGCCGCGGGCATCTTGCCAGAGAATGCTCTGGCGCTTGCCGCGCCCTACAGTTTCAAACAGGGCGCCTATGATGTCACGGTCGTCAGCGACGGCACCTTGACCCTGCCTCTAGCACTTTTTCCCGATGCCAAACCGGAAGAACTCGCCAAGTTGCTCGGCGAAATGGCGAAGGGCGATCAGGCCCAGTTTGAGGCAAGCCCCCTGCTGTTCAGGCAAGGTGGCGAAGTGATCCTGATGGACACGGGTTCCGGCGGCAATTTCGCGCCCACTGCCGGCAAAGTTATTGAAAGCCTGAAAGCCGCAGGCGTCGAACCCGGCGCGGTGACCAAGGTGATTTTCACCCACGCCCACCCCGATCACATGTGGGGCTCGCTGGGTGCCAACGGCAAGCCCATATTCCCCAACGCCTCTTTCCACGTGGCCGAAGCCGAATGGAACTTCTGGATGGCGCCGGATCTCGCCAGCAAGATGCCCAAGGATATGGAAGGCATGGTGAAAACCACGCAAGCGCAGCTCACGGGCATCAAGGAAAAAGTGAGCATGTTCAAACCGGGAAGCGAAGTTCTGCCGGGCATTGCCGTCATCGATACGGCTGGACACACGCCGGGCCACGTCTCCTTTGAACTTGCAGGCGGCGACGGGCTGATCGTCACGGCGGATGCCATCACCAACCCGCTGGTGTTCTTCCCCCATCCCGACTGGAAATTCGGCTTCGATGCCGACCACGCCGGCGCTGCCGCCAGCCGCAAGAAACTGCTCGACATGGCATCAACCGGAAAAAAGAAGCTGATCGGTTTCCACTGGCCCTATCCCGGCATTGGCATGGCCGAGGCGAAAGACGG
>CADEEO010000017.1:13236-32788 GCA_902826365.1 uncultured Hyphomicrobiales bacterium | reverse complement strand
GAGGTTCAACGGCCCGAGCGTGAAGAGCATGAACCCCTCCGGGTGCCGCAGCAGCACGCACACCGCAATCGTGTAGCGGCGCACGTTGTCGCCGAGCAGATTCCACCCGCGCACCGGTCCGTAGAAACAGGCACGATACTGGTCGCGGTCGGCACCGGCAACCACCCCGTCCACGGCGCGGCCCACGATGTCACGCTCGACCGTCCGATGCAGCCCGAGCAGCCCACGCTGCACCTTGGCGTAGATCGCAACCAGCGCGCCGAGCGGACCGGAGACTGACGGGGTGGTGAGCTCCGTCGGCACGCGCCCCGCGATGGCGAAGCCTGCGTACGCCGTCCGGTGGTAGTCGTACATTTGCGCCTGCAAGGCCGTGCTGAGCCCGCCCAAGGCCGCGGTCCCGAGCGCCGGTCCGAGTCCCCACGCCGACCGGACGGCCACCACGATGCCCAGGTACAGCGCGACGTGGGTCACGTATCCAGCCAGCCCGTCGAGGACGCGGCCGAGTGCCGACGTCTGACCGGTGAGCCGCGCGAGCTGACCGTCGGCGGAATCGATGACGCCGTGCAGGACGAGCAGCCCGACCCCCGCCAGCGCCAGGTCGGGCCACGCGACGAGCCCTCCGCCGCACGCGCCCACGACGCCCGCGAGCACCGACAGCGCGTTCGGCGACAACCGGACGCTGCGCGCCAGCCGCGCCACGACGTACCCGGCGCGTCGATAGAAGTAGATGTCGACGAGCTCTTCGATTTCGTACGCCTTGTACGCGAGCCCGGACGAGTCAGGCAAGACGGTGGCGCGCGGAAGACGAGGGGGGAACGCGACTCATCGCGTAAAATCTTAGCATCCCCTCATGAAGTCCCTCGTGACCCGCCGCGCGTGCCTGCTCGCCCTGGCGACCTCGCTGGTCTGCGCCGCACCGTGCTTCGGGCAGGACAGGAGCTTTCTCTGGAAGGCGACCGGTCCCCAGGGCAGCGTCTATCTCGTGGGGTCCGTGCACATGCTGACCCGGGACTACTATCCCCTCAGCCCCGCCCTCGAGACCGCCTACAAGGAATCTGATCTGCTCGTCGAGGAACTCGATCTCGCCAAGCTTCCGAATTACGATGCCTCGACGCAGGAGCAGCGCTTCACGGCGGAAGGCGTAATCGACGGCAAAACCTACGCCGTGCCGAAAGACTGGGGCACCACCGGCTTTGTCTATAATTCGAAGTCGATGCCGCAAAAGCCCGCAAGCTGGAAGGAATTCTGGGATCTCGCGCAGAACGAGGCCACCGGCCGCGCCATGGTGCACGACTATCAACTCACCACCATCGGCAATGCGCTGAAATATTATGGCTACTCCTTCAACTCCAATGATGAGAAGGAACTGGGCGAGGCCGAGAAACTGCTGATCGCCGCCAAGCCGCATCTCTTCGGCATCAATTCTGACTACAAGCCCTCGCTGATCTCAGGCGATGCCTGGATGAGCGTCTGCTGGACCGGCGATGCCACGCAGCTTCAACGCGACATGCCGGAGATGCTTTATGTGCTGGCCAAGGAGGGCGGCGAAATCTGGAGCGACTTCTACGCCATCCCCAAGGGTGCGCCGAACATCGAGGCGGCCTATGCGCTGATCGACTTCCTCTTGACGCCAGAAATCAACGCCAAGGAAGTCGCGGCTCACGGCTATCCTTCCACCGACTCGCGCACCAACAAGCTGGTGCCCAAGGAAATGCTGGAAAATCCCATCCTTTATCCGGCAGCCGAGGCACTGTCGCCGCTCGAATTTGGCGCTGCTGCGACGCTCGTCAATCCGCTGCGCGCCGAAATCATGGCGCGCTTCAAGTCAGCCTGAGTCCTGTTTCCCTCCCGCGCACCTGCGCGGGAGGGAGCCCCTGCCACCGCGATCGGAGTCCGCCTTGACCGCAGCGCCTGCCCGTTCCCGCGCCGTGACCGCGCTGCTCGTAGCGCCTGCGGGGGTCTTCTTCATGTTCCTGCTGATCGTGCCGCTGATGGTGGTCCTGGTCTTTTCCTTCGGCGAGCGGGCCCCTGCCGGCGGCTATTCGCCTGCCTTCACCTTTGACAACTACCTGAACCTTGCCGCGCGCGGCAAGGCCTTCGTCAATACGCTCACTCTTGCCCCGCTTGCCACGCTCCTCACCGCCATCTTCGCCTTTCCCATGGCCTATTTCCTCGCGGTGAAAGTCGATCCGAAATGGCGCGTGACGCTGCTCGTTCTGGTGATGGCGCCGTTCTGGACCAGCCAGTTGCTCCGCTATTACGCCTGGATCATGCTGCTGGGCGGCAAGGGCATTCCGTCCTGGCTAGCCTGGGTCGGCATCGAAGACGTGCGGATCATCAACACGCCCTGGGCCGTTCTCATCGGCGCGGTGTATGGCTTTCTGCCGCTCATGGTGCCGCCAATCTATGTGAGCCTTGAAAAACTCGACAAGCGCCTCTTGGAAGCCTCCGCCGATCTCGGCGCCACGCCGATCCGGACCTTCTTCCAGGTGACGCTGCCCTTAGCGCTGCCGGGTGTCGCCACCGGTTCGATGCTGGTCTTCATCCTGCTGATGGGTGATTACATCCTTCCGCAGTATCTCGGCGGCGGCAAGGTCTTCTTCATCGGCAATGCACTGGTCGACCTCTTCCTGCAGTCGCGCAACTGGCCCTTTGGGGCGGCAGTCTCGGTGACGCTGGTCGCTATCATGTTCGTCACCATCTACTTCTATATGCGCTTCGTGCTCGGCAAAACCGACGCGCGGCGGGCGGCACTGGTCTAGCCATGCGCCTCTATGCCATCCTCATCTACATCTTCCTCTACGCGCCCATAGCATTCATCGTTGGCGGCTCCTTCAACGCGGGTAAGCAGGCGATGATCTGGCAGGGCTTCTCGCTGGAATGGTATGGCAAGGCCTTTTCCAATCCGCTGATCACCGAGGCACTGGCCACCAGCCTGATGATCGCGCTCACCACCGCGGCGCTCTCCGCCATCATCGGTACGCTTGCTGCACTCGGCCTTGAGCGCATGAGCGGCTGGATGCGCAATGCCTTTGACGCCCTGATCTATATCGCAATCCTGGTGCCGGGCATCGTCATCGGCATTTCAACGCTGATCGCCTTCGTCTCCTTCTTCGACATGATCAATCCATATCTTATAAGTGCCTGGAACATCCGCATTGAGATGGGCGCCTGGATGGTGATCGCCGCCCACGTGCTGTTCAACATCGCGGTGGTGGCGCTTCTGGTCCGGGCAAGGTTGCAAGGCATGGATCGCAGCCTCGTCGAGGCCTCGGAGGATCTCTACGCCACGCCGCTCGGCACCTTCCGCCAGGTTGTGCTGCCGCTGCTAGCGCCCTCAATTCTCGCAGGCTTCCTGCTGGCCTTCACCTTCTCCTTCGAGGATTTCATCATCGCCTATTTCGTGGCAGGCCCGGACGTGACGCTGCCGATCTACGTCTTCTCCTCCATCCGCCGCGGCATTACCCCCGAGATCAACGCGGTTGGAACGGTGGTGCTGATGACGTCGCTGGTGTTGCTCGTGCTTGCGCAAGTCATCTTGCAGCGCGGGAGCCGGACGCTGAAAACCTAAGCCGCTATATGCGTCACCCGGTTGCGGCCCTCGCGCTTGGCGATGTAGAGGGCCTGGTCGGCGCGCTTGAGGAATTCCTCGACCTTGTCATTGGCGCCGATCAGGGTTGACAGGCCCACCGAAACCGTAATGTTCAAGCTGCCGCCATTTGGTCCGGCGCTGAACGGCTTGCCCGCGATTGACTTGCGGATGCGCTCGGCAATCTTTTGCGCCAGATGCAATTCGGTCGCCGGCAGGATGATGGTGAATTCCTCTCCGCCCACGCGGCAGGCCATGTCCACGTTCCGGATGTTTTCGCGGATGCGGCCGGCCAATTCCTGCAGCACCTTGTCGCCTACGTCATGGCCGTGGGTGTCGTTCACCGGCTTGAAGAAATCCACGTCGATGGCGAGCGCCGAAAGCGGCTTGCCGCGATTGATCGAATGTTCAACCAGATGGCCAAGATGGGTTTCCATGTAGCGCCGGTTGTAGAGGCCAGTGAGTGCGTCGGTCACCGCCATTTCAATGGATGTCTGCACGCTGACGCGGAGCTGCTCGGCATAGCGGGCGCGCCTGATCTGGGTGTTCACCCGCGCCATCAGCTCCTGCCGGTCGATGGGACGGATGAGATAGTCGTTCACGCCCATGTCGAGGGCCCGCATAAGCCGCTGCTCGTCGTCCGGCGCCACCACGATGAGAATAGGAATTTGCCGGGCCTGCTCCAGCGATTTCAATTGTGAGCACAGGCGCAGGCCGTCGAATTGCTCGGCATCGAGATTGACGATGACCAGCTCATAGGGCGCAGCACTTTCCGTAATGGAGGGAATGACTTCCAGGGGATCAATGACCGCGGAAACCTTGTGCTTTCCGGTGAGCGCCACGCGCACCCGGTCAATGAAGGCAACGCGGCTGTCGACGACCAGGATGTTCCCGGGGCGCGAATCAGCCGGGATGGCTTTGACGACCAGGCCCATGGTCTGGCTCGATTCGGCCCGGGCCCGCAGTTCGTCCGAAAGCATTTTGAGGCGCACCAGGCTCTTGATGCGGCAAAACAGGGCCACGTCATTCACCGGTTTGGTGAGGAAATCATCAGCGCCGGCTTCCAGGCCGCGCACCCGGTCTTCGAGCTGGTCAAGTGCTGTCACCATGATGACCGGAATATGCTGCGTGGCAGGATCGGCCTTGAGGCGCCTGCACACTTCGATGCCGTCAATGCCCGGCATCATCACGTCAAGAAGCACGATGTCGGGCTTGGCCCGCTGCACGGCTTCGAGAGCATCCACGCCGTTCATGGCGGTGACGACTTCGAAATACTCGGCCGAAAGCTTGGCTTCCAGCAAACGGACGTTTGCGAGGATGTCGTCAACGACAAGAATGCGGGCTGTCATTTTGGCTTGCCGAGGAAACTGTCAATGGTTTTGAGAAAGCTGATGACCGAGATGGGCTTGGAGACGTAGGCCTCGCAGCCGCCCTCGCGGATTTTCTGCTCGTCGCCCTTCATGGCGAAGGCGGTGACCGCGATCACCGGAATGGCGCGCAGCACGTCATCTTCCTTCAGCCACTTGGTGACTTCGATGCCGGAAACTTCCGGCAGCTGGATATCCATGAGAATGAGGTCCGGCATGTGCTTGCGCGCCAGGTCGAGCGCCGAAAGGCCATCGCGCGTCTGGATGACCTTGTAGCCATGGGCTTCGAGGAGGTCATTGAACAGCTTCATGTTCAGTTCATTGTCTTCGACAACGAGCACGGTTTTGGGCTTCGCGGGCACGGCCCCTGGTGTTTTCATCACATCCGCCATTTGTGTTGCGGTAAATTCCATAATCGACGCCGATCTCACATTTGAACGGACCCTGCTTGTTTGACAAGTGCCCCGCCGCTACCACTACCCTATTGATGGTCATTCTGGGGCGATTCCGTCACTAATGACTTAATTGTCAGGGTTCCGGACAAAGGGTTAGTCATATTGGTTAATTGCGAGCAAAGATGGCCTTGAAATTATCAGGTGATGCCGAAACGTCACAAATCATAGCATTGAAAGCATTGGGCTATTTGGCGGCGGATGAGGACCTTTTGGAGCCTTTTCTGGGTTCGACCGGGTTGGCGGTGGGAGACCTCAGGGCTGGCGCTGCCGACAGCGCCTTCCTGGCTGGAATTCTTGACTATTTCCTGCAGAATGAAGCTTTACTTCTCGCTTTTGCCGGGGCAATTGAACTCGCTCCAGAAACCATCGTACGGGCCCGCCAGCGCCTGCCCGGAGCCCTTAATGATTAGTGAAACGACGATAAACCAGATTGCCGGCCTGCAGCTGCGGTCCAACCGCCCCCTCGTCATCTGCGACGTGGATGAGGTGGTGGTGCATTTTACCCGGGACTTTGAGGACTATCTGGCAGGCCAGGACCTCGAACTCGATACCTCGCGCATGCTTTTCAGCAGCAATATCCGCCGGCGCAAGAATCTGGCGACACTCAACCCTGAAGACAGTGAGAAGGCCGTAGTGCAGTTCTTTGCCGAGCGCACCCTGGCCATGAAGACCATTGATGGCGCCGTGGAAGCCCTTCTCAACATTGAAAAATCCGCCGATGTCATCATGCTCACCAATCTGCCCCATGAGGCCGGCGACGACCGCCGCGCCAATCTTGCGGGCCACGGCCTGAATTTCCCGGTGGTGACCAATTCCGGCCCCAAAGGCCCGGCCATCCGGAAAATCACCTCGCAGATCAAAGCCCCGGTGGTTTTCATTGACGACAGCCCGGGTTTCATCACCTCGGCCTTCGAGCATGCCCCCGACGTGCATCTCATCCATTTCCTTCATGACGAGCGCTATGCCCGCCTCGTGCCGCCGCTCGATTTCGTCTCGCTGCGCACCCACACCTGGGACGAAGTGCACCCCCATGTGATGGAATTGATTGGAGGGCGTTAGCGCCCAGTTCAATTCAGCGCTAAGCTGGCTCCATGAGCACGCCCCAGCAAGCCACCGGATTCTGCCGTGACTGCTTTGCGCCGGTGGCGCCACGGGATACGCGCTGCCCCGAGTGCCGGGGCCCGCGGCTTAAGCGCCACGCGGAAATACATGATCTCGCAATCGCCCATATCGATTGCGATGCTTTCTACGCGGCAGTTGAAAAGCGTGACAATCCGGAGCTCGTGGACAAGCCCGTGATCGTGGGCGGCGGCACTCGGGGCGTGGTGTCCACTGCTTGTTATGTAGCCCGCATAAAAGGCGTGAAATCCGCCATGCCCATGTTCAAGGCGCTGGCCCTGTGCCCGGACGCCACGGTGATCCGTCCCGATATCCGCAAGTATGCCGCCGTAGGCAAGGAGGTGCGGGAACTCATGCTGGAACTGACCCCGCAGGTTGAGCCCGTCTCGATCGACGAGGCATTCCTTGACCTCACCGGCACCACGAGGCTGCACGGCAAGAGCCCGGCGCTTTCCTTGGCAACCTTGCTCAAGACCATTGAAACCAAGATTGGCATCACAGCCTCCGCCGGGCTTTCCTATAACAAATACCTGGCCAAGGTCGCTTCCGATTTGGAGAAGCCACGGGGCTTCTCAGTTATCGGCAAAGCCGAAGCAAGGAGTTTCCTGGCGGAAAAACCCGTGAGCCTGATCTGGGGCGTGGGCCGCGCCTTCCAGGCGCAACTGCTCAAGGACGGCATAAGCCTCATTGGGCAGCTGCAAAACATGGAGCGCAGCGAACTCATGCGCCGCTATGGCGTGATGGGAGCAAGGCTCTATCACCTGTCGCGCGGTGAAGACGCCCGCCATGTCTCGCCCCATGATGAAAGCAAAAGCATCTCGGCCGAAACCACCTTCAATCACGATATCAGCGGCTTCGAGGCGCTGGAGCGCATTCTCTGGCAGCTCGCCGAGAAAGTATCCTGGCGCGCCAAGAGGGATGGCCTTGCGGGCCAAACAGTGGTGCTCAAGCTCAAGACGACCGACTTTAAGATTCGCAGCCGCAACACCACGCTGGATGAGCCCACGCAACTGGCCCACCGCATTTTTTCCACGGCCCTTCCCATGCTGAAGCGCGAAGCAACCGGCACGGAATTCCGCCTGATCGGGGTGGGCATCTCAAATTTGAGCACCGCGGTGGCCGAAACAAAAAGCCTCGACGCAAGGGCTGAAACTCTCACCAAGGCCGAACTCGCCATCGACAAGCTGCGCGGAAAATTCGGCAGGCACGCGGTGGAGCGTGGCTTAGGCTTCAAGGGCGAAAATGATTAGGCGGCGAAATTGATTTCGGCGAATTTGCGCGACTGGATGAGCGGCTTGGCGCGGGTATGGAAATAGACGGCAAAGGGGCGGAACTTCGCGACAATATCCTCGCGCAGCAATGCCCACTCCTCATCAGTGCTCTTGACGTTCACTGAAAACAGCACATCGCCGAACTCGCCATCCCTGAGCGGGAATGAAATGCCGTACTTGGTGATCCCGTATTTCAACGCAGTGGGCAGAAGATTTGTTTTTGTGGAATCATCGCCGGCCCAGTCAAGAACCTGGTTTTCGGCAATAGCAGTCTCAAAACTGCTGTCGCCCAGCGGCGTATAGTTCGCCATGTAAAAACTCATGTATGACGGGTCATAGGTCGTGATCCAAGTGACCTGATCAGGTGTTCCATCAATGGAGTGAACCAGCCAATAGGACAGGTGATTGACCTTCAGGCGCGCGCAAACGTCCTCAAGATAATGCGTTGCCTCTTCAAACGTGGCAAAAGCGCTTCTCGATTCATTCGCTAGGTCAAAATCGCTCTTCATCACCACACCAACCTCCGTGCCCAAGGATAAGTTCCCGCCCTAAACAGGGAGTTACGCAACAGGGTAAATTCTGGAGAAAGATTGCTCCGGTTTGATTTAATTTTTTGCCATGGTCTCCATGGACATTAACGCGGCGTTTCCGCCCGACGCCGTCGTATCGGTCGAACACACCCGTTCGGTGGCAAAACGGTGCATGTAATGGCCTCCCCCCGCCTTTGGCCCCGTGCCGGAAAGTCCTTCACCGCCAAAGGGTTGCGCGCCGACGACAGCACCAATCTGGTTGCGGTTCACATACATGTTTCCAACCCGGACGAGGCTTCGCACTTCATTAACCGTGCTCTCAATGCGCGTATGGAGGCCAAGGGTGAGGCCAAACCCGGTGGCGTTAAGCGCCGCACAGACCTCCGCGATACGGTCGCCGGCAAAGCGCACCACATGCAGGACGGGGCCGAAGACTTCGCGTTTCAGTGATGCAATAGACTCCAACTCGTAAGCCGCGGGCGAAATAAAGGTGCCATGGCCGCTACCCACCGGAAGCGTCAGGTCAAGAATGGTCTTGGCCTGTTTCGCCATCTGCGCCTTGTGGGCGTTGAGCTTCTCGCGCGCTTCCGCGTCAATCACCGGGCCGATATCGGTGGCATAGTCCAGTGGATCGCCGATGCGAAGCTCGGCCATGGCGCCGCGCAGCATGGGGATGACGCGGGGCGCCACATCTTCCTGCACAAACAGCAGACGTGCCGCCGAACAGCGCTGCCCGGCGCTGTCAAACGCGGAGGCGAGAACATCCCGCACCGCCTGTTCGGGAAGAGCCGAACTGTCAACGATCATGGCGTTCATGCCGCCGGTTTCCGCGATCAGCGAAACAAACGCCCCATCGCGCGCCGCAAGCGCCCGGTTGATGAGCGAGGCAGTCTCATTGGAGCCAGTGAAAGCCACGCCTGAAAGAGCCGGATGGGCGAGAAGGGTTTTGCCAATCAGCGCCCCGTCACCCGGAAGGAAATGCAGAACCGAAGGCGGCACCCCAGCAAGATGCAGAAGCTTCACCGCCTCATGGGCCACTAACGGTGTTTGTTCGGCCGGCTTGGCCACAACCGCATTGCCGGCAGCCAAAGCCGCCGCCATTTGTCCGGTGAATATGGCCAGCGGAAAATTCCAAGGTGCAATGCAGGCGAAAACGCCACGGCCATGGAGCGTGAGTTCATTGCTTTCGCCCGTTGGTCCCGGAAGGCGCAAAACGCCTGAAAATTCCACCCGGGCTTGCGCCGCGTAGTAGCGCAGGAAATCCACCGCCTCGCGCAAATCCGAAAGCGCGTTATCGAGGGTCTTGCCCGCCTCCTGCACCAGCAACGCCATCAGCCGCGCCGACTTCTCCTCATAAAGCGAGGCGGCCTTCTCGAGAATGGCCGCCCGCGCCGCGCCGCCGAGAAAGTCCCAGTCGTGCTGCTGCCTGGAGGCCGAGGCCATGGCCAGGGCCACCGCTTTCTCATCCGCTTCATGGACCACGCCAACATTCGTTCGGTTGTCGTGCGGTGCATTGATATTGCGCAGCGGCCCACCCCGCACCGCCTTGCCGTCCACGAGCGTTGAAGCCTCACTGGGCTTTGCCAATTCGCGCTTGATATCCCCCACGATTTTTTCGCGCGTGGCGTCATCCCATAAAGGCGCTCCCGCTGAATTCACACGGCCTTCAAAAATATTGCGCGGGAGCGGAATGCGGGGATGCGGAATCTGCGGAAGTGCTGAAACCTCCACCACCGGATCGGCAATGATATCGGCAATGGGCGCATCATCATCGGCAAGCCGGTTGACGAAAGAGGTGTTCGCGCCATTTTCCAGAAGCCGCCGCACCAAATAGGCCAGCAAATCTTCATGGCTGCCCACTGGCGCATAGATCCGGCAGGGCAAATTCATTTTCGTAGGGCCAACCACCTGCTCATAAAGCGCCTGCCCCATGCCATGCAATCGCTGGAACTCATAGCCCCCCTGCTCGCCCGCCATGATCTTGACTGCCGCAATCGTGTGGGCGTTGTGAGTGGCAAACTGCGGGTAAAACAAATTTCGCTTCGCCAGCATGAATTTCGCGCAAGCCAGATAGCTGACATCGGTTGAAACCTTGCGGGTGAATAAGGGGTAGGCTTTAAGCCCAGCTTCCTGGGCCCGCTTGATCTCCGTATCCCAATAGGCGCCCTTCACCAGCCGTACTGGCAGAACCCGTTGCATTGTTTCGGCAAGGCTAGCCAGCCATTCCAGAACCGGCTTCGCCCGCTTGCCATAGGCCTGCACCGCAAGCCCCAACCCGTTCCAACCCTTCAGGCCGGTTTCCGCCGCCAAGGTTTCAAACAAGTCCAACGACAGGTCGAGCCGGTTCACCTCTTCTGCATCAATGGTGAGTCCCACGTTCAGCGACTTGGCCAGCGCGGCAAGCTCAATGATCTGCGGCAGAAGCTCGCTGCGAATTCGCGCCTGCTGCTTCACCTCATAGCGCGGATGCAGCGCCGAAAGCTTCACCGAAATCGACGGCCGCGCAAAAACATCAGAACCCGTGGCCTTGGCACCAAGCTTCTTCAGCGCCGATTTATAGGAAGAAAAATATTTCTTCGCATCTTCCTCCGTGAATGCCGCCTCCCCCAGCATGTCATAGGAGAAGCGATACCCCTCCGTTTCCAGGGGCCTTGCAATGCCCAAGGCTTCCTCAATGGTGCGGCCCAGCACGAATTGCTTACCCATGATCCGCATGGCCTGCTTCATGGCGCTGCGGATGACCGGCTCGCCCGAGCGCGTGATCAGGCGCTTGAGATAGCCCGCCGTATCAAACTTGGCGCCCTTGCCGAGCTCGACGATCCTGCCGGTCAGCATCAGGCCCCAGGCCGAGGCGTTCACGAATAGCGATTCGGACTGGCCGAGATGGCCTTCCCAATCCTTGCCGCCGATCTTGTCGGCAATCAGCTTGTCGGCGGTTTCCGCATCGGGAATGCGGAGCAGCGCTTCCGCCATGCACATCAAAACCACGCCCTCTTCCGAGGAAAGCGAATATTCCTGCATGAAGGCATCAATGCCGCCCTGGGATTGGCGGTTGGCCCGTACCGCCGCCACCAGCAATTTGGCCAAATCAGCCACGCGCTTCTTGTCGTCTGGGTTGAGCAGCGCTTCCGCCGCCAGCTCCTTCACCAGCGAGGTCTCATCGGCAAAGAGGAGGGAGGAAATGGCGGTGCGGCTAGAATTAACGGTCATGACGGTCTCCGGAAGAACCTGACAATGCCACAGTCCGAAACATTTTTCTCGCCATTAACGGCAAAATATGTGGATATAAAGCTCTTCGTTTGTGCGCCAGTTGCTGCCGATTCCAAAATCCAAGGATCGAAAACCGTGAAGCCAAAGATCGTCCGTTCCGTCGAAGGGCTGCGCCGCGAAACGGCCAAGTGGCGGGGCGACGACTTGACCTTCGCCATTGTGCCCACCATGGGCGCCCTCCACGAAGGCCATCTCGCCCTGGTGGCCGAAGGCCTGGAACAGGCCGACAAGGTGCTTGTTACGATTTTCGTGAACGCCAAGCAATTCGGCGCGAATGAGGATCTGAGCCGCTACCCGAGGGATGAAGCGGGCGATGTGGCCAAGCTTTCCGAAGCCGGGGCTCACCTGATTTTCGCTCCGCCACCGGAAGAAGTCTACGGCGGTGATTTTGCCACCACCGTGGTGCTCAAAGGCCCAGCCAAGGCCAATCTCGAGGACAAGTTCCGCCCCCATTTCTTTGATGGCGTGGCCACCGTCGTGGCCAAGCTCTTCATCCAGAGCGGGGCTGACTTCGCCATGTTCGGCCAGAAGGACTATCAGCAACTGCTGGTGGTGACCCGGATGGCCCGTGACCTTGACATGCCGATCAAGATCATCGGCGTGCCGACCCTGCGCGCCCCCGATGGCCTGGCGCTCTCCTCGCGCAACCAGTATCTCACCAAGACCGAGCGCGGCCAGGCGACCGCCATCCACAAGTCCCTGACGCAGGCCGCTGAAAAAATCCGCAACGGCACAGATCCGCAGAAAGCCATGCGCGCCGCCTCGCGCTCCCTCACCACGCTGGGCTTCAAGGTTGACTACGTCACCGCGCGGAACGCGGAAACCCTCGCCGTGCCGCAATCGCATAGCGACGAACCCTTGCGCCTGTTAGCCGCCGCCTGGCTGGGCAAAACAAGGCTAATTGATAACATCGAAGTGTAAACTCACAGCAATCCCAGCGCGGACAATTCCCGCCGCATGGATTCATCCATCTCGCTGGCCGTTGCGCCCTTTTTCAAATCCGCCGGCGCATCTTCAGCGCTGAGATAGCGCCAGCCCTGGAACGCCCGGCGCGGCGTGGGCCAGACCGGCACGATCCTCGCCTTGAAATCAATGCGGCAGCGCGAGATGCCGTCCTTGCCCTTGACCGGCACAAGATCCGCGATCGGCTGGCGGCAGAGGATCATGCCGCGGATCACCCAGTAGAGTGAACCGCCATTCAATATCTCGTCGCCGCGCTTGGGAAACATCCGCGTTGTGTGATCGAGGCTGTCGAGGCCCTTGCGCGCATCGCGCACCCATTGCCTGAGTTCCGACACCTCTGAAACGCCGACACATAATTTGATCAGATGCAGCGCCATAAATTAATGGAATTCCTCTGGACCAGGGATGAAATTTCTATGCTAACATGGACCGGAGGAAAACCTCAAAGCCAATGTTTTCCAGCTTGGAGATAGGACTGACCATGACCACAGTTGCAAAAGTTATCGAACTCACCGCCTCTTCCCCCAAGAGCATAGAAGATGCAATTGAAAGCGGGATCAAGCGCGCCGATAGCACCTTGGACCAGATTGAAGGCGCCTGGGTGCAGGACATCAAGTGCGTTGTCAAAAATGGCAAGGTCAGCGAATGGCGCGTCAACCTGAAGGTCACCTTCCTGCTGAAGTGAGCGGGGCTTAATCACGCTAACGTGAGGGCGTGAACGGGCTCGTGATTGGCAGTTGAAGCGGGGTTCGTCATCTATGTCAGATGATGGCTGTCGATGAAACCCTTACCCCTGCCCGCCTCACGGATTTTCTGGCCCATGATTATCCACGGCTCCGGCTCTACATGGGCGAAACTGCCTTTAACACCATGGCGCGACATTGCTTTGCAACAGCCGAAACTCCAAAAGTCAGGCTGCTGTCGCTGCATCTCCCGGACTTTCTCGATTTGAACAAACCCTTCTCCCGCAGCCAGGCGCTTTCCGATCTGGCGCGCCTGGAGAAAGCTTTTCACGCCGCGCTTGATGCCCCCGAAGCCAGCATCGTTTCGCAACCGCTTCATCCCTCGGTTCAAAGATTGCAACTGCGCACCAATGCCGCGAGCATCTGGGCCGCTTTGATCGCCGGCGAATTGCCCCCTTCTCCGCAAAGGCTGGACGCGCCGCAGGAACTGGTGGTCTGGCGCCAGGGCGCTGCATCACGCTTCCGGATGCTGGGCCGCGAGGAAGCCGCAGCGTTGGATGCAGCAGCGCGCGGCGAACCAATTCCCCAGACCGCGGAGAATTTCCTGCGCGGCTGGCTCGAGGCCGAGATCATTTCAGCCGTACTATGAGTTGAGCTTGCTCACATAGCAGGAAACGCCGCTCGATTTCAACTTGGTGCAGCTTTTCTTCGCGGCATTCTGGTCCTCAAAGCCGGCCAGGCGCACCCGGTAGACAATGCCCTTGGTACCAAGGTCTGCCTTCACGACAATCGGCTTCGAGTTTGCAAGCGATCGGTGCTTGGCCTTCATTTTCTTCCAGGTGGACCATGCGCCATCCTCGCTGGTGGCGGACGCCACCTGCACGCTCCAGCCCTCCATGGCGGGAGCAGAAGCAGGCTCTACTTCTGCAAACTCTTCAGCGGCGGGTTCGGCAATCGAAGCAATGGTGGGTTCAGCGGCTTCCGGCGCGGCCTCAGCCACAATGTCATCGTCCTCAACCACCTCCACAGCAACGATTTTTTCTTGTTCGGCCGGCACGCGGTCAACAATTTTTTTGGTTGCGGGCTCAGGCGTGCTGACCGCCGAAGTCATGATGGGGTCGCTTTCGCCCTCACTGAGCAGCGCGGAACTAGGCTCAACCGCCTTTGGCAGGTCAGGCTTGCGCACCGTGAGCTGGCCGCCGCCAACATTGGCCACAACCGCAGGCTTAGCCACGGCGCCGCCTTGCAGCGTGGCAAGTCTGTCTACCGCCTGCTTGAACTTGGGATTGGCCGCAACGGCCCGCTCCAGCGATTTCCGCATCTCATTCGGACGCTTCAGGCTTTCATAAGCGAGCGCTTCCGCATAATAGACTTGGCCCGCATTGGGATAATGATAGCGCGTGGCTTTCTCATAATCCGAGAGGGCAAAAAGGAACTGCCCGCTTTCCCGCAGCGCATTGCCGCGGCCATAATAGGCGTGGGCAAAGGTGGGGTCGAGAAAGAGCGCGCTGGTGTAATCTTCAACCGCCGCCGAAAGATTCGGCAATTTCTGCTGACTCAGGCCCCGGTTATAAAGGGCGGTGGCGCGCATTTCAGCGCTCATCGCGTCAAGCTGGAGCGCCGCAGTATAGTCATCAATGGCTTCCTGGTGCTCAGAAAGCTGCTGATAGGCCAGGCCGCGATTGAGCAAAGCATTCGCCAGCACTTCCGTGGGCAAATCCTGGGATTCAATCGCCTGTGAATACGCGCTTATCGCTGTTTTCTGGTCTCCCGCAGCCAGCGCCTCATAGGCCTGCTCGGCGATGATTTCATTGGGCTTTTCGGATGTGGCGAATGCCGGACCGGATGCAGCCACACATGCAGCGAGAAACGCGGAACTAACAGACGCAAGGATTACTCGACGGACACTCATCCCACCAGTAATAGGCCGTTAGGGTTAAAACTCCGTTGCCGCGGGAAAAATGCCCTCTTAACTTTCGCGTAACGCGTGGGCGAACTGGTCGGTGAGGGGCTTCAGGAAATAGGTCATCGGCGTCTGCGCTTCCGTCTGGATAAAGGCTTCGGCCGGCATGCCGGGTTTGAGCTTGTTGGAGCCGAGCTTGGCAAGTTCCGCAGCCGAGATCATCAGACGCACGGAATAGAAAGCCGGCGAACTCGCATCAATCCGGCTCGTATCGGCGGAAATCTGCGTCACTTTCGCCGCAATCTCCGGCGTAAGCCTGGAGTTGAAGGCGGGAAAGCGGATATGGGCGATCTGGCCAGCCCGCACCTTGTCAATGTCCTGCGGCATGACCTGGGCCTGCAGGATCAACTCGTCGGATTCCGGAACAATGAGCATAAGGGGCTCGCCCGGCCCGATGACGCCGCCAACGGTGTGAACCGCGAGCTGGTATACATCGCCGGTGATCGGCGATTTGATGACCATTCGTTCAAGCCGCGAAGCCACCGCGAGTTTGCGCTCCTTCAACTCGGCTACCTTGCCCTCGATATCGCGAAGGTCAGTCAGGGTCTGCGACAGGTCTTCTTCATCAATCTGCAGGATTTGCACCTTCACTTCGGCAATGCGCGCCTCGGCTGAAGCCTTGCTGGCAACAAGCTCTCCCCGTTCGCCATCAAGACGTGCCGTTTCGCGGTCCATCGCCATGACGCGGCTGACCGGCACCAGCCCCTTGCTCTGCAAATCTTTGAGATCGACGAGTTCGGCACTGATCAGGGTCAACTGCTTTTCCTTGGAAATTCTCTGCGATTCCAGACCGCCGATTTGCTCCGTCAACTGGCCAATTTGCTTGGTGAGTTGGTCCTTTTTGCCGACAACGGCTTGCAGCCGCGCATTGAACAGCTTGGTCTGTCCCGCCATTATGGCGGCAACGCCTGGTTCACTGGCCCGCGCCAGAACCTCCGGTGGAAAAGTTATGGCTGAAGCCCGGTCACGCTGCGCTTCCAGCCGCGCCCGCTTGGAAAACGCCTCATCCAGAAGGCCGTCAATGATGGCAAGTTCGGATTTGGTTTCGGTGTTGTCGAGGACAATCAGCGCCTGGCCCATCTCGACCCGGTCGCCATCCTTTACCCTGATCTCGCCGACGATGCCGCCTTCCTTGTGCTGGACCTTCTTCGAATAGGATTCAACCATGATGGTGGCGGGCGCGATGACGGCGCCATTCAGTTCGGTGAAGTTGGCCCAGCCTCCCACCACGCCAACCATGAGCAGGACAGACAGGAAACCGATGACCTGGAAACGGCGCAGCGAAGAGTTTGTGTTGATCGGTTGCATCGCCTAGTTCACCTGTGTGAGGGTTGGTTTTGCGGGTGGAGGCGGTGCTGCTTTTCCCTCGCCCGTAGCGGGCCTATTCAGCACGCGCTTCAGGATATCGTCACGCGGCCCCAGCGCCACGGTCCGGCCTTCGCTCAACACGAGGATTTGCTGGATCGAAGCGAGAGCGCTTGGCCGGTGCGCAATGACGACAACGGAGGCTCCCCGTTCCATGGACACGCGGATGGCCCGGTCAAGCGCCGCCTCGCCCTCCGCATCAAGATTTGAATTGGGCTCATCGAGAACAAACAATACGGGGTCGCCAAACAGGCAACGCGCCAAGGCAACCCTCTGCCGCTGGCCTGCCGAAAGCCGCGCGCCATTTTCACCCAGCGGCGTATCGTAACCCTTGGGCAGCCGCATGATGAGATCATGGACATTGGCAAGCTGGGCCGCCTGCACAATCTTCGCCGGATCTGCATTCACATCAAAGCGCGCGATGTTCTGCGCCGCCGTGCCATCGAACAATTGAATGTCCTGCGGCAGATAGCCGATAAGCTTGCCTGCCTCGTCTACATCACGCTGGTCATGGGTGGCGCCGTCAAGGCGCACCGTGCCGCGGGTAATCGGCATGACGCCCACAAGGGCTCGCGCCAAAGTGGATTTGCCGGCCCCCGTGGGACCGATCACGCCGATGCCCTTGCCCGGCTCCACCGTAAAGGTGATGCCATGCAGCACCGGCTTTTCCGTGCCCGGCATTTGAACAATGAGATTTTCAACCTCGAGCTTGCCCGTAGGTGCCGGAAGCTTCATCCGGTTGGCGACGGCCGGAACTGACGCGAGGATATTTCCCAGCCGCTCAATCGCCTTGCGGAAACCGAGAAATTGCTGCCAGCTTGCCACCGCCTGTTCAACAGGGGCAAGCGCCCGCCCCATGATGATCGACGCGGCAATCATGGCGCCCGCTGAAATCTCGTGCTGGAGCGCCAGATAGGCGCCAAGCGCCAGAATTCCCGATTGCACCATGAGGCGCAAAACCCGCGATGCGGCGCTGAGGCTGCCGCCCACGTCATTGGCAACGGTCTGGTGGTCCAGCGCCAGCTGCTGCACATCAGACCATTTCTTGCGGATGGCCCCGCGCATGCCGAGCGAATGCAGCGCCTCCGAATTGCGCCGGCTTTCATCGGTCATGATAGAAGATTTGACCATGGCCGAATTGGCTTCAGCCAAGGGTCCACGCGTGGCCTTTTCCGAACAGACCGCCAGAATGAAAATGACAATGGCCGCAATGACGGCGGCAACCCCCAGCAGCCAATGCATGAGGAAGATCACCAGCAGATAGATAGGAACCCACGGCATGTCGAGAAAGGCGAAGGGCCCCTGCCCCGAAAGGAACTGGCGGATCGTTGCCAGGTCATTGATCGGCTGGCCGCCAATGCCTTGCGTGCGGCGCAGCGCATGCTCCGCCATGGAATCAAAAACCCGGTCACGCAGCTTTTCTTCAACCCGCCTGCCGATGCGCACCAGAATGCGGGCCCGCAGATATTCCAGGAAGCCATAATAGGCGTAGAGTGCGATGACGATGCCGGTCAGCGCCACCAGCGTCGGCACGCTGCCCGAGGTCAGCACCCGGTCATAGACCTGCAGCATGAACAGCGGGCCCGTGAGCATGAGGATGTTCACTAGGCAGCTGAATAGCGCCGTTGATGCAAATGCCGCGCGGCTTGCCAGCAAGACCGCTGCGATCTCACCTCTGGATTGCTTCTGCGCGGACATAAAGGCTCCTTGGCCAACCTTGGAATTGCCGCCTGATTCGTCTTAACTGTTCAAGGTAGGTTGGAACCTAGGTAAACCAACGCCGGAGTCGTATCAACCCTGTTGACACGCCTGTCCGCGCAAAGTCGTTTAAAACTTTATGTAGTCAACGGCCCCACGGCAGCGGCGGGATGGCATCCCGCAACACCTTGTTGGTCTCTGCCATGGCGCCCGGAACCGGCGGCTTCTCAAGGCCCACCACCGGAACCACTTGGCGCAGCATGTCGTGATAGGCCCTAACCCCGCTTTCCAGGTCCGAGAGAATAAGCCCCTTGTAACCCGAAGACTGCAACGCCTCGAAACACCAGGCGATCAACTGGGTGTCTTCCATGCCGGTCAGCTCATCAATCCGCTTGGCCAGATAGCGCGAAAGTTTGGTCTCGCGGCGGTCATCCTCGAGCGCATAATAGGAAAAGCGCTGGATCGTCTTGTCGACGGCTACCGGATATTCCTGATAAAAACCTATCATGTCCGGATAGAGCATGAACACCATGTTGGGGAAAATGCCGTAATAATACCAGACCTTCTGGTTGGCCTCCGGCAGATGCGCCATCGGGGGAAGGATTTTCTTGTAGTTCCGCACGCTCCAGTACCGGTCGCGGCTTTCGTTGAATACGCCGGTTGAACGCGTGATGCCAAACCCCATGCTCTCATCGACGTAGCCATTGCCATAAAGGTCCTGCAGCGCCGGATGGGCAACCGGCACGTGGTAACCTTCGTTGTCCACATCGCGCACCGACTTCCAGTTCACCGGCATTTTCTGCGAGATCATCTTGCCGTAGGGCTTTGTCTCGGCCATCCGGTAATGGCCGATGATATCCTCATGCGGCGCCATCATCTGGGCCACCGAAGGCTGGTCGCCGCGCACGAAGCGCACGAACACAAAGCCATGCCAGATTTCAAAATCAACCGGCGGCAGGCCATGCCCGACTGGATCAAGCTTGGGCAGGGACTTGGCCTGGGGCACCGCCCGCAGGGTTCCGTCTAGATTGTAGGACCAGCCATGGAAGGGGCAGACGATGGCCGACTTGCAGGTGCCGCGCTCGGTGGCCACAACCCGGCTGCCGCGATGCCGGCAGACATTGTGGAAGGCCCGCACTTGATTGTCCTTGCCGCGCACGATAAGGGCCCGCTCGCCTACGAGATCGAAGCTGTAATAGTCGCCGATATTAGGAACATCGCTCACATGGCAGGCAATCTGCCACGTCTTGCGGAACAGCTCATCCTTCTCGATTTCGAG
>CADEEO010000017.1:7934-13136 GCA_902826365.1 uncultured Hyphomicrobiales bacterium | reverse complement strand
CCGCGCCGGCGACGCGCTGCTTCTGCCGGCGGGCACCGGTCACAAGAGAATGTCGTCGAGCCCCGATCTCCTCGTCATCGGCGCCTATCCGCCCGGTTCGAAATACGATCTCATGCGCTCCGGAGAGTCCGACAAGGCCGCCATCAGGACGCGCATTGCCAAGGTTGCAAAGCCTGGCACCGATCCGGTTTCAGGCGCTGTCGGCGCGATGCTCAGCCTCTGGACCTAGAATCAGGTTGACGGAACCGGCCCTTGGCTGGCACAACAGAAAGGCTCGGTGCTCAGAAGCCAAACGGTGAAGAGCCTAACAGGGAACACGGTGCGGACGACCCAAATGGGGCCAAACCCGTGACTGCCCCCGCAACTGTAAGCGGCGAGGTTTTATGCGAATAATGCCACTGGGAAACCGGGAAGGCCCGCATGAAGCCAGCGACCCGCGAAGTCAGGAGACCTGCCGCGCGAAGAACCGGGGTGAAAGCCCCAAATGAAATCGGTCGCACGGAGGGTGTCCATGGCCATTGTAAAATCATCTACCCAATCTCTTAGCGCTTCGCAGCGCGTAACCGCAGGCGCCGTCTGCCTGTTTGTTGGCGCTTCACTGGTGTTCCTCGTTGGCATGTCGCACATTAGCGCGGCCCACAACGCGGCCCACGACACGCGCCACTCCATCGGCTTCCCCTGCCACTAAAAAATCAGGGATCAAAATCATGATTGGAAGACTTGTGCTCGCGGCACTTGTCGCGGGAATGGCGGCTGGCTTTATCTATGGCGGTGTTCAGCATGTGCAGACCACACCCTTGATTCTCGCCGCGGAAGTTTACGAAACAGCTGAACCTGCTGCTCACGACCACGCGGCGGCAACGACCGATCCAGCAGCGCCTGCCGATGCGGCAGTTACGCCAGCTCCGGCCCATGAACATGAAGAAGAGGAATGGGCCCCCGCCGATGGCTGGCCGCGGACCCTTTCAACGACCGTTTCCTCGATGATCACCGGAGCAGGTTTTGCCCTTCTGCTGGCTGGCATTTCTCTGCTGACCGGATTACCCATTACCCCAAATAACGGATTGATCTGGGGCATCTGCGGTTTTCTCGCGGCAACGGTGGCACCTGGTGCCGGGCTTGCACCGGAGCTACCTGGCATGCCGGCAGCCGATCTGGTATTGCGCCAGGTCTGGTGGGTGGCCACCATCATTGCATCGGGGATTGGCATATTCCTGATTGCCACCAGGCGCGAGCTCATCTGGTTGGCCGCCGCAGTAATTCTCATCGCCCTGCCCCACATCATTGGCGCGCCCCAGCCGGTGGCTCATGAAACGGCGGTGCCCGCCGGGCTTGCGGCAAGCTTCGCCGCCAACACCATTGCCGCCTCGGCTGTGCTGTGGTGCCTGATTGGCTTGTTCCTCGGACTCGCCTTGGAGAAATTCGGCAAGGATGCTTACGCAACATGATCCCCGGAAAAATTCCCGCGACAATCATTACCGGCTTCCTCGGAGCCGGTAAAACCACCCTCATCCGCCACATGCTGGAAAACGCCAATGGCCGCAGAATCGCCCTGATCATCAACGAATTTGGTGATGTGGGCGTGGACGGCGAAGTGTTGAAAGGCTGTGGAGATGCTCTGTGCAAGGAGGAAGATGTCATCGAACTGGCCAACGGCTGCATCTGCTGCACCGTGGCCGATGATTTCGTGCCGACCATGAAAAAGCTTATGGACCGCACCACGCCCATTGATCACATCGTGATCGAAACCTCGGGGCTTGCCCTGCCCCAGCCGCTTATCCGCGCCTTCAACTGGCCGGAGATTTCGGCTCGCGTCACCGTTGATGGCGTGGTGACCGTGGTTGATGCCAAGGCGTTGGCCGAAGGCCGCTATGCCGATGATGAGGCGACCATTCAGGCCATGCGCCAGGCCGATCCCAAGCTGGAACATGAAAATCCCATCGAGGAACTGTTCGAGGATCAACTGAACTGCGCCGACATGGTGATCCTCAACAAGACCGATCTGCTTGATGACGAGGAAACCCTTGATGTCACCGCCGATATCGAAGGGCAAATCCGCAAGGGCACCCGCATCCTGCTGAGCGAGCATGGCAAGCTCGACATCAAGGCCCTGCTTGGCCTTGGCTCCGCCGCCGAGGGTGACATCGGCAACCGGCAGTCGCACCACGAGATGGAAGGCGAAGAGCAGCACGACCATGATGATTTCATCAGCTTCACCGTCGCCCTTCCCGATGTGAAGGACCGCGGCGCGCTGCAGAAGCGCATCACCGAGGTGATCGCCGACAGCACTATTTTGCGATTGAAGGGTTTTGCCAATGTTGTAGGGTCATCGTCACGGTTGCTGATTCAGGCCGTAGGACCCCGCATGAACAGTTATTTTGACAGGCCCTGGAAAAGTGGTGAGAACCGCGCCACCAGACTTGTGGTGATCGGCGTAAAAGGCATGGACCAGCAGGCAATCACTGCGGCCCTCCAGGGCTGATGCACCTCCTCGCCACGACAAGTGGCGTGATCGACGGGGCGGCGGAGGCAGTCGACCTCAAGCAATCGCCCGCCGATATCGTGGTGCTGAGTGCGGCCGACAGCGAGATTGCCGCGCTGGCCCGGGCCTATGACACCGGAAAATTCCCCACCCTGCGCCTCGCCAACTTTCTGCACCTACAGCACAATCTTTCCGTCGATCTCTATCTCGAAAAAACCTTGAGCCTAGCGCGGCTGATTGTGCTGCGCCTGCTCGGCGGCGCCAGCTACTGCCTCTATGGCTTGGAGCAGATCGGGGCGCTGGCCAAGGACAACGACATCAAGCTCGTGGTGCTTCCCGGCGATTCCCAGCCCGATCCAGATCTCACGTCGCGCTCAAATCTGTCTCTCCAGGATTGCGAGCGCCTGCGCCAGTATCTCGTGGCCGGCGGCCACTTCAACGCCGCGAAATTTCTCGGTTATTGCCAGCATCTGCTGGAAGAGACAGAAATTCCAGCGCCCGCCGAAGCCCCGCCCAGCAATGGCATTTACCGCAGCACCAGCGGCAAGCAGATGACGGGACTGATTTTCTACCGTTCGGTGCTTGACGGCGCCCAGACGGCCCCCATTGATGCCCTGATCGATGCGCTCGCAAAACGCGGACTTGGCTGCGTAAGTATTTTCGTGACCAGCCTGAAAGACAAGGCCAGCTCCGATTTCATCCATGAATCTCTTACCGAGCATTCACCCAGCCTGCTGCTGAACGCTACGTCGTTTGCCGCAACTTCGGGCGGCAGTGGTGATCCGCTGGCGCAATATGATTGCCCGGTACTTCAGGTTGCCCTCGGCACGGTCTCGGAAGAGAGTTGGCGCGAAAGTGCGCAAGGCCTGGGAGCACGCGACCTCGCCATGAATGTTGTGCTGCCGGAGCTTGACGGCCGCATCCATTCCCGCGCCATTTCCTTCAAGAGCGACAGTTTTTACCATGAGGCCACCCAGAGCCGCGTCGTGACCTACAAGCCCGTGGCCGACCGCGTGGAATTTGTGGCGGACCTCGCCGCGAATTGGATTGCGCTGCGCCACCGTGAATCGATCAACCGCAAGGTGGCGATCATCCTCGCCAATTATCCTAACAAGGATGGCCGCATCGCCAATGGCGTGGGCTATGATACGCCCGCCAGCACCATTGCCATGCTGAAGGCCATGCAGGATGCAGGTTATGACGTAGGCGAGGTTCCAGCCAGCGGCAATGAATTGATCCATCTTCTTGCTTTCATGCGCTCTCCGCAGTCACCCCTCGATGCGCCTCACCACGTGAAGTTGAGTTTGGCCGAATACCAGAAATATTTCGTCGAACTGCCCTATGCCGTCCGTGAACAGATCACTTCGCGCTGGGACATTCCGGAAACCGATCCCTTCTTCCGCAACGGCGCCTTTCATCTCGCGGTGCTCACCACCGGCAATGTGGCCATCGGCATCCAGCCCGCCCGCGGCTACAACATCAACCCCAAAACCACCTACCATGATGCAGCGCTGGTTCCGCCCCATGGCTATCTCGCCTTCTATTTCTGGCTGCGCCACAGCTTCAAGGCCCATGTGCTGATTCACAACGGCAAGCACGGCAATCTCGAATGGCTGCCGGGCAAGGCCAATGGCCTCAGCGCCGAATGCTATCCCGAAATTGCCCATGGGCCTTTGCCCCAACTCTATCCCTTCATTGTAAACGACCCCGGAGAAGGCACGCAAGCCAAGCGCCGCACTTCGGCGGTGATCATTGACCATCTCACGCCGCCGCTGACCCGGGCGGAAACCTATGGACCGTTGAAGGATCTGGAAGCGCTGGTGGATGAGTACTATCTCGCTTCCGGTCTTGACCGCCGCAGGCTTGCCGCCCTCAAGAAAGACATTCTCGATCTCACCCGCAGCAATAGGCTGGACCTCGACGCGGGCTTCACCGGCGATGATGACAGCGATCTCACCAAACTCGATGCCTATCTCTGCGATCTCAAAGAAGCGCAGATCAGGGATGGCCTGCATATCCTCGGCACCTCGCCCACCGGCGCGCAGGAAGCGGACCTGCTCGTGGCGCTCACCCGGGTGCAGCGCGGTCTGGGCGAAGGTGGCGACCAGTCGCTCATCCGGGCGCTGGCCAGGGATTTTGGCTTTGACGGATTCGATCCGCTGGCCTGTGTCATGTCCGACCGCTGGACCGGTGAAAAACCTGTAGCACTCCTCAAGCTTGTGAATTCACCTTGGCGCACCAATGGCGATACGGTGGAGAGATTGGAAGCCTGTGCCCAGGCTCTGGTCATGCCCGCCAAGAGGAAGCCTGGTCCCATCGTCCAATACAACGAACTCGGCCCAAGCATCCGCGATGCCGACAAGGAAAATGTAAAATCCGTGATCGAGAAGATCGACACCGTCATACGTCCCGCCCTGCGCGCTTGTGGGTCTAGCGAAATTGAAGCGCTTCTGACAGGATTGGACGGACGCCGCGTAGCCCCCGGCCCCTCCGGCGCGCCCACGCGCGGACGGCTTGATGTGCTGCCCACCGGCCGTAACTTCTATTCCCTCGACAACCGCACGGTACCCACCCCCACGGCCTGGACCCTCGGCCAGAAATCCGCCGAGGACATGCTCGTCCGTCATTTCCAGGACTTCGGCCAATATCCGAAAGCCCTTGGCCTTTCCGCCTGGGGAACCTCCAACATGCGCACCGGCGGCGATGACATCGCCCAGGCC
>CADEEO010000017.1:0-7834 GCA_902826365.1 uncultured Hyphomicrobiales bacterium | reverse complement strand
GCGACCTCGCCGCCGCTTATGTCACCTGGGGCGCCTTCGCCTATGGCGCGCGCGAGGCGGGCGTCCAGGACGAGGCCCAGTTCACCCAGCGCCTCAAGAACATCGAAGCCGTTGTCCACAATCAGGACAACCGCGAACATGATGTGCTGGACAGCGACGATTATTATCAATTCGAAGGCGGCATGTCGGCAGCCGTCGAGGCCGCTTCCGGAGCGCAGCCCCGCGTCTATCACAATGACCATTCCCGCCCGGAGCGCCCGGTGATCCGCACCCTGGAAGAAGAAGTGGGCCGCGTCATGCGTTCGCGCGTAGTGAATCCCAAGTGGATTACCGGCGTGAAGCGCCACGGCTACAAGGGCGCTTTCGAAATCGCCGCCACGGTCGATTACATGTTCGCTTTCGCCGCCTCCACGGGGGCGGTCAAAACCCACCACTTCGATCTGGCATATGATGCCTTCCTGGCCGACGGCGACACCCGCGAGTTCATCGAAATCAACAATCCTGCGGCGCTGAAGGAAATTGCCCAGCGCTTTGAAGAGGCAGCCTCCCGCGGCCTTTGGACACCGCGCCTCAATTCAGCCTATGATCTGCTCAGGGACCTTCAGCAATGACCGAAGACATCGACGCCGCCCGCCACCACGACAAGATGGCCAAGAAGAAAGCCGCCCGCGACAAGATCATGGCGGGCAAGACCATTGAGCGCGGATTGCTCATTGTCCACACCGGCAAGGGCAAGGGCAAATCCACCGCCGCCTTCGGCATGGTGTTCCGCCACATCGGCCATGGCATGCGCGCCGGCGTCATTCAATTCGTCAAAGGCGCCTGGGGCACCGGCGAGCGCACCGTGCTGGAAAAATTCCCCGAGCTTGTGACCATCAAGGCCATGGGAGAAGGCTTCACTTGGGAAACCCAGGACATCAACCGCGACATCGCCCATGCGCGCGCCGGCTGGGAAGAAGCCAAGCGCATGATCGCCGATCCCAGCTATAAAATGGTGATGCTCGACGAACTCAACATCGTCCTGCGTTATGATTACCTGCCCCTGGCGGAAGTGCTTGAGGTCCTGAAAAACCGCCCCGCCGACAAGCATATCGTCGTCACCGGCCGCAACGCCAAGGAAGAGCTCGTCGAGATCGCCGACCTCGTGACCGAGATGGAACTGATCAAGCACCCCTTCCGCTCCGGCGTGAAGGCCCAGGCAGGGATCGAGTTTTAACCGCAGTCGGAAGCAGGCCCGGCTTTCAGCGATTTGCTGAGGCGCTCAACAATTGCGTCATAGTCTTTCTTCTGTGCTTCCGGATATTCAATGCGAAAATGCACGGCCTGCGTTCCTTTGCATGATGAAACCGAACGAGCGTACATGATGCGGCCGCTCTGGCTTCCGGAATATACGGCCCATTCACTTCCGGATTCCTTCCTGTAGGAAACCTGCCAGTCGTCATCCAGTTCCCGGTTGAGCCGGATCTCGGAATCGAGTTTGAAATCCCCGTCCGTCAGATTGCTGCCCCAAACCAGTAGTTCTGCCTGTTTATCGGCCGAGTGAAAAACCAACCCGTCGCCATTTTCAGATGCCGGAACATCGTTCACAAATCCGGGCGGAATATCCACGCTGGCGCCAAAGCGTGGATTTGAATAGGTGGTCCATTCCGCCGCAAAGGCCGGCGAGCACAACAGGAGAAGGAACAGGATAATCCGCATGACAACTACGCAGCCTTGCGCTGGGCCGCCATTGCCGAATCTGAAAGCTTCACCCGCACGCCCTTTTTGATCACGTCGGGAGCATAGGCCTTCCGCGCGAAAACCTCCCGCACCATGGGCGCGAAGAATTCCAACGGCTTTGTTTCATAATCGGGATCGAAACTGCTCTGATCCCATTTCTCGCAGAATTCGGCGCAATCATCGAAATAGGCATGGCCCTTGAAGGCATCCCTTTTGTTGGGGTTGCCGCCGACGTGCTGGGCGTAATAGACCATCTGGAAATCCCCGTGGGTTTGCACCACCCAGGCGCATTGCTCGCGCACGAAGGGCCGCAGGATGGTGGCCGCATATTCATCGTGGTTGTAAGGCGCATAGATATCGCCGATGTCATGAAGGAGCGCGCACACCACCCAGTCAATGTCCGCCCCATCCTTCCAGGCCCGCGTGGCGGCCTGCAGCGAATGGCCAAGCCGCGTGATCTTGTAGCCGGACACGGACTTGTCGAGTTCAACCATGGCTGTCAGCAAACGGTCCGCCGTTCCCGCCACATATTCCAGTTCATGCGAACTGAGGAAAGCATAGTCCTCCCGGTCGCCATCCTTCATCTGGGTGAATTTTACCGTTTCCATAACCACCTCATTCATCTGCATCTTCAAAAAACGTCAGCCGGTTTCCAAAAGGATCGGCAATTGTCAGTTCCTTTTTTCCCCACGGCATGACCTCGGCCTTTCCGGGCCTGGCGTGCTTATACTTCTTTGCCAGTAATCCGGCGGAATAGGAATCGACATCGTCCGCCGATATGCGGACCTGCGCTCCGGGTGAGCCATCCCCGAAATGCTCCGAGAGATGCAGGGTGCAGTCGCCATGCGATACGCCCATATAAAGCGGGAAGCCGGGCTCAAAACGGTGTTCAAAGTCAACCTTGAATCCGAGGAAACCGATATAGAATTCACGCGCCTTCTGCTCATCAAATATCCGCAAAACGGGTGTAACCGAACCGAGAATAGCCATGCATCACTCCTGTTTTTGTTGATCTTTTGGGAGCTTAACCTGTCAAAACCATAGCTTTGCGCGCCCCCAAAATCAAACCCGGAGTTAAAATGCCGCTCCGCAACACCCACCCGCCGTTTCTATCCTTGTCCCGATTCCCGCATGCGCCTATGAAGGGCCATCAGCAGCGTTCCCCTCGAGGGACTGAAAGCTATTCCGGTGCGGCTTACCTCTCAAGGAGCCAAAGCCGGAGCTGCCTTCCGTGGCCATCACAGGCAACGCTGATTTATGGAAGGCAGGCAAAATGACAAAACTGGGCGTAATGCTGTGCGGCCATGGCAGCCGGGACACCGATGCAGTCACCGAATTCGCCGTGCTCTCCGAGCATCTCAAAAAGCGCCTGCCGCAATACCCGGTGGAATACGGCTACCTCGAATTTGCCACGCCCATCATCCGCAACGGCCTTGATGCGTTGAAGGCCAAGGGCGTGGAGCGGGTGCTCGCCGTGCCCGGCATGCTGTTTGCGGCGGGCCACGCCAAGAACGACATTCCCTCCGTGCTGAACACCTATGCCGCCGGCAATGGCCTGAAAATCGATTATGGCAAGGAACTGGGCATTGACCCCAAGATGATGCGCGCCGCCGGCGACCGCATTCAAGAGGCCCTCGACGCCAACCCGTCGAAGGTGCCGCTGCATGAAACCCTGCTTGTCGTCGTGGGCCGCGGCGCCTCCGATCCCGATGCCAATTCCAATGTCACGAAAGTCACCCGCATTCTCTGGGAAGGCTTCGGCTTTGGCTGGGCCGAGACGGCCTACTCGGGTGTAACCTTCCCGCTGGTGGACCCCGGCCTGGAACACGCCGCAAGGCTTGGCTACAAGCGCATCATCGTATTCCCCTATTTCCTCTTCACTGGAATTCTCGTCCAGCGCATCTATGACGCGACGGACGATGTAGCGAGGCGTCATCCAAATATCGAATTCATCAAGGCCCCTTATCTCAATGACCATCCCGCGGTGATCGACACCTTCGTCGAGCGCGTCCAGCAGATCCTCACCGGCGACATCGCCATGAACTGCCAGATGTGCAAATACCGCACGGCCGTGCTGGGCTTTGAGGCCGATGTGGGCGCCGTGCAGGAAAGCCACCACCACCATGTCGAAGGCATCAACGCCAAGGGCCCGTTCGAGATCGTCAACCATGCACATCACCACGGCCATGAACACGGCCACGATCACTCCCATGACGATGGCCACACCCATGCGCCCTATCCCCATGCCAAGCATCCGCTCGGCCCCTTGAGCATGAAGAAGAAATGATGGATTACCTCCGCGACCCATCGGCCATCTACGAAAAATCCTTCGCCATCATTCGCGGCGAGGCGGATCTTTCCGGTTTGCCCGTAAGCGCGGAAACCATCGCCATCCGCATGGTCCACGCCTGCGGCATGACCGACATCGTGGGCGACCTGCGCATTTCCGGGGATTTTGTCGCGGCTGGCACAAAGGCGCTGGCAAAGCCAATCCTGACCGATGCCGAAATGCTGCACCACGGGATCATCGACAAGACGCTTCAGGTCATCTGCACCCTGAACGATCCCCGCGCCCGCGAAATCGGCATCGCCACGCAAACCACGCGGTCCGCCGCCTCTGTGGAATTATGGTCACCCCATCTGGACGGCGCACTCGTGGTGATCGGCAATGCCCCCACCGCGCTGTTTGCCCTCATCGAAATGATTGATGCCGGCGGACCGCGACCCGCCGCCATTGCCGCCTTTCCCGTGGGCTTTGTTGGCGCCGCGGAATCGAAGGGCGAACTAGTCAAGAATCCGCGCGGCATTCCCTATGCCACGATCCTGGGCCGACGCGGCGGCACCGCCATGGCGGCGGCCTGCGTCAACGGCCTGTCGAAAGGACTGTCATGAAAAAATGGCTCACCATCATCGGCATGGGCGAGGATGGCCATGAAGGCCTCTCCGCCAGCGCCAAACTCGCGCTGCAAAACACCGATGTAATCGTCGGTTCCGAGCGCCTTCTCAGTTTCCTCCCTGCGTTGAGAGCCGAACGCCTCGAATGGTCGCAGCCCTTCTCGGTCGTCGTCGAGCAAATGAAGCCGCTGCGCGGCCGCGACACAGTGATCCTCGCCACCGGCGACCCCATGAATTATGGCGTGGCGCGGAAACTGCTCGAATTCATTCTCTTCGCGGAAATGACCATCATTCCACATCTCTCGGCCTTCTCCCTCGCCGCCGCGCGCCTCGGCTGGTCCTTGCCCGATTGCGATACCCTCACCTTGCACGGACGTGATGCCGCCAACATCGAAGTCTTCATCCAGCCCGGCGCGAACCTGATTGTCCTCACCGCCGATGCCAGCACCATTCCGGAAGTAGCGCGGCGGCTGGTGGCGCGCGGCTTTGAGAAAAGCCCGATCACCGTTCTGGAGAACATGGGGGGGCCACGCGAAGCACAAACCAGTTTCGTCGCAGACACCCTGCCAAAACAGCAATTCTCCGATCTCAACACGCTGGCCGTGGAATGTGTGGCTGGAGCAACTGCAAAAATCTGGTCGCGCCTTGCGGGCCTTCCCGATGAGGCCTTTGTCCATGACGGCCAGCTCACCAAGCGCGAAGTCCGCGCCGCCACCCTTGCCGCCCTCGCCCCCGCCCCCGATCAACTGCTCTGGGATGTGGGCGCGGGCTGCGGCTCGGTCGCCATCGAATGGATGCGCTCGACGCGAGGCTGTGAAGCCATCGCCTTCGAACACCATGAAGACCGCCTGAAAATGATTGCGGCGAATGCCGATCAACTGGGCACGCCGCGCCTGAAAATCGTCGCAGGCAATGTCCCCGATACCTTGCAGGGCAAGCCCCGGCCTGATGCCGTGTTCATCGGTGGCGGCGTGGGCATCCCCGGAGTCTTCGAAACTTCATGGGAGCATCTGAAGCCCGGCGGCCGCATGGTGGCCAATGTCGTCACCATCGAGGGTGAGATGCACCTCTATGACCTGCAGGAAAAACACGGCGGCGATCTGGTGCGCCTAGAAATCTCACATCTCACACCCATCGGCCCTTACCGCGCCCTCAAACCCCGCATGGCGGTCACCCAATGGCGGGCCATCAAGCCATGAAAACCGGCATCCTCTATGGCCTTGGCGTCGGCCCCGGTGACCCGGAACTGATGACGGTGAAAGCCTGGCGCATCATTTCCATGGCCCCGGTTGTAGCCTATCTCACCGCCAACGGAACCGAAAGCACCGCCCGCGACATCGCCAGACCCTTCCTCCCCGATGACGTGATCGAGCTCAAAATCGACATGCCGATGCGCACTGAGCGCGAGCCGGCCCAGGTTGCCTATGACAGTGGCGCTGCCGCCATCACCGAGCATCTGAAGGCGGGCCGCGATGTGGCCATGCTCTGCGAGGGCGATCCGTTCTTTTACGGCAGCTTCATGTATATTTTTGCCCGCCTGGCCGACCGCTTTGAAACCATCGTGGTGCCCGGCGTCTCCTCCATCACCGCTGCGGCAGCCCGCATCGGCCGACCGCTTTCGGCCCGCAATGACGTGTTGAAGGTCCTGCCCGCGACGCTGGAGGCGAACCGCCTGCGCGAGGAACTGCTCACCGCCCAGTCCACCGCCATCATCAAGGTGGGCCGCCACTTCGGCAAGATTAGAAACATCCTCTCGGCGCTTGATCTGATCTCAAAAGCCACCGTCATCGAAAACGCCACGCGCGCCAACGAACGCATCCGCAAGGTGGAAGACGTGGAGGGCGACAGCCTGCCCTACTTCACCACCATCCTGGTCTACACGGGCAGCGAACCATGGTGAAGCCGGTCATCTTCATTCTCGGCATCTCGGCGCTGCCGCTTGCCCAGAAGCTCAAGGCCGAACTGAACGGCGAAATCCACACCCCCGATTGCGTAAACGGCGGCGATGTTTCCTATGCCAAAGCAACCGCCCATCTCGCCCAACTTTTCCAGCAAGGCCTAACCATCATCGGCCTCTGCGCCAGCGGCATCCTCATCCGCGCCATTGCCCCTCATCTCAACGACAAGCTTGCTGAGCCACCAGTCATAGCAGTGGCGGAAGACGGTTCCTCCATCGTCCCCCTCCTCGGCGGCCATCATGGTGCGAATGCGCTTGCCCAGAAAATCGCTGAAATCACCAAGGGCCACGCCGCTATCACAACGGCTGGCGACCTACGTTTCGGCGTTGCCCTCGACGAACCACCTGTAGAATATATTCTTGCCAATCATGCAGACGTAAAGAACTTCACATCCCGGCTTCTTGCTGGTGACTCCGTGAGCATCCAAGGCAAAGCACCGTGGCTCCAATCGCTTCGTCAGTCCGATGACGCAGAATTAAAAATAATTGTCACAGAATTGGACATTCCGGGTTCAGCAACAGAGCTAATCTACCACCCTTGCACGCTTGCAGTTGGGGTTGGCTGCGAACGAGGGACAACTTACGAAGAAGTGTCAAAGCTAATTGAGAACACTCTGACATCTCATGGACTGTCCAGTGATTCGGTAGGTTGTTATGCCTCAATTGATCTCAAGGAGGACGAGCCCGCAATTGATGGGTTGGAATACAAATACATGCGTTATTTCTCGGCTGATGAACTGAAAGCCGAAAGCCATCGCCTTAAAAATCCCTCGGACTATGTGTTAGCGGAAGTTGGAACACCCGGTGTGGCAGAGGCAGCAGCGCTTGCCGCGGCCGGACCTGAAGCAGAATTGATCGTGCCCAAGACCAAGAGCAAACGCGCGACGGTCGCAATTGCCCGTGCGCCTTCACCAATAGTGGAGTTACGAGGGCATATGAGAGGAAACCTGTCGATTGTGGGAATAGGCCCTGGACGTAAACTAATGAGAAGTCCGCATGCCACAACCAAACTTCTGGTGGCGACCGACTGGGTAGGCTACGGCCTCTATCTCGATCTCGTTGCCGATCTAAAAGAAGACCAGATCGAACACCGTTTCCCGCTGGGCGGTGAAGAGGACCGCGTCCGCCATGCCATTGAGCTTGCCAAGCAAGGCAAGCAAGTGGCCCTCGTCTGCTCTGGCGATGCCGGCATCTATGCCATGGCAGCCTTGGTTTATGAGATCATCGATCTCGAACCCAATCGTATCAGCGTCGACGTCATCC
>CADEEO010000016.1:31972-33657 GCA_902826365.1 uncultured Hyphomicrobiales bacterium | reverse complement strand
GGTTCCGGAAAGGAGGGGACAGTGTCGACAGCGTCTCGAAATTGCCGGAACCATGGGCAGCGCCTGCAGGAGAGGGGAAAGATAGCGCCCCGCTCCATCGGGAGCCGAAGGGAAGACCCGGGGACACTATGGTCCCCGCGCCTTAAATGGCTAAACAACCTCAGCGGCAAACATTGGACACCGTACGATCTGGGGCTCTGCAAGAATAACCCTGATGCAAAAACCGCTGCGTCTCAAGGCCGGGCTTTAAGCCAAACCAATCCAAACTCCACATCTTCCAGCATATGCAGGCTTGAAGCCAGGGCGGGGACATCCCCTCCACCTTCTATCCCATCGCGGCCGCCTTGAACAAAGATGCCCCTCACCCTCCCATTGCTTCGCAATGGGCCCCAACCCTCTCCCCGTAAACGGGGCGAGGGACGGGCGCGTCTTGTTTAAGTATATTGCGACGCAACATCGCAGCTTGAACTATTGTGCGTTGCACCATTTTATGACATAAGGCCCCATCTGTTCAATTTTAGCCCGATGGTGGTGACCATGACACTTGTGAACAATGTGATTGCCGGCCGTGACCAGCGCATTGCCGATCTTGCCTACCGCATGTGGGAAGAAGATGGACGCCCCGAAGGCCGCGCCGAGGCTCATTGGCTGCGGGCTGCCGTGCTTGTCGATGAGATGGCTCCGAAAGTTCCGGCAAGGAAGAAAGCCGCCGCTCTCAAAACTCCCAAGAAGAAATAATTTTTCCCTTTATTCTCCCGGCAACTTATGGCCGCCCTGCATATGCGCATGGCGGCCATTTTTTGATGTGCGCACCTCTTCCCCCCGACGATAAATGGCCTATAAGACCCGCGATCCCAATTTCAGGTAACGGAGACAGCAGTAATGGCCAAGGTTCGTGTCGCGGTGAATGGTTTCGGTCGTATCGGGCGCAATATCGTGCGCGCCATCTTTGAATCGGGCCGCAAGGATATCGATGTGGTGGCGATCAATGACCTCGGCCCGGTTGAAACCAACGCCCATCTGCTGCGCTATGATTCCGTCCATGGCCGCTTCCCCCACGAAGTGAAGGTTGACGGTGACATGATCAACATCGGCACGGAAAAATTCAAGGTTACCGCGGTCAAGGATCCGTCGCAGTTGCCATGGAAGGAACTGGGCATTGATATCGCGCTGGAATGCACCGGCATTTTCACCGCGAAGGACAAGGCTTCGGCGCATCTTACGGCTGGCGCCAAGCGCGTGCTGATTTCAGCGCCGGGCGAAAATGCCGATCTCACAGTTGTCTATGGCGTGAACCATGACAAGCTGAGCAAGGACCATATCATCGTCTCCAACGCCTCGTGCACCACGAACTGCCTGGCGCCGGTTGCGAAGGTTCTTAATGACGCCGTCGGCATCGACAAGGGCTTCATGACCACGATCCACGCCTATACGGGCGACCAGCCGACCCTTGATACCATGCACAAGGACCTGTACCGGGCGCGCGCCGCCGCCATGTCTATGATCCCCACCTCGACGGGTGCGGCTAAGGCCATCGGCCTCGTCATTCCGGAGCTCAAGGGCCGCCTCGACGGCACCTCGATCCGCGTGCCGACGCCCAACGTCTCGGTGGTGGATTTCAAGTTCATTCCCAAGCGCGCGACGACAGTTGAAGAGATCAACGCGGCCATCAAGGCGGCGGCGGA
>CADEEO010000016.1:0-31872 GCA_902826365.1 uncultured Hyphomicrobiales bacterium | reverse complement strand
GCTTTCATCAAGGCGATGCTGGCCAAGATTTCCGAGGTTCGTGAAATGACCCGTGGCCGCGATATCGACATTGAAGTGGATGGCGGTATCACGGCTGAAACGGCGCCGCTGGTGGTCAAGGCCGGGGCCAATGCGCTGGTTGCGGGTTCAGCCATCTTCAAGGGCGCGGACTACGCCGCAAATATCAAGGCACTACGCCAAGCCGCTTCAAGCGTTGTGGCCTAGGGCTTCTTCTCTACCCAATCGGCAAAGGCCTTGAGCCATTTCTGCAGGCGCTGGGCCGTATCATCGTCGGTGAGCTTGCCTTCGGCATCGAATTTCTTGCTGGCGTTGCCCACAAAGATTTCCGGCCTCGGCATGATGATTGCCTCATGGGCCTGCAGGGTCTGGCGCAGGTGATACTGGGACCGCGCCGTGCCGATGGGGCCATCCGAGGCGCCCATGACGCCCATCCGCTTCCATTTGAGCGGTGACTTGCCGCGGGAAATCCAGTCCAAAGCGTTCTTCAGGCCGCCGGGGATGGAGAAATTATACTCCGGCGTGACGATAACCACCCCGTCGGCGGCACGGATTTTCTGATCGATTTCAAGAATGGCGGCGGGCTTGCCGGTGGCCTTCTCATCATCCCCGTCATAGACGGGGATGCCATTCAAGCGGATGGGCTCAATTTCCATGCCCTGGGGCTGCAGGGATACGAGGGCGCGCAGCAGGGAGGTGTTGTAGGAGGCCTTGCGCAATGAGCCGCTAATTCCAATAATCTTCATTATTATCCCTATTTTAGCAATAATTTCTATTTTTCTTCTTTATTTTTGCTAAATTTGCAACAATAAAGCAATATGGAACAGTTTTCGGCGCTTCGGCTGTTTATTTCGGTTGCCGATACGGGCAGTTTCTCGGCGGCGGGAGAGCTGCTGGGCATTTCAACCTCCGTGGTCAGCCGCCAAATTGCGGCCCTTGAAGCGGAGCTTGGCATCCGCCTGCTCAAGCGGTCAACCCGGCGGGTTGAGCTTACGGAAGCGGGTTCGCTCTATCTCACGCGGGTGCGCAGCCTTCTTACGGACCTTGAGGAAACCAACAGGAGCCTCAAGCAGCCCAACACCCCAGCGGCGGGAAGGTTCCGCATTGCCGCGCCAACGGCGCTTGGCCTTTCCCTTATCGCGCCTGCCATTGCAGATTTCATGGCGGCACAGCCCAATGTGGTGATCCAGCTTGATCTCCACGACCGGGCCATAGACCTTCTGGAGGAGGACTATGATATGGCGGTGCGGATCGATGAGACGCTTGAATCCACGCCCCATTTGCGCAGCCTGGGGCAGATGGAAGTGGGGCTATTCAGCTCGCCTGCGTATCTCGCCCGACATGGCAGGCCGCGCGGGCCTGCCGACTTGAGTACGCACCGGGCGCTTTATCTGGCGAACCAGCAGGGCTGGAATCTGCGTGGCGGCGTAAACGAAAAACCGAAACTGCAGTTTTGCTCGAACCGGCTGGAAGCCCTGAAAACCCTGTGCCTGGCCGGGCAAGGAATCGCGCTGCTTCCTCTGTTTCTGGCGCGAAGCGAAGCTGAAAGAAATGAACTGGTGCAGTTGCTTGATGGTTTTGAACCGAGACCACTTAATCTCGTATTGGCCACCTCTCCGCAACGGTCCGAAACCAATTCGTCCCGGCTTTTCCAACAGTTTCTGGAAATGCGCTTCAAGCGCTTGAGGTTTTGATCTGCTTTAAGGCTGCCAAGGCCCTGTTGCGGGCAAAACCATGATCAACCATCGGCGCAGGATAATTACTTTGGAAATCGCGCGCCTCCCAGGGACGATGGATCAGGTTCGACGGAAGATCGCTGAGTTCGGGCACCCATTTGCGCACATAGGCGCCATCCGGATCGAATTTCTCGCCCTGAAGGACCGGATTGAATATGCGGAAATAGGGTGCCGCATCGGCCCCGCAGCCCGCAACCCACTGCCAGCTCGCTGAATTGCTGGCGATATCCGCATCAAGCAGCGTGTCCCAGAACCATTGTGCCCCTTCCGTCCATGACACCAGCAGATCCTTGGTCAGGAATGAGGCGCTAATCATACGCACCCGGTTGTGCATGATGCCGGTGGCCCAAAGCTCCCGCATTCCGGCATCAACGATGGGATAGCCGGTCACGCCTTGCTGCCATTTTTCCAGTGCATCCGCATCATTGCGCCATGGGAAGGCAGAAAATTCCTCACGGAAGGGGGCTTCCGGCAAGGCAGGCCAGTGATGGAGAATATGATAGGAAAATTCCCGCCAGAGAATTTCCTTAAGGTATTTTTCGGATGCAACATCCAGTTTGCCTTGCGCTTTGGCCATGGCGCCGCGCACAGCAGCCCAGCACTGGGTAGGACTTATTTCGCCCCAGTGAAGATGCGGCGAGAGGCGCGAGGTGAGGGGCTGGTCGGGGCGGTCGCGGCCTTCGGCATAATGTGCAAGGCCGCTCTCGATAAATGAGGAAAGCCGGGTTCGTGCGCCCTCCTCGCCCGGCTGCCATTCCTTTTCAAATCCTTTGGACCAATCCGGGTGTTTGGGAAGCAGATTCCAATCCAGCAAATTCTCACTGCTCACTTTGCCCTGCCACATCACGGGTTTTGCGGCGGCAGCGGGCAGGCGCGGCTCACCCGCCGCAAAACAGGCGCGTGAGAACGGCGTAAAGACCTTGTAGGGTTCGCCGCTGCCGTTGCGGATGGATTCAGGCTCGCGCAAGAGATGGCCGCCAAAACGGTGGCAGGCGGCTCCGGCGCTTTCACAGACATCTTTCACCCGGCGTTCCAAGCCCTGACACCATGGCGCATAGTCGCGTGTGAAATAAACTGCGCCCGCGCCGGTTTCCTGGATCAGATCAGCCATTACCGTGTCGGCCCGTCCCCGCCGCAGAACGAGTTTCAGGTTTTTCGAGAGGCTCCGCAAACTCCGGTGCAGCCACCACCGGCTGGCGCCGCCCCAACGCCATTGCCCCGGTGTTTCATCATCAAGGATGTAAAGGCAGATCACTTCCCCCGACGCAGCGGCGGCATTCAGGGCGGCATGGTCACGGGTTCGCAAGTCCTGCCTGAACCACATGATCACAGGGCGCGTCACGGCGGCAAATCAGGCGCTGACTTTGGCCTTTTTTGAGCGCTTCGCGAGAAGGCCGGTCAGCCAGTCCGGATCCATTTCAGGCACCGATGACAGAAGCAATTCCGTGTAGGCCGGGAACGGCGGCGACAGGACCTGTGACTTGGGCCCCTGCTGGACCACCTTGCCCTGGTGCATCACCACGATTTCATCGGAAATGGCACGCACCGTGGCAATGTCATGGGTGATGAAGAGGTAGGACACGTTGGTTTTCTTCTGCAGGCGCATGAGCAGCGAAAGGATTTCCTCCTGCACGATCTGGTCAAGGGCCGAGGTGACTTCGTCGCAAATGATGATCTCCGGCTCAGCCGCCAGGGCTCTCGCGATGGAAATGCGCTGCTTCTGGCCGCCGGACATTTCGCCGGGAAGCCGGTCGATATAGCTTTCGTTGAGCTCGATGGATTCGAGCAACTCGACCACGCGGCGGTCGCGGTCGGCGCCCTTGAGGCCGAGATAGAATTCAAGCGGCCGGCCAATGATGTCGCGCACCTTCTGGCGCGGATTCAGGGCGGTGTCAGCCGACTGGTAAATCATCTGGATGCGGCGCAGCGTGTCCTTATCACGATCCTTGAGCTCCCGCGGCAAGGGCTTGCCGTTGAAATAGATTTCGCCGCGCGAGGGCGGCAAAAGGCCGGTGATGGCGCGGGCAAGGGTTGATTTACCCGATCCCGATTCACCCACGACGGCCACGGTGCGGCCACGCGGCACCTGGACTGTGACATTGTCGAGGACCTTGACGGCGCCGCTGTAGCTTGCATCGACATTGTGGATGCGGAGCGCGATGTCGTCGCTGATTGATTCCGGTTTCTGCAACTTGCGCACGGCCCAGAGCGAACGGGTGTATTCCTGGGTCGGGGCCTTCAGCATGGCGCGCGTTGCCGACTCTTCCACCAGATTGCCGTAGCGGAGAACCATGATGCGGTGGGCCATCTGGGCCACAACGGCCAGGTCGTGGGTGATGTAGATCGCCGCCGTGTCGAACTGCTCCACGATATCGCGCATGGCGGCCAGCACTTCCACCTGGGTGGTGACGTCAAGGGCGGTGGTGGGCTCGTCAAATATGATCAGGTCGGGGCGGCAGGACATGGCCATGGCGGTCATGGCGCGCTGCAGCTGGCCGCCTGACACCTGATGGGGAAAACGGTCGCCGATGGTGTCGGGCTTGGGCAATTGCAGGCGCTTGTAGAGATCGCGCGCGTCGGCCTCGGCCTTTTCGCGCGTCATGATGTTGTGCGCCACGGCGGTTTCAACGGTCTGGTCGATGATATGATGCGCCGGATTAAACGAAGCGGCGGCACTTTGCGCCACATAGGCAATGCGCGAACCCCACAGGGCGCGGCGCTGTTCTTCGCTGGCCGCAATAAGATCCATGCCGTCAAACATGATGGAGCCGCCGCTGATGCGGCAGCCGGGCCGGGCAAAGCCCATGGCGGCAAGCCCAAGGGTGGATTTGCCCGCGCCGGACTCCCCAATGAGGCCTAGGACTTCGCCGCGCTTCAAGGTCAGGTCAATGCCCTTGACGATGGGGTTCCAGACGTCATCGCTGAAGCCATCAATCTTGAGACCCTTGATGTCGAGAAGGGCTTCGCCCTTGACGCGTTTCTTATCAGTGACCATCGCGAAGCCCGCTTGTTTTATGAAGGAACCAATCAACCACGAAATTCACCGCAACGGTGAGAAGAGCGATGGCGGCAGCCGGATATAGCGGCGCGGGCCGGCCGAAGCTGATCAGCGACTTGCTTTCAGCCACCATGGAGCCCCAATCGGCGGTGGGCGGCTGAATGCCGACACCCAGGAATGAGAGGGCGGAAATCGTGAGAAACACGAAACAGAAACGCAGGCCAAACTCGGTGATGAGGGGCGGCAGAATGTTGGGCACGATTTCCTTGAATACAATCCAGCCCATGCCTTCGCCGCGCAGCTTGGCGGATTCGACATAATCCATCACCACGGAATTCAGCGCCACGGCGCGGGACAGGCGGAAGACGCGGGTTGCGTCGAGCAAGGCCAGAATGATGATGAGGTTGATGAGGCTCTTGCCAACGACGGCCAGCATCATCAGGGCGAAGATCAGCACGGGAATGGCGAGGAACGCATCCACGACGCGTGAAATGCCCTGGTCAAGAAGGCCGCGCTTCAGGGCGGCGAGAACGCCAAGCGACCCGCCGATGAGAAAAGACAGGAGTGTGGTGATGAGAGCAATGCCGATGGTGTTGCGCGCGCCGAAAATCAGCCTTGAGAGGGTGTCACGGCCGATCTGGTCGGTCCCCAGCCAATTTTCGGCGCTTGAAAGCTGATAGGCCTTGCCGACGATTTCCGACTCGCCGTAGGGCGCAAGCAGGGGAGCGAAAATCGCGCATATTGCATAGAGCAGGATGACGATCATGCCGAACCAGGCGGTCAAAGGCGCGGTTTTGAGGTTGCGCCTGATATTCTCGAAGACGGAGCGGCGGGCCTTGATGGTGCGAACGGGCGTTGTGGCTGTGTTCATTTTGGGTGCAACAATCTTGGATTGGTTACAATTGAGACGACGTCGGCCAGCAGGTTGAGCAGGATGTAGGTTGCGGCGAAGATCAAGGCGCAGGCCTGGACCACCGGCATGTCGCGGCTGGACACGGCGTCAACCATGAGCTGGCCAATGCCGGGGTAGACGAACACCACCTCAACCACCACCACGCCCACTACGAGATAGGCCAAGTTGAAAGCGATAACGGTGGCAATGGGGGCCCAGGCGTTGGGAAGCGCGTGCTGCCTGATTACATCGGATTTTGAGACCCCCTTAAGCTGCGCCATTTCAATGTAGGGGCTTGCCAGCAGGTTGATGATCGCGGCCCTGGTCATGCGCATCATGTGGGCGATGATCACCAGCGTCATGGTGATGGCCGGCAGCGCGGCGCGGTAGAGATGCTCGACGAACGGAGTTCCGATGCTGACTGTCGAGTTGGGGTAAAACAGCTTCAGCTTCACGGCGAAAACATAAACCAGGATATAGGCGATGAAAAATTCCGGCATGGCAATCGTCGTCAAGGTGACGGAGTTGACGATGCGGTCAAACCAGGAATTGCGGTAAAGGGCTGCCATGGCTCCCAGCAGGAGAGAAAGCGGAACGGCGATGAGGGCCGCCATGGCCGCCAGAAAGAAGGTGTTGTAGAGGCGCGGCGCGATCGTGGCTGACACATCGCGCTTCATGCTGCCGCTCAGGCCGGAATAGGAAGAACCGAAATCGCCCTGCAGCGCGTTGCCGATCCATTCAAAATAGCGGACCGTGGCGGGGCGGTCGAGGCCGAGGTCGCGCTTGAATGCCGCCACGGTTTCCGGCGTGGCGCTCTGGCCCAGGACATTTTCGGCGTAGCCGCCCGGCAGCATCTCAAGCGACGAAAAAATGATCACCGAAACGGCAAGCAGCGTAACGATGCCTAAGCCCAAACGTTGCAGAACAGTTCTCAGAACTGGATGCATTCATCCCCCTTTTTGGGCTTCTTTTTCGGCCCCGTTTTTTTAACCCTAGCAGAACGGTAAAACACCGCCACAAAAAAACCAAATGTCGCCATGCGACTCATTGCGACAGTTGAGCGACGAACTGAACATTTCAAACTCTCATCATGCCCACGCTTGACGCGGGCATGATGAGAAGGGGGAAATGCCCCTAACAAAAAAGGCCCCGCCGGATTTCCGGCGAGGCCCGTGATCAAAGCGATCGCTTGCGGATTACGCCATCCACCAGCGTTCAACCATGTAGCCGCCGTCGCTGTCCTGATCGGAGTTCAGCTCACCGTGGGCCACAGCGGTGTTCAAGGCGCCGACGAAGTTGTAGAACATGAGCACGATCTGGCCGCCATCGTCATGAACGATCTGCTGGCATTCGGCATACATGGCCGCACGCTTTGTCTCGTCGAGCTCGCTGCGGGCCTGAACCAGAAGTTCATTAAAGCGCGGGCTCTTGAAGTGCGTGTCATTCCAAGGAGCATCCGCCGCAAGCGAGATGGACAGCATCGTGTCAACCGTGGGACGGCCGCCCCAATAGCACATGCTCCACGGCTTCTTGAGCCAGACGTTGGACCAGTAGCCGTCATCAGGCTCGCGGATCACGTTGATCTCAATGCCTGCCGCCTTGGCGCTTTCCTGCATCAAGAGGGCCGCATCCAGGGCGCCGGGGTAAGCGGCGTTTGGCGGGCAAGAGAAATCGACCTTGAGGTTCTCAATGCCGGCCTCCTTCAGGATCGCCTTGGCCTTTTCCGGATCGTAGGTATGCTGCGGCTGCGGATCAATGGCGTACTTCATTTGCGAGCCGATGGGGTTGTCGTTGCCTACCTTGCCGTAGCCATAGAGCACCTTGTCCACCAGTTCCTGGCGGTTGATGGCGTATTTGATGGCCTTGCGCACGGCGGGATTGTCGAAAGGCGCCGCGTCGCAGAGCATCGGCGCCGTATAGGGCGTCGGGCCGCTCTGGTTGTAGATTTCGGTATTCGGCGCGCTTTTCAGCATGTCGATGGTCTTGAGATCGGCGCGGTCGATGAAGTGCACTTCGCCGGAAAGATAGGCGTTGGTGCGGGCCGCAACGTCGGAAATGGTGATCATTTCGATGCCGTCGAACCAGGTATCCGCGAAGTAGTTCGGATTGCGCTCGCCAACCAGCTTCACGCCGGGCTCGTAGGACTTGAGAACATAGGGTCCGCAGCCGATGCCCTTTTCCCACTCGATCTTGCCATCCGTGGCGGGATACATCGACAGGTGGTAATCGGTGAATCCATAGGGAAGATCGACGTTGCCGGAAGAGAGTTCAATGATCACGGTATCCGGGCCATCAGCCTTGACGCTGGTTACGCCCGGGAGATATTCCTTCGCCGGCGATTTCGAATCCGGCCCGATGTGGTAGTTGATGGTGGCCACGACATCGGATGCGTCGAGGGTCTTGCCGTTGTGGAAGGTAATGCCCTTGCGCAGCTTGATGATCCATTTCTTGCCGCCATCCGAAGGTTCGAATGACTCGGCCACATGCATGGTCACTTCGCCCTTGGGATTAAGCTGCGTCAGCGGCGCGCCCATGACAGACTTGCCGAACTGGAAGTTAAATCCGTTGGTCCAGGTGGCCGGATCAAGCGAGTCAGTGGTCGAGCCGTGCCCGGAGCCGTATTTGAAGATGCCTCCCTTCTTGGGTTCGGCGCGGGCGGCGGTTGCGAACATGGTGTTGGCGGCCGCGGCGGTGATGCCGATGGACATGGCATAGCTCATAAAGTCGCGGCGTGACAGCTTGCCCCGGCTTACAGCCTTGGTAACCTGCTTCAATTTCATTTCAAATTCGGTCATGCGTTTTCTCCTTGGTGACCAGATAGCTCTTGGGCGGAGAAGAAGGAAAGCTGGGCTTTTGCAGCCTTGCGGCGAACCCTGTGCCGCACATTAACTTAGCCGTTTCCCCGTCTTCTTATTATTCAATAGGGATTTTTGATTGTCCCTTTAGAATTACTAACCTCTCACGCAAATACAAATACGTCAATGGCTTATGGGTGCGCGAACAGGTGAATTGATTGAACCAAACTACCATCACGCAATGTACAAAAACGACCAAAAACCCGGAGGGAGCGCCTTGGCCCTTTGCCCCTTCACAGTTTCCCCTATCGGATTTAAGGTCCGGGACCGGGACAGACAGGGGGAGGCTGCAAGCCGTGGTTCGGGAAACTGCCACTCGCGTAAACGAAGGAGTCCTCGGCAACCTGATTGTCCGGATCGGCAAACGGCTTTTGCCCAAGACCCTTAAAGGTTCCCTCGAGCTGACCCTGCCCTCCGGAAAGCAGATCGTGCTGGGAACCCCCGGCGAAGGCTTTGCGGCCGATCTGACGCTGCGCAATTTCAAGGTCATCTGGGCCAGCGTCAGGCGGGCCCAGCTCGGTTTTTTCGAAAGTTACATGGCCGGCGACGTTGAAAGCAAAGACCCGACGAAATTTTTCCAGTTCTACCTGAGCAACCGGGCGGCGCTGGACCGGGCCGCCACCGGCATTTTTTCCGCAAGCTGGTTTGACAAGCTGTGGCACCGGGCCCGGGACAATAATGCCGAGGGCTCGAAGGAAAACATTTCGGCGCATTACGATCTCGGCAACAATTTCTACAAGCTCTGGCTTGACGAGACGATGACTTATTCATCGGCGGTTTTTGACCGGTCGGGAAACAGCCTGGAGGCGGCGCAGCGGCGCAAGTACGCCAAGGTCATGGAGGCCCTGGAACTGAAGAAGGGCGATCACATTCTTGAAATCGGCTCGGGCTGGGGCGGGCTTGCGGAAGAAGCCGCCAGGAAGAAAGCCACGGTCAAGGGCATAACCCTGTCACGCGAACAGCTGGCCTATGCCGAGGAACGCATCGCCAAGGCCGGACTCGACAGCCGCGCCAGTTTTCACTTCGAGGACTACCGCGACACCAGGGGCAGCTTTAACGGCATTGCCTCCATTGAAATGATCGAGGCAGTGGGCGAGCCCCATTGGCCGGTCTATTTCCGAACCCTCTATGACCGGCTGAAACCCGGCGGCATTGCCGCCATTCAGGGCATCACGATTTCGGAAGCCAATTATGAGGCTTATCGCTCGGGCGTGGATTTCATCCAGCGCTATATTTTCCCGGGTGGCATGCTGCTCACCAAAACCATTTTGAAGGAACAGGCGGCCAAGGCCGGCCTTGTGCTTGAGCGGGCTGAGACCTTCGGGCAAAGCTATGCCACCACGCTGCGGCTGTGGCATGACCGTTTTGAAGCGGTGTGGCCGGATGTGGCCAAGCTTGGCTTCGATGAAAAATTCCGGCGGCTGTGGAAGCTTTATCTGTCCTATTGCGAAGCGGGCTTTGCCGAGTCCGTGGTCTATGTCGGAATCTACAAGTTGCGGAAGCCGGCCTAAACCTTCTCATGATGGCCGTGCTTGACACGGCCAACTTTTTGCCAGCAACAGAAGATGCCCGCATCAAGTGCGGGCAAGATGAGAGTGGGGGCGCTGCTAGATTTTCAGAAACGGCTGCAACAGGCGGCCCAAAAGTGTCTTGTAATGCGAGGGCGCTTCCGTTGCGTAGAGGCAAATGCAGGTTTCGCCTTTCTCAATGATTGGGCAATGCTCCGTATCCTCATCAAGATCGGCAATGTCACCGCGGGCGAACCTGCCAACCTTGTCCTTGAAGGCGCCTTGCAAAACCAGCGTGAGCTCCTCGCCGCCATGGCCGTGCTCAAGCATGGTCATGCCGGAAGCAATTGAGAGAAGTTTCAAGGAACCCTTCGCCCCCTTGGACAGGGGCAATTCATAAACGGAAACACCGGGAGCTTTTTTCCGCCAGCGCAATTGATCGAAGCCCTGGCCTTGCAGAAGGCGCTGGAGGGGTGCCGGCATATCGCTTTTCACCACAACGGGTTTAGCGGCGCGCGCGTCATCCAGGCTGGCAAGGGTTGCGGCGCGGCGTGCGTCTGATACTGCGGTGGCTGCCAGATCATCCAGCATTTCGCCGCCCAATGCTTCGGCTTTGCGAACCGCAGTCCGGCATTGCGCGCACATGCTGATGTGACAGGCCGCGGCAACGCTCAGGGCTTCGCCCAGGGTTCCCGCTGCGTAGCTCAGGATGGTGGCATCATCCAGATGGTGAACAATGGTCAATTCACCACCTCCAATAACTTTCGCATGCGCCTGTAGGCCAGGCGCATGCGGGACTTCACGGTTCCTAGGGGCAGGTTCAATCTTTCGGCAATCATACTCTGTGGTACGTCTTCCACGTAGGAAAGGATCAGTAGCTCGCGCTGTTCGGGCGGAATTTGCGCCAAAGCCCGGGCCACCTGGCTGTCTTCCTGGCTCCGGTTCAGCGCTTCGTCGCCGGGCACATCGTCGGATGGGGCATCGAAATCCTCAAGATCGGTAAAATGCGCCGAGGACTCCCGGCGCAGGCGGTCAATGCGCAGGTTGCGCGCTATGGTAAATACCCAGGTTGAGGCCGCACCCCTTTCGGGCACATAGAGGGCGGCCTTGGACCAGACCGCGATCATGGTTTCCTGCACCAGATCTTCGGCCACTTCGGCGGAAGCCCCTTTTCGCATCATGAAGCTTTTGACCCGCGGGGCAAAGTGATCGAAAATCACCGCAAAGGCGGCGCGATCCCGCTCGCTGGCCACGCGAAACAGCAAAGCAGCAAAATCTTCCTGCCTGGCAGATGGGAGAGGAATATGGGTCTTCTCAGCCATTCGCAGCAACACGGCAATCACAGAAGGAGCCCAAGGAACCTACCCTCGCATATACGCAAGCCAGAGGCTTTCGGATCACTGCAGCTTCCGCTCAATTTGCTCGTTCCACTCCTTGGTAAAGACTTTCTTCTTGCCCTCGAAGGCATCGATTTTTCCCCAAACCAGCCAATGGGTCTTGGTGGCGGTAAGCCTGCCATAAGTCTCGGTCCGGGCGTGCCATTTGCCGCGTTTCAATTCCTCGGTCCAATGGGTTTCCATTTTGGCCGACAGCGGATCATCGGGAAGGATGGAGTAGTTTTCACGGCCCACCGAATAGGTCACAAGTTTGTGGGGTTGAATTTCATTCGAGCCGAAGTCATCGACAATTGCCAGGCGCCATTCCCCGGTCTTGGGATCAACCGTGGCGTCGCGCTTGTGCCAGGGCTTTTTGAGTTCCTTCAGCTTGACCGGCTCGGCGGCTTCTTCGCGCTTCCACACAATGGGGGTTTCATTCTCGACCACCTTGCGCACCGGCAGATGCAGCGCCGACTTGCCGGCATAGACGGTGAGCGTTACCGGCTCCGGGGCGGGCCACATCATGGGGAAATAGCTGGTTGAAATCGCAACCCTGATCTTGTGGTCCTTGGGCACGCGCCAGGCAATGTCATCGAGCTTGATTTTCATCGTGTAGCGCTTGCCCGGAACAAGGGCGGTGGGCGTTTCGCGGCTGTCGCGCATGCAGAGGTTTTGCAGGTGATAAGTGATGCGGGACACTTCGCCGCTGGGCCATACGTCATTCAATCGAACCGCCACCGAAGCGACAGGCTTGTCAACCGAAAACTCAATCTCAACCTGGGGCTGGCCCACGATATCCAGTGCGGTCTGGAGGGCGGGAGAATCGAAGGTGATGGATTGCGCGTCATCATTTTTCTGGTCACCGGGAAATTCGGGGCCGAGCCAGATGATGCAATATTCGCCGCCATCACCACCGGTGGTTTGCCGTGATGAAATCGTGAGCGCCTTTTCGGTTCCGGGGGCTCCGGAAATGCCTTTCTCAGTCAAAAACCATTTCTTCGTCTCTGTATTGCCGAAGCCCCAGAAGGGATCACCGATCCAGCGGCCGGGCAAATGGGCCTTTGCGGTGCCGGGCTTGTCGGCGTCCATGACATAGACGCGGTAATCGGGATCACGTGAAACGCCGGTTTCCTCATTCTTCAGCCACTGATCCCACCAGCGCAGCATTTCCTGCAAGAAACCGATGCGGGGTTCGGGCACGGCGAAATGCGGATATTTATGGGACCACGGCCCGATGATGGCCTTGCGCGTGGTGCGCAGGCCTTTCATCAGGCGCGGAATTGCGTTGGAGTAGGCATCATTCCAGCCGCCCACGATCAAGGCGGGTGTGTCGATGGCGGAAAAGTTTTCACACACGGAGCCGTGCTTCCAATAGGCATCGCGGTGCGGATGCTGCAGCCATGGAATGAGCAGGAAGGGTTCAGCCTTCAAGCGCTCCAGCCACATCTTGCGCCACTTTACTCCAACGATCTTGGGATCGGGCGGACGCGATGAATAGGCCAGCATGGTTGCGGCCCAACCGAGGTTTTCATTGAGCAGGCAACCGCCCTTGTAGTGAATGTCATCCTCATAGCGATCATCGGTGGAGCATAGCGTGACGATGGCTTTCAGCGCCGGAGGTTTTCGCGCCGCGACTTGCAGGGCGTTGAAGCCGCCCCAGGAAATTCCGAACATGCCGACTTTTCCGGTTGACCATTTCTGCCGGGCGATCCAGGCGATCACTTCCAGCGCATCGTCCTGCTCCTGCCTGGCATATTCATCGAGCATGACGCCGTCACTGTCGCCATTGCCGCGCATGTCGACGCGGATCGCGGCATAACCATGCCCTGCGAGATAGGGATGGGTGAGCGCATCGCGGACGATGGTGCCGTCCCGCTTGCGGTAGGGGATGTATTCGAGCACCGCGGGCACCGGCTTCTTTACGGCATCCGTTGGAATCCACATGCGGGCCGCGAGCTTCACGCCATCGGAGAGGGGAATCCAGAAATTTTCCACTTCCTTAACTTTTCGTGGAAATTTCTTAACGGTTTTGATGGTCATGGGGTCCTCGGATGGCCGGTTTTTCAAGGTTTTTTTGCCAGAATTGCTTGATTTTAGAAGAGTTTGGCATGGGGCGGCAGACTACCTTCCCATTGCCCATATGCAAGCCCTGAAAATGAACGGCAGCTAAATGCCGCGCTCAGGATGAGTTCAGGCGGCTTCCCGTAAACAGTCACCATCAACTGATTTCGAGGGGAAGCCCAAATGTCCAACCTGATCACAAAAATTGCCGCCGCCGCCGTGTTCGCCGGCTTGCTGGCCACCTCCGCCCAGGCCCAGTCCAAGAAGCCTTTTGAAGGCGTTGTCCTGGTTGCCGCCGTTCCCATGGATGAAATCCAGCCGAAGGCCCTGCGCGAATTCGCCAAGCCGAAATTCAAGCGTGGCCAGGTCGTCAGGTATTCGACCGCCATGGCCCCCGGCTCAATCGTGGTTCACAGCAAGCAGAATGTATTGTTCTACGTTCTCGGCAACGGCAAGGCCGTCAAGTACCGCGTCGCCACAGCCCGCAAGGGCTTTGAATGGTCCGGTACCAACAAGGTGAGCTTCAAGACGGAATGGCCGGATTGGCGCCCGCCGACAGAAATGCGCGCTCGCCACCCGGAACTGCCGGCTTTCATGGAAGGCGGCATCAAGAACCCCCTGGGCGCCCGCGCCATCTATCTCGGCTCGACCATCTACCGCATCCATGGCACCAACGAGCCAACCTCCATCGGCAAGTCGGCCTCTTCGGGTTGCATCCGCATGCTGAACGAAGATGTGACCGAGCTCTATCAGTTCGTAAAGCATGGCGCCACGGTTACCGTTCTCTGATTTATCCTCCCAACGACCCCTGCAAAACTGGGCCCCCGAACGGGCCCCAATTTTTTATGTGCGAAATCTGCAGACAGGGTTAGATTGAAACAAGACCTGGGAGGGTAGCGATGCCTGAAGCAGCCACGCCGGCATGGCCAGTCAAGACGCGCGAAATGCATAATTCGCATATGAACTCGACGGCATGGAATGATTTCAAATTCCGTGAAGGTGATGTGGTGATCGCAACCTATGCCAAATCAGGTACCACCTGGATGCAGCAGATCGTTGCCCAGCTGATCTTCGGCGGCGCCGAAGGGATCGACGTGCATCAGCTGTCGCCCTGGGTCGAACTTCGCCTTTTGCCGCCGGACGCGAAAGCCGGACTTGAGGCTCAATCCCACCGCCGTTTCATGAAAACCCATTTGCCCGTTGATGCGCTCGTCTTCTCGCCCAGGGCCAAATACATCTACATCGGCAGGGATGGCCGGGACACCGCGTGGAGTTTTTTCAATCACCACTTCAATGCCAACGATGACTACTTCAAAAGATACAATGCTGGCTTCGATGGCCCGCCGTTCGAACGGGGCACTGGCAATGTGCATGAATTCTATGGCGACTGGATGAGCCGCAACGGCTTTCCCTATTGGCCCTTTTGGGAAAATGTCCGCTCCTGGTGGGGCATCCGTCATCTGCCCAATGCGATGCTGATCCATTTCAACGACATGAAGACTGATCTTGCCGGGTCGATCCGCCGTATCGCAGAATTTCTCGATACTCCCGCCGATCCGGCGGTTTTCCCGAAAATCGTCGAGCACTGCTCTTTCGACTACATGAAGGCAAACGCCGAACAGGTGACGCCCCGTGGTGGCGCAAGCTGGAACGGCGGCGCCAAAACCTTTATCAACAAAGGCACCAACGGCCGCTGGCGCGATGTGCTTACAGCCGATGAAATCGCCGCTTACGACGCAAAGGCATTGACCGAACTGGGAGCCGATTGCGCCAGATGGCTGGCGAACGGAGGTCAGGCTACAGCGCGCTAATCCGGCAAGACTTCCCGGTGGCCCAGGCTTCGCAAGGCTTCAACGATCCCGTTGAAGCCTTTTTTTGCGGGTTCGCTGACATGCCTTGCGCGCATGAAGGAATGGGCCAGGACTGGTTCTTCCCTAAGGATCGCCGGAATTCCGGCGGCCCTAAGCTTTTCATAGAAAATGACGCCATCATCATAAAGCGGATCATGGGCGGCCACGGAAATATAGGCGGGCGGCAGGCCTTTGACATCATAGGCCAGGTTGGGAATGGCCCTGGGATCAAACCAGTTGGGGTTGCCCTTCGGCCCCAAAAAGCTATCGAGATAAAATATCATCTCGGGCTTGGTGAGACATGGCGCATGGGCGTTGCGGATATAAGAGGGCGTATTCACGTCGGCCCCCAGGACCGGATAGATCAGGACCTGGCCCCGGAGCTGCGGCGCGCCATGGTCACGCAGAACCAGCGCCAAGCCAACGGTCATTTGCCCGCCGGCACTGTCGCCTGCGCCAACAATGCGGTCAGGATCGATGCCGAAAGCCCGGCCGGAACTTCGCATCCAGAGCAAGACCTTCAGGGAATCTTCCAATTGGGCTGGATGCGGATGCTCGGGCGCCAGGCGGTAATCAACGAGGGCCACCACGCAATCGGCCTGATCTGCCATTTCGGCGCACATGTCGTCATGGGTTTCGCAGGAGCCCAAAACCCAGCCGCCGCCATGAAAGTAAATCACCGCGGGCTTTGGTGCCTCGCCCGGCGGGCGGAAAACACGGATGTGAACACCGTCCACATCAATATCCTCGACGAGCAGGCGCTGCGGACGGGGGGCGCGAAACAGGCGGCAGACGTCATCCCAGGCCTTGCGCTGCTCCGGCAACGGCCAATTCGCACTTTCCGGCGGGGAATGCCTGGACAGCTCCTTGTAAAAGGTGAGCATGCCTTCATCGATTGCCTGGGTCATCACGGTTGCACTGCTGTAATTATTTTCGGCCAGACTTGCATGAATGACCCCAAGAAGTCTATTTGCAACTATGGAATGGCCGTGGACCAAAAAAGACCCGGAATTTGCCGCCGCGCCGGAACAGAAATCCGCCGACATTGATGGCGTTAATCATCTGGCGGCGGCCCTTCCCGATCCCATCCTGATCCTCGACAGCAGCGGCATTGTCATCAAGGCCAATGCCAATGCGGAAGAGATGCTGGAGATGATACCGGTGGGCCTGCATCTCAGCCAGGCAATCCGCGCTCCCGCCGTGCTTGAAGCCGTAACACGCGCGATATCGCAGGGCAGCAGCGCCAGCGTCGACTACGAAGTGCGCGGCCCCCTTGCGCGGAATTTCGAAGTGTATGTTTCGCCGATCATGCCTTCCCGGTCGGACAGCCCGGCGGTTCTCCTGGTTCTCAAGGACCTGACGCGCGAGCAGCAGATCGAGCGCATGCGTTCCGATTTTGTGGCCAATGCCAGCCACGAACTGCGCACGCCGCTTGCCTCGCTTTCGGGGTTCATTGAAACGCTCCAGGGGGCGGCCCGCAATGACGAGACGGCGCGCGAAAAATTCCTGAACCTCATGCGCAACCAGGCCGAGCGCATGAAGCGCCTTATCGATGACCTGCTTTCGCTGTCGCGCATCGAGATGAACGTTCACCTGCGCCCTTCGGCGAAGGTTGACCTGGCACAGGTGGCCCGCCATGTCTGCGACCTTCTCTCCAGCATGGCGCAGGAAGAAAAAGTTGCCTTGCAAATCAATCTGGATTCAAAGCTTGAAGTCGCAGGCGAGTGGGATGAATTGGTGCAGGTGGTGGTCAATCTCGTCGAGAATGCCATCAAGTATTCGGAGCCCGGCAAAACCGTGAAAATCGAAGGCGAGGCCAAGGACGGGTTCGTTACCCTCTCGGTGATCGACCAGGGGCGCGGCATTGCCGAAGAGCATATCCCGCGCCTCACGGAACGTTTCTACCGCATCAGCGTGCAGGAGAGCCGGTCGCGCGGAGGCACCGGGCTTGGGCTGGCGATCGTCAAACACATTCTCAACCGGCACCGCGGCCGCCTTCTGGTGACCTCCAGGCTGGGGCATGGCAGCCACTTCACCATCCGCCTCCCGTCCATCTGAAACCCCTTATATATCAGCGTGTTAAGTTGTCATAAAAGTGTGATATGGCCGTCGCATAAGCATCATCAATGGTTTCTAGGTTCCGGCCTGTTCTATTCACAAGGAGACATCAGTGATGAAAAAAGTTCTATTGGCCGTGAGTGCACTTGCCCTCTTCGCTGGCCCCGCATTGGCCCGCGATCAAATCCGTATCGTTGGCTCTTCAACGGTTTATCCCTTCACCACAACGGTTGCCGAGAACTTCGGCAAGACCTCCGGCATGAAGACGCCGGTGGTTGAATCAACCGGTACCGGCGGCGGCCTGAAGCTGTTCTGCTCGGGCGCTGGCGAAGATACGCCAGACATGACCAACGCCTCGCGCCGCATCAAGAAGAGCGAATTCGAGGATTGCGCCAAGAATGGCGTGAGCGAAATCGTTGAAATCAAGGTGGGCTTCGATGGCCTCTCCATTGCCGCTTCGAAGGAAGCCGCGCCGATGAAACTGACGAAGGAACAGATTTTCCTGGCGCTGGCCAAGCAGATTCCCGACAAGGATGGCAAGCTTATCGACAATCCCAACAAGCTGTGGAGCGACATCGATGCTTCATTGCCCAAGCAGAAGATTGAAGTGCTCGGCCCTCCTCCCACATCAGGCACCCGTGATTCATTTGCCGAACTGGCGATGGAGCCAGGCGCAGCAAAGATCAAGCCGCTTGCCGACCTCAAAAAGGCAGACGTAAAGGCCTATGACGCCGTATGGAAGTCCATGCGCGAAGATGGCGCCTTTGTTGAAGCCGGCGAAAACGACAATCTCATCGTCCAGAAGCTGCAAGCCAACCCGGCTGCTGTCGGCATCTTTGGTTTCTCGTTCCTCGAGGAAAACTCCAGCACCATCAAGGATGTTGAAATTGACGGCGTTGCGGCAACCTATGAAACGATTGCCAGCGGCGACTACAAGATGTCGCGCCCGCTCTATGTTTATGTCAAGAAGCAGCATGTTGGTGTAGTTCCAGGCATCGCTGAATTCGTGGCTGAGTATGTTTCGGAAAAAGCCTTGGGGGAAGATGGCTACCTTGGCGCCAAGGGCCTTATCACGCTGCCCGGCGCTGATGCTGAAAAGTCGCGTGCCGATGCGACGGCCATGGCTGTTCTCACGATTGACGGTCTTAAGTAATTAGGACCTGACAAGGCGAATGGGGTGGTCTTTGCGGATGTACCAAGCCGCCCCATTCGATCATAATTCGCGCAGCAGACGCGATTGAAGAAAACAAGACAGGGACCAAAGAGTTCATGACCGCCTGGACGTTGTTGATCATTGCCGCGTTGACGGCCATTGGGTTCTTTGTCGGCCAGGCACGGGCGCAAGGCCTGCGCAACGCCGGCGCCGCCAGCCTCCATTCGCTTCCCGCCTATCACGGGCTTCTCATGGCCTCCATGGCCCTTGCCGCAGCGGGCATTGCCACGCTTGCCGTGGCCCTTGTTGCCGGTTCCGATTCCATGATCATGCCGGCGGCCGCCGCACTTTTGGGCACTGGAGCCATTGCCGCCTCGCACCGGCTCATCACCAGGGATTTCCGGGCCCGTAACCGTTTTGAGCATTTTGTCAAACTGGTGCTCATCGCCTGTTCCGGCGTTGCGGTTCTCACCACCATCGGCATCGTCTTTTCGGTCCTGTTCGAAACGCTGGCCTTCTTCGGCGAAGTCTCGCCCATTGAATTCCTGTTCGGCACCCATTGGTCGCCAACCTCCACGCCTGCTTCCTTTGGCCTTATCCCGCTGCTCGTCGGTACGCTGCTGATCACCTTCATTGCCGTCCTGGTTGCGGGTCCCCTTGGGCTTTTGTCGGCAATCTACATGGCGGAATATTCCAGCAAGAAAATGCGCGGCGTGCTGAAGCCGCTGCTTGAAATCCTGGCCGGCGTGCCAACCGTGGTGCTTGGTTTTTTCGCAGCCCTCACCGTTGCTCCGCTCATCCGCAATACAGGCGAAGGTTTTGGCCTGATCGTCGCCTCGGAATCAGCGCTGGCAGCCGGGCTTGTGATGGGCATGATGATCGTGCCGCTCATCTCCTCGCTTTCCGATGACATCATCAACGCAGTTCCGCAATCATTGCGCGATGGCTCCTATGCCATGGGGGCAACCAAATCCGAAACCATCAAGCGGGTGGTGCTGCCGGCAGCGCTTCCCGGCATTGTTTCCGCCTTCATGCTGGCTATCTCGCGGGCCATCGGCGAGACGATGATTGTGGTCATGGCGGCGGGCCTTGCGGCGAACCTGAGCTTCAACCCCCTGGCGGCGGTCACCACCATCACCGTGCAAATCGCCACGCTCCTGGTCGGCGACCAGGAATTTGACTCGGCAAAGACGCTCTCGGCTTTTGCGCTTGGCTTCGTGCTGTTCTGCTTCACCCTGGTTTTGAACTACATCGCACTTCGCATCGTGCAGAGATACCGTGAACAATATGACTGACACATTCGACAAGGGAAATGCGGCTTTCATTGCCAAGCGCTATTCAAGCGAGCGGCGTTTCCGGGCTTATGGCGCGGCGGCGCTGGCAATTTCGGTCCTGTTTCTGGTCTACCTGATCGCCGATATCGGCATCCGGGCGTGGCCGAGCTTCTTTGAACACCGCGCGGTTCTTGAGGTCAATCTTGATGCCAGCAAAATTCCCGCCGGCAACGTGCAGACCGGCGATTTTGAAGGCGTTGTGAGAACGGCTTTCCGCGGCGGCTTTCCCGGCATAACGGCGCGGAGCGACCTGAAGAGCCTCACTTCCCTCCTGTCGGCGGGCGCTGCCGACGACCTCCGGCAGCAAACCGTAGCGAACCCGGCCAGCATTGGCACCACTGTAAAGGCGGGCGTCCTGCTTGCCGATGATGCGGACCTTTATCTCAAGGGGATGCTCACCGACACGGTCAAGACGCCGGGAAAAACCAACCTGCAACTGGCGCAGTCAGGTGACGAGTTCATTCTCACGGGCGATCTTTCGCAATTGGCCGCCGGGCAAATTGTGCGGGCCAATGGCGGGGCGCTCCGCATCGCAAGCATCGAGGCCGGCCTTGCCAGGGCGGAGGCCGTCATGCCGCCCGTAACCCTCAATACGCTGGCTCCCGGCACCTGGGACATCCTGTCATTCTCCCATGCGGAGGCCGACCGGCGCATTGATGACCGGCAGGTGGTGTGGCTCGAATCCCTGCGCGACAAGGGCGCCATCGAAAAGCATTTTGCCTGGCGCTTTTTCACCAACGGCGATTCCCGCGAGCCGGAACTTGCAGGGCTGCGCGGCGCCATTGCCGGTTCGCTGCTCACTCTCATTGTGACGTTGTCTCTCAGCGTGCCGCTTGGCATTGCGGCGGCAGTTTATCTCGAGGAGTTTGCGCCCAAGAACAAATGGACGGAAATCATCGAGGTCAACATCAACAATCTCGCCGCCGTTCCCTCAATCATCTTCGGTCTGCTGGGCCTTGCGGTCTTCATTAATTTCATGGGCCTGCCGCGCTCGGCCCCGCTGGTGGGCGGGCTGGTGCTGGCGCTTCTGGTTTTGCCAACCATCATCATCGCCTCGCGCGCCGCGATGAAAGCCGTGCCGCCTTCCATCAAGGAAGCAGCCCTGGGAGTGGGTGCCTCGCATCAACAGGCCGTGTTCCATCACGTGCTTCCCCTGGCGGTGCCCGGCATTCTGACCGGCACAATTCTTGGCGTGGCTCGCGCCCTTGGCGAAACGGCGCCGCTGCTGATGATCGGCATGGTGGCCTTCATCGTTGACGTTCCCAAGGGCTTTACCGAAGCTGCAACCGTTCTGCCTGTTCAAATCTTCCTTTGGTCGGACCTTCCGGAAGTGGCCTTCCAGTCGCGCACCGCTGCGGCCATCATTGTTCTTCTCGGCATTCTCTTTTGCCTCAATGCCGTCGCCATCTACATGCGCAAGCGCTTCGAACGGCGCTGGTAAGATATAAGGAAAAATCATGGACGCTTCGCCGCAAAAATCCACCCTGTCCAACAGCCCCCGCATTCTGGCGGCCCGCGACACCAAGATCGTGGCCAGCGATGTGAACGTCTATTATGGCGAGAAACATGCCATCAAGCATCTGTCCATCGACATTCCGGACCGCGCCGTTTCGGCTTTCATCGGCCCCTCGGGCTGCGGCAAGTCCACCTTCCTGCGCTCGATCAACCGGATGAACGACACCATTGACGGCTGCCGGGTGACCGGCGACATCCTGGTTGACGGCAAGAACATCTATGACCGCGACCTCGACGTGGTGCAGCTCCGGGCCCGGGTCGGCATGGTGTTCCAGAAGCCGAACCCGTTCCCCAAATCCATTTTTGAGAATGTCGCCTATGGCCCGCGCATTCACGGCATTGCCAAATCGAAGACCGATCTGGAGGAGATCGTGGTGGGCAGCCTGAAGAAGGCCAGCCTCTTTGAAGAGGTGAAGGACCGGCTCGACCATCCCGGCACGGGCCTGTCCGGCGGCCAGCAGCAGCGCCTGTGCATTGCGCGCGCCATTGCGGTGAACCCCGAGATCATCCTGATGGACGAGCCCTGCTCGGCCCTTGACCCCATTGCCTCGGCGCGCATTGAAGAGCTTATTGACGAAATCCGGCAGAACTACTGCATCATCATCGTGACGCATTCCATGCAACAGGCGGCGCGCGTTTCACAGCTCACGGCCTTTTTCCACCTCGGCGACCTGGTTGAGTTCGGCGACACGGACGACATGTTCACCACGCCTCAGGACAAGCGCACGCAAGATTACATCACCGGCCGCTTCGGCTGATCCCATAACGGAGACCTTCATGTCCGACCACACAGTTAAATCCTACGACGACGATCTGGCCAGCCTCAAGCAGATGCTGGCGCAGATGGGCGGGCTTGCAGAGGAACAGCTTGCCAATGCCATTGACGCCGTTGCCAAGCGCGACACCAAGCTGGCGGACCGGGTGATCGCCGGGGATGAAAAGATCGATGTCCTCGAACAGCAGATCGAGGAGAAAGCCATTCTCACCATCGCCAAGCGCCAGCCCATGGCGCAGGACTTGCGGCAGATCATTGTGGCCATCCGCATTTCATCAGACCTTGAGCGCATCGGCGACCTGGCCAAGAACACGGCCAAGCGCACCCATGCCATCTCCGAGCAAATGCCGCGCAAGCTGGTCTCGGGGCTCACCCGCATGGGCAACCTGGCCCAGGAGCAGCTCAAGAACATCCTCGATGCCTATGCCCAGAACGACGCCGAGAAGGCCATTCTGGTGTGGCGCTCGGATGAGGATATTGATGCGCTTTACAATTCCATTTTCCGCGAGCTTCTGACCTACATGATGGAAGACCCGCGGATGATCGGCCCTTGCACCCACCTGCTGTTTGGCACCAAGAACATGGAGCGCATCGGCGACCACACCACCAATATCGCCGAGAACATCTATTTCCTCGTGCACGGCAAGGCCATCACCGAGGAACGGCCGAAGAAGGATTCGACCAGCACCACCAACTACAACCTGACCACGTGAGAGACGGGCAATGTCTGCTTCGATCCTGATTGTTGAAGACGAAGAGCCGATCCAGATTCTTCTCAGCTATAATTTCGAGGCTGAGGGCTACCGGGTCCGCGCCACGGCGCAAGGCGAAGAGGTGGCGCGCCTGGTGAATGAAGAGCGGCCCGATCTTATCGTGCTGGACTGGATGCTGCCCGGCATTTCCGGCATCGAGGTTTGCCGCCTGCTGCGCACGCGGCCAGAAACCCGCGACATTCCGATCATCATGCTGACGGCGCGCGGCGAGGAAAATGAACGGGTGCGTGGCCTGGCCACGGGCGCCGATGATTATCTGGTGAAGCCCTTCTCGGTGCCGGAGCTTCTGGCGCGGGTGCGCACCATTTTACGGCGTGCCAATCCCGATGCGGTGGCCGAGGTTTTAAAGGCGGGGGACATTGCGCTCGACCGGCGGGCAAGGCGGGTGACGCGCTCCAAGCGCGACATTGAGCTTTCGCCAACGGAATTCCGCCTGCTTGAGCACCTGATGCAGAATCCGGGCCGGGTCTATTCGCGTTCGCAGCTTCTCGATGCCGTTTGGGGCCGCGATATTTATGTGGATGAACGCACCGTTGACGTGCATGTGGGCCGTTTAAGGAAATCCCTGCAGCGCGGCCGCGAAAGCGACCCCATCCGCACGGTGCGCAGCATGGGTTACGCTTTCGATGAAAGATTTGGGGCGGCGTAAGCCCTGCTCCAAAAGAAAATGCCCGCGTCAAGCGCGGGCATGATGAAAAATGGATTAGCTAACTTTTATCCAAACTTCCTATGCCGGCGGTCCTGCATGGGCTGATAGGCAGCTCTTGCGTGGTATTCGCAGTAGGGCGACTTATCGCGCGGGGAGTGGCCGCAGAAGCAGAAATCTTCCGAGCCTGGATCACCGATCGGCCATTTGCAGGTTTTGTCGGAGAGGTGAAGGATGGTGACGCGGCCGCCCTTGGGCAGGTCCACTAGCCGGAGCGGCTGCGGTTCCGGCAGGGCGATCTGGCGTTGAATGGGCTCAGGCCGCACGAACGTCTTGAGCGCGGTGTTTCCGGTGCTCGGCATGGACGGTGAGCCCACGGGCCTGCCGGGATGGCTGGGTTCGCGGGTCTTGCGCGGGGCGCGCGGCTCGGTTGAGCGCGGCTGGGTGACACGGCCCGACAGATTCAAGCGGTGCACCTTGCCGATAACGGCGTTGCGCGTCACTCCCATGCCAAGGCGGGCCGCAATCTGGCTGGCGCTGTGGCCCTCGGTCCAGAGCTTCTTGAGAAGCTCCACACGCTCGTCCGTCCAGGGCATTTTTTCGTTGCCGATAACTTGTGCTGGCATCTCGTTCAATTTTGAATCCCCCATCTAGCGCAGAAATGACCTCTCGGCGCGTTGACGCTATAAGTGACTTTGGAACGCTACATATCGTAGCTCTAATGAGCGGACACTACTATACGCGGTGACTCGACTTCAAGAATCCGGCAGCGAGTTTTTTATGTTTTCCCCAGCTAATCACGCGCCGCCGCTTGGTTAACAAGACCTTACTGCTATCGGGAATCAGAGGTCCATGCGCTGTTTTGACTCAGGTTGATGAGTGCGCCGCACACCGCGCAATTGACCGAGCGCTATCATGCACTTATAGTCAGAAAAAATTACTTGCGCCGTTCCCTGAGCGGCGCATTTTGCTTTGCACCAAGGACTCGTTCGATGATTGCAGCCGTCCTTCCCACCTATAACCGCGCCAAGATCAGTTTTGAGCGCGGCGAAGGCATGCGCGTTTTCACGCCGGAAGGCGATGCCTATCTGGATTTCGGCGGCGGCGTTGCGGTCACCAGCTGCGGCCATGCGCATCCGCATCTCGTCAAGGCGCTCACCGATCAGGCGCAGAAGATCTGGCACACGTCCAACATCTACCAGATGCCGGGGCAGGAGAAGCTGGCGCAGCGTTTGATCGATGCAACCTTTGCCGACACGGTGTTCTTCACCAACTCCGGCGCCGAGGCGCTGGAATGCTCCATCAAGATGGCGCGGAAATATCATGCGGCGAAGGGACATCCGGAACGCTACCGCCTGATCACATTCGAAGGCGCGTTTCATGGGCGCACGCTGGCGACCATTGCGGCGGGCGGCCAGGCGAAATACCTGGAAGGCTTCGGGCCGAAGGTTGAAGGCTTTGACCAAATTGCCTTTGGTGATTTTGAGGCGTTGAAGGCTACTATCGGACCTGAAACAGCGGGCATCCTGATCGAGCCCATCCAGGGCGAGGGCGGGGTTCGCCCGGTGCCGCCGGAAGACCTGCGCGCGATGCGGGCGCTGTGCGATGAGCATGGCATTCTGCTGGTGCTTGATGAAGTGCAGTGTGGCATTGGCCGCACTGGCAAACTGTTTGCCCATGAATGGGCCGGGATCACGCCGGATATCATGGCGGTGGCCAAGGGCATCGGCGGCGGCTTTCCGCTGGGCGCCTGCCTTGCCACCGAAAATGCGGCGCAGGGCATGACGGCCGGCGCCCATGGCTCCACCTATGGCGGCAATCCGCTGGCCACGGCGGTTGGCAACGCGGTGCTTGATGTGGTTCTGGAAAAAGGATTCCTCGACAATGTGCTGCAGCGCTCGCTGGGCCTGAAGCAGAAACTGGCGCGGCTCAAGGATGAGCATCCCACCATCATTGAGGACATCCGGGGATCGGGCCTGATGATGGGGATCAAGTGCAAGATTCCCAATGCGGATTTCCAGGCCAAGGCCATGGAGCACAAGCTTCTCACCATTGCGGCTGGCGACAACGTCATCCGCCTTCTGCCGCCGCTGATTGCCACCGATGATGACATCACCGAGGCCATCAACAAGCTGGAAATGACCTGCCGCAGCCTTGAAGCGAAATAGAAATGAGCGACGCGCCAAGACACTTTCTTGATCTCTCGGATTTCGAGGGCGCGGACTTGCGCGCCATTCTCGAAGACGCCAAGGCCATGAAAGCGGGACGCGCCGGCCTGAGCAAGGGGACGCATGAGATCACCGCGCCGCTTGCCGGAAAAATTGTTGCCCTGATTTTCCAGCAGCCCTCGACCCGCACCCGGGTTTCCTTCGAGGTTGGCATCCGCCAGCTTGGCGGTGAATCCCTGCTGATTCCTGCAGGCGACATGCAATTGGGCCGGGGCGAAACCATTGCCGACACGGCAAAGGTTCTTTCGCGCTTTGTGGACGCCATCATGATCCGGGCCAAGAACCATGATGACCTCATGGAGTTGGCGAAGCATGCCACGGTTCCGGTGATCAACGGCCTCACCAACAAGTCGCATCCCTGCCAGATCATGGCCGACATCCTCACCCTGGAAGAGCATGTGGGGCCGCTGGCGGAGCAAACCATTGCCTGGGTTGGCGACGGCAACAATGTCGCCGCCTCATTCGTTCATGCGGTGACGCGATTGGGCGGCAAGCTGCGCGTGGCCACGCCGAGTTCGCTTTCACTCAGCCCTGACTTGCTGAAATGGGCCCGAAGCAATGGCGCGGATATCACCGTCTCAACGTCCGCCGACGTGGCCGTCGCGGGCGCCACCTGCGTGGTGGCCGACGCCTGGGTCTCCATGCATGACGCGGATGCCGCCAACCGCCACAATCTTTTGAAGCCCTATCAGGTCAATGCGGCGCTGATGAAGAAGGCGGCGGAAAATGCCGTGTTCATGCATTGCCTGCCGGCGCACCGCGGCGAGGAAGTGACCTCCGACGTCATGGACGGGCCGCAGTCGGTCGTGTTCGACGAAGCCGAGAACCGCCTGCATGCGCAGAAAGCCATTCTGCTCCATTGTTTCGGCCTGACATGACACGCGCGCAGGACACGGTCATGCCCTTCGAGATCAAGCCTCTTGGGGTTCGCGGGCGCGTTGTCAGGCTCGGCGCGGTGATTGACGACATCGTGCAGCGCCATGATTATCCGCCGGTTGTTTCAGCCCTCCTCGCCGAGGCCATTGCGCTCACCGCCATGCTGGGCGCCACGCTGAAATTCGAGGGCAAGTTCATCCTGCAGACCAAGACCGATGGCCCGGTTGACATGATCGTGGCGGATTTCCTGTCACCGCGCGGGGTGCGGGGCTACGCGCGCTTCAACAGGAAGAAACTGGAGGCCCTCACCGCACCTACCCAGCAGGATTTGCTGGGCAAGGGCTATCTGGCGATGACGGTGGACCAGGGTTCGGACATGGAGCGCTACCAGGGCATCGTGCCGCTCGACGGGACAACGCTGGCTTCGGCGGCGGATACCTATTTCAAGCAATCGGAGCAGATCCCCACGCGGCTGCGGCTGGTGTCCGGGCCGCTGCTGGCGCGGGGCGAGAAAACCACCCATTGGCGGGCCGGGGCCATCATGGTGCAGCACCTGCCGGCGGAGGGCGGCGTAAGCCCCATCCCGTTTTCATCGGGCGACAATCCGGAAGGCGAAGTGCAGGTTCCGGAAGACGACAACTGGGTGAAAGCCAAGCTGCTGCTCGATACGGTCGAGGACCATGAGCTGCTTGATCCCATGCTGACGACGGAAGAATTGCTGTACCGGCTTTACCACGAGGATGGCGTCACGGTTTATCCCGCTGGCGCCATCATCCGCCACTGCACCTGCTCGCCGGACGCGGTGCAGAAGATGCTCAAAGGTTTTTCCGATGAGGACCGCAAGGACATGATCGAGCATGGCGAGATCAAGGTCATCTGCGAATTCTGCTCGACGGCCTACCGCTTTGACCCGGAAACCTTGGAGCCGTTATCCTCCCTCTCTCATCATGGCCGTGCTTGACACGGCCATCTTCTGTTCAAGAAGAAGATGCCCGGATTAAGTCCGGGCAGGATGAGAAAAAATTTGCGGCTACCGGCAGTGCTCCAACAGCCGCTTCATAAACACTTCGCATTTCTGCATTTCCGGGATGTCGATGTATTCATCGGGCTTGTGGGCCTGCTCGATGGAGCCGGGGCCGCAGATGATGGCGGGAATGCCGATCTGCTGGAACAGGCCCGCTTCGGTGCAATAGGACACCGCATGGGCGCCATTGGCGCCGGCGAGATGGAGCGCCAGATGTTCGGCGGGCGAATTGTCCTCGGGCGCCAGGCCCGGCACGATGTTGGTTTGCTGGTTGCTGATGCCCGTATCACCGGCGATTTTCCTCATTGCGGGCTCAAGGCTGCTCGCAAATTTTTCAAAACGGGTGGGCACTTCCGCGGGATCAGCCAGCGGTAAAAGCCGCGTTTCCCATTGAAAGGAACATTTGCGCGGAATGATGTTCTTGGCGGTGCCGCCTTCGATGACGCCGACATGAATGGTTGAATAGGGCGGATTGAAGCGGTGCGAAGGGTCGCCGCGCGCCGTCAGGTCATCGCGGATGCGGCTGATCTCGCCCAGCAGTTCCCCCGCCACCATGATGGCGTTCACGCCCTGGTCGGTAAGGCTTGAGTGGGCCTCATGGCCCGTCACTTCGGTGGAGAAGGTAAGAGCTGCCTTGTGGGCATTCACCACCTGCATGGAGGTGGGCTCGCCGACGATCACGGCTCTTGGCTTTTTCATGTGATCGCGGATCTGGGCCACGAGCGGGCGCACGCCCTTGCAGCCCACTTCCTCATCGCAGGACAGAGCCAGATGGATGGGGGTTTTCAGATTGGCGGCCTTGAACTGCGGCACCAGGGCCAGGGCCACGGCGATAAAGCCCTTCATGTCACAGGTGCCGCGGCCATAGAGCCGGCCGTCACGTTCGCTGAGTTCAAAGGGATTGCTCGCCCACTTCTGTCCGTCAACCGGCACCACATCCGTGTGGCCCGAGAGCACGATGCCGCCGGCGATATCGGGGCCGATGGTGGCGAAGAGATTGGTTTTCTTTCCCGCCTCATAATCCACGCGGAAATGCGGAATGTCCCAACTGTCGAGATAGCCCTCAATAAATTCGATCAGGGGAATATTGCCATCCCTGCTGGTGGTGTCAAAGCGCACAAGCTCCGCCAGCATGGCCTGGGCCGAATAATCATTTTTCATTTTTTCAATTCACGCTGTGTTCGCCATAGGGGCTGTCAAGGGAGAAGGCCGGCACATCGACCTCGAAGGTTTCGCCATGCTGGTTTTTCATGTGGTAGCTGCCCACCATGAAGCCGTTGGGGGTGGAAAGCGGGCAGCCCGAGGTATACTGGAAATTCTCACCGGGCTTCAAGGTGGGCTGCTCACCCACCACGCCGTCGCCGCGGACTTCCTGAATGCGCCCGAAGGCATCGGTGATTTTCCAATAGCGTGACAATAGCGTTACGATTTCGGCCCCCTGGTTTTCAACGGTGATGGTATATGCCCAGACGAATTTGGCTTCGTCGGGCCGTGACTGGCCTTCGAGAAATTGCGGCTGCACGTGAATGCGGATATTGCGGGTCGTCCGGTTGTACATGGGCCACAATGTAGCTTACTGCGGGCAGTTTTCCACTATATGAGTTACCCCCTTGCGAAATATGATGGAAATCCGCCAATAGACCTATGACCAGCACGCCAGACACCCCGCAGGGCATCCTGCCCGCAAGGCTTATCGCCGATTATTGCAGCAAAGGCCTGATCAATCCGGGCCGGGCCCTTGACGATGACCAGATTCAGCCCGCCAGCCTTGACCTCCGCCTTGGCGAATGGGCCTATAGGGTGCGGGCCTCGTTCCTGCCCGGTCCCAAGTCAACAGTGGAAGAGCGGCTCAAGTCGCTTGTCCTGCACCGGGTCAATCTGAGCGACGGGGCGGTGCTGGAAACGGGCTGCGTTTACATCGTGCCCCTGCTAGAATCGCTGAAGCTGCCCAAGGGTGTTTCAGCGGCGGCCAATCCCAAGAGCTCCACCGGCCGGCTTGATATCTTCACCCGGGTGATCGCCGATTACGCGCAGGAATTCGACAAGGTGCCGGAGGCCTATGAAGGGCCGCTCTTTGCGGAAATTTCGCCCCGCACTTTTTCCATTCTGGCGCGCACGGGATCACGCCTTTCGCAGATCCGCTTTCGCGCCGGGGCCTCGCTGGCCTCCGATGACATCATCCGCGCGCTCCACGCCAATGAGGGCCTGATCTCGCAAGGACAGGTCAATATCGATAATGGCCTGGCGCTCACCATTGATCTTTCGGGGGCCGATGCGGACAATCCGGTCGGCTTCCGGGCCAAGCGCCATTCGGGCCTTGTCGATGTGGACAAGAAGGCGGGGCTTGAGGCTTCCGATTTCTGGGAGCCTATCTGGCTTCGCGGCTCTCTCGTGCTTGACCCGGACCAGTTTTACATCCTCGCTTCCAAGGAAGCGGTGCGCGTGCCGCCGACGCATGCGGCAGAGATGGTTCCGTTCAATCCGCTGGTGGGCGAATTCCGCGTACATTACGCCGGATTTTTCGACCCGGGCTTCGGCCATAGTTCAGGCCATGGCGAGGGCGCGCGTGCGGTTCTCGAAGTGCGCTCGCACGAAGTTCCGTTTATTCTGGAAGACGGGCAGATCATCGGGCGGCTGGTCTATGAACCGCTGACCGAAGTGCCGTCGCAGGTTTATGGGCAAGGCATTGGATCGAACTACCAGCGGCAGGGCCTGAAGCTGTCGAAGCATTTCAAGCCTTACGATCCGAGCAAGCGGTAAACCCCGAACTTCCGTGGTCCCGTCGAACATTCTACTAATTTCGTCATTCCGGCGAAAGCCGGAATCTCTCGCCAAATTTGTATGAGCCCTCTAGGTAAGTAACAATTCAAAATTTCAGCCAGATTCCGGCTTTCGCCGGAATGACAAATTCGAAAGGGCAGTTTCAACTCCGCCCTAGACGCGCGCCAAGCCTGCCGCTAGCATCAGATCCACGCGGGCGTAGTTCAGTGGCAGAACGGTAGCTTCCCAAGCTGCATGTCGTGGGTTCGATTCCCATCGCCCGCTCCATAATTCATTCGGCTGTCCGCGCCGGGCGCAATCCAGCCACCGCATATTCCAGCAACCTTTCCTTATTCCGGATTCCTTGCCTCAATCAGCCAATCAGTGATGCGCCATTTCCATTTTTCCAGCTTGGGCAAATTCTCCAAAGGAAAATTCACGTTAAATGCCCTGGCTTGACCCTTTGGTATTCTCAGAAAATCCCTGCGCGCAATTCCGCTGCCGACGACGACGCAATTGCTATCGTCCGCATGGCAGTTTGTGACTTCGATTGCGAGGGCCAGGCTTTCGACCTCATAACCGGAGTTATTCTTGATGACTCCATAGAAGTTCCACAAAGTAAGCCCCGGGTAGGAAGGCGGAGTCAGCTTGGAATCCGTCATTTCCAGATCGGCCGGCTTCACCAGGCTCCTGGCAATACTGAGCCTTCGTTCCTGATCGGCACTTTCCTTCACTGACTGGTGATACCACAAGTAGCCCAGCGGAAGAGCAGCAGCCAACGCGACAAGGAGAAAAATGCGGAAGCCGGATGAAACCGCGGCAAGATAAATGACCGCGAATAATACGATTGCACCAACTAACAGGCCCATTTTTACGCGTCCGTTTCCTTGAAATTAGAAGTTCGACCCAGGCAGAGCCATTATACAGGAAATGAAAAACACCGGCAGATTGGCAACCGGACTTCGTTTTCACGCCGCTGCACGCAATTCCCGGCACAGTAGCTTGGTTCCGAATGGCAAGTCCATCCAGTCCAAGGCAATATGCTTGACGGCCATCTTGTTCAACAGCCATCAAATTATGAATAAATACCACTTGACGTTATATTCCTATTATGCCAAGTATGTTCCTGTTCATCCCGGAAGGGGTCCAGGTCATGACGGTGATCAGTGATGGGGTGGATGCGGCGCCTGCGGGTGTGGTGAAACGTTCATCATATCTCCGGGAGCCGGGGGTGAGACCCGTGGATACTACGATCCACGCGCCTTGAATGGCTAAACAACCTCAGCGGCAAACAAGGAAACCGTGCGATCTGAGGCTCTGCAAGAACGAACCCTTCGGCAAAAACCGCCGCAAAAGCGTGGGCGCGGATTTCGCGTCAACCGCCGGACGACACGACCGGCATTTTTGCGAGAGCTTGCGTCCACGCAACCCTTCGC
>CADEEO010000015.1:2280-33715 GCA_902826365.1 uncultured Hyphomicrobiales bacterium | reverse complement strand
CAGGCGCTGCGCGCCCACAAGCTGTTCCAGCGCGACAAGGACTACATCGTCAAGGACGACCAGGTGATCATCATCGACGAGTTCACCGGCCGCATGATGCCGGGACGGCGCTATTCGGAAGGCTTGCACCAGGCCCTCGAAGCCAAGGAGCACACTTCCATACAGCCGGAAAACGTGACGCTCGCCTCGATCACCTTCCAGAATTATTTCAGGCTTTACAAGAAACTGGCCGGCATGACCGGCACGGCCTCCACCGAAGCCGACGAGTTCATGGACATCTACAAGCTTGAGGTCATCGACATCCCGACCAACGTGCCGGTGGACCGCAAGGATGAGGACGACGAGGTCTACCGCACGGCCCGCGAGAAATATGCCTCCATCATTGAAACCATCAAGGACGCCCGCGAGCGCGGCCAGCCGGTTCTGGTGGGCACAACCTCCATCGAGAAATCCGAAACCCTGGCCGCCATGCTGAAGTCCATGGGCGTTGAGCACAATGTGCTGAATGCCCGCTACCACGAACAGGAAGCAGCCATAATTGCCCAGGCGGGAACTGCCGGCGCCGTGACCATTGCCACCAACATGGCCGGCCGCGGCACCGACATCAAGCTCGGCGGCAATCTCGACATGCGCATCGCAACGGATTTGGCCGAGGTTCCAGAAGGCGCCGAGCGCAGCAAGCGCATCGCCGCCATTACCGAGGAAATCGAAGCTAACAAGCAGAGGGTCATCGCCGCCGGCGGCCTCTTCGTCATCGGCACCGAACGCCATGAAAGCCGCCGTATCGACAACCAGCTCCGCGGCCGTTCCGGCCGCCAGGGCGATCCCGGGCGGTCCAGGTTCTATCTCTCCCTGGAAGATGATCTCATGCGCATTTTCGGCTCCGAGCGCATGGATTCCATGCTGCAGAAGCTGGGCCTCAAGGAAGGCGAAGCCATTGTCCATTCCTGGATCAACAAGGCCCTGGAAAAGGCCCAGCAGAAGGTTGAAGCGCGGAACTTCGACATCCGCAAGAACCTTCTCAAATTCGACAACGTGATGAACGACCAGCGCAAGGTGATCTTTGAGCAGCGCATTGGCATCATGAAGGGCGAGGACGTTTCCGAGACCGTGGACGACATGCGCCACCAGATCATTGATGATCTAGTTGCAAAATATATCCCGGAGAATACCTATGCCGAGCAATGGCAAACCGCTGAATTGCGCCAGCACCTGCGCGAAGCCGTGGCCATTGATTTTCCCATTGAGGACTGGGCCAAGGAAGAAGGCATCGCCGACGAGGAAATCCGCGAGCGCGTGACGAAGGCGGCAGACGAATTCTATCAGGCAAAGCGCGAGAAATTCACCCCGGCCATCATGCAGCAGGTTGAAAAGGCTGTTGTCCTGCAAACCCTTGACCAGCTTTGGCGCGACCACATTGTAACGGTGGAGCAGTTGCGTCAGGTCATTCACTTGCGCGGCTACGGCCAGCGCGACCCGCTCAATGAGTACAAGACTGAAGGCTTCAACCTCTTTGAGGCGATGATCTCCAAATTGCGCGAAACCTCCACCGCCCAGGTCATGCGCGTTGAAATCCAGTCGCAAGCCCCCGGCGAGCTTCTGCCCGATGAGGATGATCTTCCCTTCATGCAAGCCCATCACATCGACGCCACCTCGGGAGAAGACGATGTGGGCGAAGGCTTTCCCATCTTCGGCCAGGCAACGGCCGCAGCCGCCACTCTTGACCCAAAGCGGCCGGAAACCTGGGGCAAGGTTGCTCGCAACGAACCCTGCCCTTGCGGCTCAGGAAAAAAGTACAAGCATTGCCACGGGGCCTTCGTTTAAGCAGGCTAGGCCGCATTGGAATACCTGATGGCCCCCATCATGCCCGCGTTCATATGATAGAGATGGTGGCAATGGAACGCCCAGTTCCCGGGATTGTCCGCGGCAAACCTGATGGCAACCGAGGTTGAAGGCGGAACCAGGACCGTATCGCGCAACGCCCCTTCGATAGGCACATTGTTGACTGCCACCACCTTGAAATAATGCCCGTGCAGATGCATGGGATGCGCCATGCCGGTCTGGTTCTGCATGATGATTTCAACGATCTCATTTTCACGAACCGTAAAAATCGTCTCATGCATGGAAGACTTGCCGTTGAGCCCCCAGAGATAATCCGCGCCGCCGCCCGTCAGCGTCAAAATTTCCGTCCGCGTCACCGGCTCGGGCGGCAGCACGGCCACGGACCGCAGCTTCATCTCCTGTACCATATCCACTTCCGGCACCACCTCACCCTCGCTTGAAAGCCTGGCAATTTCAGCGCCCTGTGTTGCGAGATAGATGCCGGTCCTTGCGCTTAACCCTTCCGGCCTGAAAAGAATGGGCCATGCCCCATTGCCGCCCGGCAGCTTCACGCGGATATCCGCCCTTTGCGCGATGGCCAGGGGAAACAAGGAACCCTTGAGGGGGAAGACCGCATTGCCATCAACCGCGATGAGCTCGCCCTGGAGTGCGCCAAAGTCAATCCACATGTTGCTGGCGGCTGACCCGTTGATGATCCGCAGGCGGATTTGCGTGGCATCGCCAACCCGCACAATTTCCGGATCCGCAAGCGTCCGGTCATTGGCCAGATAGGCGTCAAACATGATGTCATTGAGCATGCCGCCGTTCGCGTGGCCCGCATGTTCTTCACCGCCGCCCTTCAGCTCCGCCAGAATTTCCTGCGGATCGCGAAAGGTGAAATCATGGAGCAGCACCACATGCTCCTGCTCGTCAAACAGCGGTTCCGCCGTTTCGCGCACAATCAGGGGCGCGGCCAAAAGCTGCTGCTCCTGCAATCCCAAATGGGAATGCATCCAATGGGTGCCGGAACGGGTGTTCACAAAATCATAGTCAAAGGCCTCGCCGGGTTTCAATGGCGCCTGCGACAGCATCGGAACGCCGTCCTGGGCGGAAGGCGGATTCAATCCGTGCCAGTGCAAAAGTGTTTCAACATCCAGATCATTTTTGACCCGCACCCGGAACCGCTCCCCCAACATCAGCGAAATCCCGTTTCCACCCCTGTCGTTTACAACGCCAAAAACCTTCGCCGCCCGGCCGTTAACCTCAATAATCCGTGAAGCAACCTTGAGTTCGGCGGTTGTTTGCGCGCCTGCGAGGCCTGCCCCGAACGGCGCGGCAAAAATACCCTGAAAAACCGCCCGTCTCGATAACTTCTTGTTCATATCAATTCACCGAAAGGCCGCCTAAAAAAGGGATTAATACAAAGGAAGGCAATGAATTAACATTCTGAAAATAAGTCGGGATTAAGGTTTGGGACGACAGCGATTGTCGCTCTATGCAAGGTTGCCACAATGAAGAATGCAAAATATCTAGCAAAGCTTTTCGTTCGCGACACCAGCGGAGCCACCGCCATTGAATATGGCTTGATTGCGGCTGCCATGGGGCTGATGTTGATACCCGTGATGTTCTCACTGTCGACAACTGTCAAAGAGACATTGTTTGACGTAATGCTGGGCCTTTTCCCGGCATAAGCTTTTCGCAAAAGTTCACCGGGACTGCATCGCGATTTCTAAATGCTGCGGCCAATCGCCAAAAACTTCTCGCGCCGTTGCGTCCGCAACACGTCCGGCGACACGCCGGCAAAAGCTTCCAGTATCCGTCCTATCATTTCGCCGGCGGAAGTTATCGCCTGTTCCGGCTGGCGGTGGGCGCCGCCTAACGGTTCATTAACGATATCATCAATTACGCCCAGTTTTTTGAGATCCTGCGCCGTGATTTTCAGGGCCGCCGCCGCGTCCTTGGCCCTGCCGGCATCACGCCACAGGATGCTGGCCGCCCCTTCCGGCGATATCACGCTGTAGACCGCATGCTCCATCATCAGCACACTGTTGCCCGTCGCAATGGCAATCGCCCCGCCGGAACCGCCCTCGCCGATAATCAGGGAAACCAGCGGCACCCCCAGCCCCATGCAGCAATCGGTAGAGCGCGCAATGGCCTCTGCCTGGCCGCGCTCTTCCGCATCTATGCCGGGATAGGCGCCCGCCGTATCCACAAAGGTGATCACCGGGATGCCAAACCGCTCGGCCAGTTCCATGAGCCTCACAGCCTTGCGGTAGCCTTCGGGCCGCGCCATGCCAAAATTATGCTTGAGGCGTGCCTGCGTATCAGCCCCTTTTTCCTGGCCGATAACGACCACCGATGAGCCGCGAAACCGCCCGAGCCCGCCGACAACGGCAAAATCCTCGGCAAATTTGCGGTCCCCTGCCATGGGCACGAAGTCGGTGATCAGGCCATTGATATAGGCCAGCGCATGGGGCCGGTCCGGGTGCCGCGCCACCTGGGTTTTTTGCCAGGGGGTTAAATTTACATAAAGATCGGCCAGGCTCTTGGACGCCTTTTTCTCCAAAGCCTTCACTTCATCGGCGATTGAAACGGTTGCGTCTCCGGCAGCCAGCGCCCGCAACTCGGCGATCTTTCCTTCGAGTTCGGTAACCGACGTTTCAAAGTCCAGATAGATCATACGTCCTCAAAGGGTATTGAATGAAGTGGCTTTTGGGTGCGCCAGATGTGACCGCCGGACGGGATAAAGTCAACTTTTCTTAGCTAAAGGATGGTGAATCTCCACCACTGCTTGCAGCCGCCCCGCCTGGACATGGGTGTAAATCTGGGTGGTTGAAATATCCGCATGCCCCAGCATTTGCTGGACCGCCCGCAGGTCTGCCCCGCATTCCAGCAAATAACTGGCAAAGGCATGGCGCAGCACATGCGGTGAAACCTTGGCAATGTCCAGGCCGCAAGCGGCGGCCAAGGCTTTAAGTTCTATGGCGAAATGCTGGCGGGTCAGACAGCCGCTCGCCCCATGCGAGGGAAACAGCCATTTTGTTTCAGCCGCCTCCTGCAGCGCCAGGGTTTTAAGATAGGCTTGGAGAACGCCTCTGGCCCGGTCCGAAACCGGCACGAGCCGCTCACGGCCGCCCTTGCCCTTGATCGCCAGAAAGGCGTCGTCTGCCGTAACCGCCCGCACCGTTAACCCGACAAGCTCCGAAACGCGAAGGCCCGTGGCCGCCAGAAGCTCCAGCAGGCAATAAAGCCGTTCCGCTTTGAAACGCGCCTTGCCTTCCACCCGTGAAACCCGCTCCTTTGCTTCGGCAAGCAACAGGTCAATGTCCTGCGTCGAAAGCGTCTTGGGCAGGGGCCGGCCCGCCTTCGGGCTTTCCACAATGGCCGCCGGATTTGCCGCCGCAAGTCCTTCGCCATGAATGAATTGGTGGAACTGGCGAACCGCCGACAGCCGCCGGGCCGCCGTGGTGCGGGCAAAGCCGTGTTCTTCGAGGCTTGCCAGATAGGCCCGGATGTCATCGCTCGAAGCGCTGAGGAGTGCCCCGCCCCTCGTCTCAAGAAAGGCCACATAATGCTGCAAGTCGCGCCCATAGGCCTGCAGGGAATTTTCCGCCGCCCCGCGCTCGGCGCTCATCATCTCGAGGAACCGCTCCACATGCCGATGCGCTGCCGAAGGCTTTGCGAAGCTATCTTTGCCTGAGTTTTTCATGGGGTAAGGACTTCACGATCTCCGACTGCTCCGGCGGGAAGTTTGCCAGCCCCCATACGATGCCATAGACCGCGCCGCCCAATATGAGAACAACAAGCAGGAACCGAAGGCTGTCAGGCAAGCGCAAATCTCCAAATCACCTCGCAGTTTATCCCAGATGCCAGTAAATGACTACCTAATCAAAAGTCTTGGCGCATGGAACCCGCCGTTCTAAAAGCTCCGCCAGCACAAGGAAGGGACCAATGGCACGGCGTTCTCTCTCAAAGGAGATAGAAGATATCCGGGAAAAACTCGGGAATCATTCGATCGTGCTTGTCGGCCTGATGGGCGCCGGCAAATCCAGCATCGGCCGCAGGCTGGCCGAAAAACTCGACGTGCCCTTTGTCGATGCCGACCATGAAATTGAGGTTGCCGCCGACAAGACCATCCCTGAAATTTTCAAGGATCATGGCGAAGCTTATTTCCGTGAAGGCGAGCGCCGGGTGATTTCACGCCTGATCGAAAACGGCGCGCAGGTTCTGTCAACCGGCGGCGGGGCCTTCATTAACGAGGAAACCCGCCAGGGCATCCAGGCTCATGGCATTTCGGTCTGGTTGAAGGCTGACCTGTCGCTGCTGATGAAACGGGTGATGAAACGCGCCGACCGCCCCCTGCTGCAGACCGATGATCCCGAGGCCGTGATGAAAAAACTCATGGACCAGCGCTATCCCATCTACGCCACCGCTGACGTGACGGTTGAAAGCCGGGACGTGCAGCACACGCAAATGGTCAATGAAGTCATCAAGGTTTTGGCCAAGTGGCCGGGTTGGGAGCGGCTAGACAATGCAAGCATCTGACGGCAGGCGCCGCGATACCGTATCCGTCGATCTCGGGCAGAGAACCTATGACATCCACATCGGCGAAAACCTGTTGCGGGAAGCCGGCTGCCTCATCGCGCCGCTTCTAAACCGGCCCTTCACCGCCATCGTCACTGATGAAAACGTGGCGCGCCATCATCTCAAAGCGCTGGAAGCATCCCTGGCGGCGGCAGGCATCACATCGGTTGCCATCATTCTGCCCTCGGGCGAAAAAACAAAAAGCTTCGCCGCACTCGCCGACCTCTGCGAACAACTGCTCGCCGCAGGCGTCGAACGGCGTGATAAAATCACCGCCTTTGGTGGCGGTGTCATTGGTGATCTCACCGGCTTTGCCGCAGCCATCCTCAGGCGCGGGATTGAGTTCATCCAGATTCCAACCACGCTTCTGGCCCAGGTCGATTCTTCCGTGGGCGGCAAGACCGGCATAAACTCGGCCCACGGCAAAAACCTCATTGGCGCCTTTCTTCAGCCCATAAAGGTTCTGGCTGACACCAGCCTGCTTGAAACATTGCCGCGCCGCGAACTGGCCGCGGGCTACGCCGAGGTGGCAAAATATGGCCTTCTCGGCGACCTTTCGTTCTTCGAATGGCTCGAAGCCAATGCGGGAATCCTCCTGCGCGGCGATGCCCAGGCGCGCGCCTACGCCATTCGCCAAAGCTGCAGCGCCAAGGCCGCCATCGTTGCCGAGGACGAGACAGAACAGGGCGTGCGCGCCCTCCTCAACCTCGGCCACACCTTCGGTCACGCCCTTGAATCCGCCACCGGCTACAGCAACCGCCTCCTGCATGGCGAAGGGGTGGCCATCGGCATGGTCCAGGCCTTTCGTTTCTCCGAACATCTGAAACATTGCAAACCCGGCACGGCGGACAGGGTGGCCAAGCACCTGAAAGCTGCAGGGCTTCCCACCCATATGCACGATATCGAAGGTCCGCTTCCTCCCATTGCCGATCTCGTCGCCATCATGCGGCAGGACAAGAAGGCCCAAGGCGGCAAGCTGGCATTCATTCTGGCGCGCGCCATTGGCGATGCTTTCATTGCCAAAAACATACCCGATTCAGCAGTGGCTGATTTTCTAGCGGAGGACTTGAAGAGAAAATGAGTTTTGATCTCAGCATTCCGGCAGTCGCGATTGTTTTCCTGCTTCTCCTGTCTGCGTTTTTTTCCGGCTCTGAAACGGCTCTCACCGCGACCTCAAGGGCCCGCCTGACAGAATTGCAGCGCCGCGGAAGCCGGCGCGCCTCCGTGGCGCTCACCCTCACAAAAAGCCGCGAGCGGCTCATCGGCGCACTCCTCCTTGGCAACAATGTCGTAAACATATCGGCCTCGGCCCTTGCCACGGCGGTCCTCGTGAAAGCCTTCGGCGACAGTGGCGCAGTCGTCGCATCCGTAGTGATGACCGTACTTGTGCTGATCTTCGGCGAGGTCATGCCGAAGACCTATGCCATTGCCTACCCCGACAGGGTGGCCCTTGCCGTTGCGCCAATTGTCCGCGTGCTTGTGGCGGTGTTTGGCCCGGTGGTGATCGCGGTTGAGTTCATAGTAAAGAGAGTTCTCGCGATATTCGGTGCGAATGTCTCCAATGTGAATGACGTCCTGTCCGCCCACGATGAACTGCGCGGCACCATTGACCTTCATCACAAGGAAGGAGCTTTCATCACCAATGACCGCGATATGCTGGGTGGAATTCTCGATCTTCAGGACCTCGAAATTCTTGATGCCATGATCCACCGCACCAAAATGGTGAGCATAGATTCCGCCGATACGCCGGAGAAAATCGTCAAGCAGGTTTTGAAATCCGGGCACACGCGCTTTCCCGTGTGGAAAGACAAGCAAGACAACATTGTCGGCATCCTGCATGCCAAGAACCTGTTCGCGGCATTGCAGGAAAGCGACGGCGACTCCGCCAAGGTCAAAATCGAGGAGGTCATGAGCCCGCCCTGGTTTGTGCCCGATACGCGCCCCCTCGCTGACCAGCTCAAGGCATTCCTCAGGCGCAAGACCCACTTCGCCGTGGTTGTCGACGAATATGGCGAGGTGCAAGGCCTCATTACCCTCGAGGACATCATTGAGGAGATTATCGGCGACATCAAGGACGAGCATGATTTTGTCTCCTCCGGCATCAAGCCGCAGCCCGATGGTTCCTATGTCGTGGAAGGCACCGTGCCGTTGCGCGACCTCAACCGCGCCTTGAACTGGAGCCTGCCGGATGAGGAGGCCACCACAATTGCCGGCCTCGTCATCCATGATGCCCGCATGATTCCGGAGGTGGGCCAGGTTTTCAATTTTCACGGCTTCCGCCTGGAAGTCCTCAAAAAGCGCAAGCACCAGGTCACCTCGTTAAGGCTGACCCCTGAAAACCTTGGCTAAGGTTTTGGCGCGGCCGCCTCGATAGCCAGCGCATGCACCCGCTCTTTGAGTTCGGCTGCCAGGACGTGGTTAATCATCCGGTGCTGCTCGACCCGGGACTTGCCCTGGAACGCCGCCGCGACAATTTTAACGCGAAAATGGCTTTCTCCGTCGGGCCGGGCGCCCGCATGGCCCTGGTGCTGCGACGATTCATCGATCACCTCTAGGGAAACGGGTGAAAATGCCGTTTGCAGCTTCTTTTCGAGAGTTTTTCCAACCAGTCCTAAGATCATTTTGCGTCCAGTGCGGTTCAGGGTTGCGACTTTTGCTTCATATCCCCATAATCATGCCCCATGAAACTTGATTCAAAATATTTTGACAAAATCCGCATCAAAACCGGCCCCAACAAGAAGGAACCGCCGGCCCCAACCATGTGCGAATGGCCGGGTTGCGCCAAGCCTTCGCGCCACAAGGCGCCCAAGGGGCGTGGCTTCGAAGGCCAGTTCCACAACTATTGCACCCAGCATGTCCAGGAATACAACAAGACCTACAATTATTTTGACGGGATGAAGGATGATGCCGTGGCGGGCTTCCAGAAGGACGCCCAGACCGGCCACCGGCCCACCTGGAAACTGGGCCAGAACTCCTATGCCAACATCAATGGCATGCGCCGCAAGGCCCGGAATGTGAACGATCCCTATGCCATGTTCACCCCGAGCGCCGAGAACATTAATGCCAAATTGGGCCGCGCCCTGCGCAAGAACGAAATCAAGGCGCTGAATACCCTGGGGCTGGATGAAACGGCCACGTCTGAAAAGGCCAAGTCCCAATACAAGCTCCTGGTGAAACGCCTTCACCCCGATGCCAACGGCGGCTCGCGCGAAAACGAGGACACGCTGAAAGCGGTGATCCATGCCTACGACACATTGCGGGCCAGCGGTTTCTGCTAGTTTGCCCCGTGTCTAAAACTTGCAGCCCCCCCTTGAACCGTTTAGAACCCAGAACATCCCACGACACGCCCGGAAGAGAAGATTGAACAGATGAATAGTATGGCAAATGGTGACGCCCACGGAATGCCCGATTCCACCGCCTCGGTGAGCCAGCTCTTTGGCTTTGAATCAAACATGATCGTGCCGTGTTACACCGCAACCACCGAACACGTGCCCGACCTCGATGAGGATTATCTTTTCAACCGCGACACCACGCTGGCGATCCTGGCAGGCTTTGCCTTCAACCGCCGCGTGATGATCACCGGCTACCACGGCACCGGCAAGTCAACCCATATCGAGCAGGTGGCCGCCCGCCTCAACTGGCCTTGCATCCGCATCAACCTGGACAGCCACATCAGCCGCATCGATCTCATCGGCAAGGACGCCATCGTGCTGCAGGACGGCAAGCAGATCACCGAATTCCGCGAAGGCATCCTGCCCTGGGCCTATCAGCGCAACGTGGCGCTGGTCTTCGACGAATATGATGCGGGCCGCCCCGACGTGATGTTCGTCATCCAGCGCATTCTCGAATCCTCCGGCAAGCTCACCCTGCTTGACCAGTCGAAGGTCATCCGCCCGCACAAGGCCTTCCGCCTCTTTTCGACGGCCAACACGGTGGGCCTCGGCGACACCACCGGCCTCTATCACGGCACGCAGCAGATCAACCAGGCCCAGATGGACCGCTGGTCCATCGTCTCCGCCTTGAACTATCTGCCCCATGCGGAGGAAACCGGCATCGTGCTGGCCAAGTGCAAGAACTACGACACCGAAAAAGGCCGGAAGACCATCGCCAACATGGTGCGCATTGCCGATCTCACCCGCAACGCCTTCATGCAGGGCGATGTTTCAACCGTGATGAGTCCCCGCACCGTCATCACCTGGGCGCAGAATTCCGACATCTTTGGGGATATCGGTTTTGCTTTCCGGCTGACCTTCCTCAACAAATGCGACGAGCTTGAGCGCCCCATCGTGGCCGAGTTCTATCAGCGCTGCTTTGGCGAGGAATTGCCGGAATCTTCTGCGCATGTGGCCATCGCCTGAAGGCAGATGCGTCAATGGCAGAAGCCCGCGAAGGCAAAGCAGAGGAATTCAAGCGCGTCCTGAGCACGGCGATGAAAACCATTGCCGATGATCCGGAACTCACCGTGAGCTTCGGCAATGAAACGCCCTCCCTGTCCGGCAACAAGGCCAAGCTTCCGCAGGTCACCAGCCAGTTCACCCCAAAAGATATTGCCATCACCCGCGGCCTCTCCGACAGCTTCGCCCTCAGGATTTCCAATCACTCGGACCAGATTCACAGCAAGTACCGCCCCGAGGGAAAGAACGCCCGCGCGGTTTTTGAAGCCGTGGAACAGGCCCGCATCGAGGCGCTGGGGGCCAATGCCATGCCCGGCATGGCGCAAAACCTGAATGCCGCCCTGGAAGATCGTTTTGCCAAGGCCGTGGTCAACCGTTCCAGCAACCGCAGGGATACGCCCCTTGAAGAAGCCGTGGCCCTCATGGTGCGTGAACGCCTCACCGGACTGGCCCCGCCCGCCAACGCAAAAATGTATGTTGATCTCTGGCGTCCCTGGATTGAGGAGAAGGCCGCATCGCGCCTCAGCAACCTGGGCCATGCCATTCATGACCAGACGGAATTTGCCCGGGCCTCGCGCGATATCATCGCCGCCCTCGACATGGCCGATGAACTTGGCGACGATCCCGATCAATCGGATGAGACCGACAATCAGGACGACACCGAGCCCGACGCGGGCGAGCGCCAGGAAACCACCGATGGCGAGGACGAGGAAAGCCAGCAGTCCGCCGCCGAGGAACTGCAGGATTCCGAAGGCGACACCGATGCCTCCGAAATGGAGCAGCAGTCGAAGGACATGGACGAGTCCCCCGATGACCTGGAAGGCGAGGAACAGGATGACGGCGACGAGCCCTGGCGGCCGCAGCTTCCCTTCTCGTCGCTCACCAACGATAATTTCTACAAGGTCCACACCAACCAGTTTGACGAGGAAATAGCCGCCGAAGACCTCTGCGATGCCGAGGAGCTGACAAGGCTGCGCAACTATCTCGACAAGCAATTGTCCAACCTGCAGGGCGTTGTGGCGCGCCTTGCCAACCGCCTGCAGCGCCGCCTCATGGCCCAGCAGAACCGCTCATGGGATTTCGATCTCGAGGAAGGCGTGCTCAACACCGCCCGCCTGGTGCGTATCGTTATCGATCCAATGCACCCCCTGTCCTTCAAGGTGGAGCAGGACACAAAATTCCGCGACACCGTGGTCACCCTCCTCCTCGATAATTCCGGCTCCATGCGCGGCCGCCCGATAACAGTGGCGGCAACCTGTGCCGATATTCTGGCGCGCACCCTTGAGCGCTGCGGCGTGAAAGTTGAAATTCTGGGCTTCACCACCAAGGCGTGGAAAGGCGGCCAATCCCGAGAAAAATGGCTGGGCGCTGGCAAGCCCGCAAATCCCGGCAGGCTCAATGACCTCCGCCACATCATCTACAAATCCGCCGATCAGCCGTGGCGCCGCGCGCGGCGCAATCTCGGCCTGATGATGCGTGAAGGCCTGCTCAAGGAAAACATCGATGGCGAGGCCCTGATCTGGGCCCATAACCGGCTGCTGGCGCGTTCTGAGCAGCGCCGCATCCTGATGGTGATTTCCGATGGCGCGCCGGTTGACGATTCAACCCTCTCGGTGAACTCCGGAAATTATCTCGAGCGCCATCTTCGTCAGGTGATTGCCGATATCGAAGGCAAGTCCCCCATCGAACTCATTGCCATCGGCATCGGCCATGATGTGACGCGCTACTACAAGCGCGCCGTGACCATCATCGATGCCGAGGAACTGGGTGGCGCCATGACCGAAAAACTGGCCGAGCTCTTTGAGGAAAACGCTCCCCAGGACAAGCGCGCCGCCCAGCCCACGCGCCGGCGTGCCCGCGCGTGAGAGGTTTTCTGCCCGCGCTGGGACTTCTCATGGGTCTTGCCGCATCTACCGCTTCGGCGGAACCCTTGACCGTGACATCTGCCAGCCTCAGCCGCTTCGCCCTTCTCACCAATGCCACACGCTTCGGCCCCTTGACCTGGCGCGGCGGCATTGAACTCACCAGCGCGAACAAGAAATTCGGCGGCTTGTCAGGCCTGATTATGTCGGACGAATGTACTTCACTGCGTGCCGTGAGTGACACAGGCCGCTGGCTTACGGCAGATGTCACCTATGACGAAAACACTCTTTCAGGACTCATCAAGGCGTCTATCGTTCCCATTCTCGATGACAAGGGAAAGCCGCCGCCAAGCAAGCGCTGGGGCGATGCGGAAGCAATCGCTTCGGGGCCAAACGGAAAAACCATCGTGGGCTTTGAATCCCGCACCCGGGTGGGGGCCTATGATCTCAGCGGCAAGGGAATGACGGCCAGATTCCAGAATCTCAATCCGCCCAAGGACATTGTGCGGGGCCAGCGCAACGGCGAGCTTGAATCGGTGGGCTATTTCAAGAGCGGCGCGCTGAAGGGCTATTACATCGCCGTCGCCGAAACCAATCCCGATGCCCAGGGCAACACCAAAGCCTGGGCCTGGAACGGCAAGCGCAGCATCGCCTTCTCTATCAAACAGCTTGAAAGCTACAAAATTACCGATATTGCGCTATTGCCAAATGATGATGTTTTGGCCCTCCAGCGCAGCTACAGTGCCGCGACTTTGCCCGGCATGGCCATAAGCCGGTTCTCCGCAAGCACCATCAAACATGGAAAAGCTGTCGAACCCGAAAAGCTTCTTGATGTGCGGGCTCCCTTCTACGCCATCGACAATATGGAGGGCCTTGCCGTGTGCGAACGGAATGGCGAACTCCGCGTCAACATCCTGTCGGACAACAACTTCAACACCAGCAGGCAAAAAACCCTTCTTCTGCAATTTGCCTACGCACCATGAGATCAGTTGAACGCATTCAGACTGATCGCCTGACCTTGCGGGCACATACGCTTCTGGATTTTGACGCACTCCACGCGATGTGGTCTGAGTCTGCCGTTTATCGCCACATCATCGGCCGCCCTTCAACGCGCGAAGAATCATGGAACCGGCTGCTGCGCTATTCCGGCCACTGGGCGCTGCTGGGCTACGGCTATTGGGTGGCAGAAGAACGCGCCACCGGCGCTTACTTGGGCGAAATGGGCTTTGCCGATTACCAACGCGACATTGATCCGCCGCTCGACGGGCGGCCCGAAATGGGCTGGGCACTCAAGACTGACGTCCATGGCAAGGGCTATGCCACCGAGGCCTTGCAAGCGATTGCCGCCTGGGGCGATGCGCATTTTGCCGGGAAGGAAACTTCCGCCATCATTGCCCCCGAAAACGCCGCTTCAATCCGCCTTGCCGAAAAAATCGGTTTCGTGAAGAAACTGGAAACCACCTACAAGGGCGGACCCGCGCTGGTGTTCCATCGCGCCCCTAAGTCTTAGGCTTCGTGCTTTTCGAGAAATGCCCCGGCACTCAGCAGCCGCATGTCTTCGATAACGCCCGCCAGCCTGTCATGCTCCCAGTCCCACCAGGCAAGCGCGATGATCCGTGCACTGATCTTCGGCTCGAACCGCCAGCGCATGAATTTTGCCGGCACTCCGGAAACAATCGCATAGGCAGGCACATCCCGTGTGACGATGGCGCCCGCCGCCACAACCGCTCCATGGCCGATCTTCACTCCCGGCTTGATGATCGCCCCATGGCCTATCCAGACATCATTGCCCATCTCAACCGGTTTCCCCTGCCGCCTCTCGCGGAATTCGCTGTCGAGCTTGGCTCCGAGGAAATATTCATTGGCGCGGTAAGTCATCTTGTGCTGGCTCACCCGTTCCAGCGGGTGTTCAAGCGCATTGATCCGCGCGTTGGCGGCAATGCAGCAGAATTTTCCGATCGTCGCATAGATCACTTCCGCCTGGCGCTCTACATAGGAATAGTCGCCAAGCTCCGCGTCGGAAAAGGCCACGCGCTCCTTGATTTCAGTAAAACGCCCAAGCTTGGCTTTCCGCAGAACCGCAGAGGGGTGAACGATGGGTTCCCCGCTGCGTGTGGCCGTCGGTGAATGGCGTTTTGGCGGTTTTCTCATGGCCTGAACCTAAAACAAAAGCCGCCCTTTTTGGAGCGGCTTCTGCAAATCCGGGGATTTGAAATGATCAGGCAGCTTTTTCTTCCAGCTTCTTGGCAATCGAGCTCTTCAGCTTGCGCGCCTTGGTGGAAAGGTCATCGTTGCTTGCCTTCAAAAGAAAGGCATCGAGACCGCCACGGTGCTCAACCGTCTTGAGCGCATTGGCGCTGACGCGGAACCGGTAGGTGAGGCCCATGGCATCGCTGATCAGGCTGACACTGCACAGGTTCGGCAAAAAGCGCCGCCTGACCTTGTTGTTGGAATGGCTCACATTGTTGCCCGCCAGTGGGTTCTTGCCTGTCAACTCGCAAACTCGAGCCATGGTACGTACTCCGCGATATAATAAAGGCCAGACCATGAGGGGTCCGGCTCGGTTGGCGCTTCTATAAGTGGAGAGCCAGCGCCGGTCAAGCAGGACGGGAATAATTCCATTCCGCCCTGTCGTCTCGCTTTAGGACAGGTAAGTTAACAACCAAGGCTGAGGATTAGCCTAAACCCTTCAAGCGAAACCGGATTTTAGTGGCTCAGGACAAACCTGGCCACCATATCTTGCGAGAACAAACAGTGAAAATATGGCAATCCGCGATTCGCCCACCTTATGTTCTCAAACCAGAACGCTTCGTTAATTTGAGAGGTCCAACTGGCGCAAGGGTTTTAACCTCTCGTTAAAAGGTGGAAATAAATCTTAACGGCAAGGCCGGATTTTGATCGATCCTCCGGTGTGAAATCCGCCATGGAAAAAATCGCCGCCCGGAAACACCCTGCATTGCACCGGAACATAGAATGAATCCGCCGTGAGTCAGCGATTCGCCCACCTTATGTTCTGCTTTGAATCCAAATCTTACGCAGGCGCAGCGAAGTGGCACAGTTGTGAAAAGCCTCCGCCTCCGGTTGACATCAGCCGTTTCGCATCTACCTTGTGGTGATGCCGCAAATCCGAAATGTCACCGCCGTATTGGGCCCCACCAATACCGGCAAAACCCATTTGGCGGTGGAACGCATGCTGGCCCATGGCGGCGGCATGATTGGCCTGCCGCTCCGGCTTCTAGCCCGCGAAATCTATGATCGGGTGCGGCTGAGGGTCGGCGATCACGCCGTGGCCCTTGTGACCGGCGAAGAAAAAATCATTCCCGTCGCCCCGCGCTATTGGGTGGCAACGGTTGAGGCCATGCCGCCTGACATCGAAGTGCCGTTCCTCGCCATCGACGAGGTTCAGCTCTGCGCCGATTTCGAGCGCGGCCACATTTTCACCGATCGTGTTTTGCGCCGGCGCGGGCTTGAGGAAACCATGCTTCTGGGTGCCGCCACGATGAAGCCCATCCTTGAAGTGATGCTGCCCAAAACCAGCTTCATCGCCCGGCCGCGCTTTTCCAAGCTAACCTATGCGGGCGCGAAGAAAATGACCCGGCTTCCCCGGAGGTCCGCCATCGTCGCCTTCTCCGCCGAGATGGTCTATTCCGTGGCCGAACTCATCCGGCGGCAAAATGGCGGAGCCGCCGTGGTTCTGGGCGCCCTGTCGCCGCGCACCCGCAATGCCCAGGTGGCCCTCTATCAATCCGGTGACGTGGACTACATTGTCGCCACCGATGCCATCGGCATGGGCCTCAACATGAACGTGGATCATGTGGCCTTTGCCGCCACAAGGAAGTTCGATGGCTTCCAGTACCGCCAACTCAACCCCGGCGAACTTGGCCAGGTCGCGGGCCGCGCCGGTCGCTACATGAATGACGGCACCTTTGGCTGCACCGGTGAAGCGGAAGCCTTCGAGCAGGAAACCATTGACCGCCTGGAGAACCATAATTTCGACAGCATCCGCTCGCTGCAATGGCGCAACCCCGACCTTGATTTCGGCTCCCTTGAGCGCTTGCGCCGCAGCCTCACCACCATGCCCCAGCACGATGGCCTCACTCGCGCCCAAGCCGGCCCCGACATTCAGGCGCTGGAAACCGTGGTGCGTGATTCAGCCGTTGCTGATCTGGCCAAATCCAGGAGCGATGTGGAGCTCCTCTGGTCGGTCTGCCAGTTGCCGGACTACCGCAACATTTCCCCCGCCGAACACGCCCATCTCGTGGGCCGCGTCTTCCAGTTCCTCGCCCGCTCGCCTGGCTATATTTCGGAGGATTGGTTCTCCCGCCAGCTCAGGCATTGCGAAAATACCGAGGGCGATCTCGATACACTCTCTAACCGCATTTCCCATGTCCGGACCTGGACCTTCATTGCCAATCGGGGCAATTGGCTGAAAGCCCCCCTCTATTGGCAGCAGCGCGCCCGCGAGATAGAAGAGAAGCTGTCAGATGCGTTGCATGAAAGGCTAACCCAGCGTTTCATTGACCGCCGGACCAGTGTATTGATGCGCCGCCTGGCACAAAAGGAAGAGTTAATGTCGAGTGTTGAAGAAGACGGCGCCATTCATGTTGAAGGCGAGTATGTGGGCCGCATCAAGGGTTTCAATTTCATTCCCGATGGCGCAAGCGAAAGCCAGGAACAGCGCACCCTGAAGGCCGCCGCCGTCCATGCCGTGAGCGCCGAAATCACGGCCCGCGCCAACGCCGCCGCAACCTCCGCCGCTCCCGATCTGAAACTCACCCGCGATGGCAGCATCATCTGGAACCACGAGCCCATCGGCTTTATCGAAGCGGGCGAAACCCTCCTGAAGCCCGTGGCCCGGGTGCTTGCCAGCGACCTTCTCTACGGCCAGGCACGTGAGGACGTGCAACTTCGGTTGCAAAAATTCATCGACCGTCATGTCGCAACATCGCTTGAGCCCCTGATCAAGCTTCAGGAAAACGAAACCCTGCAGGGCATTGCCCGCGGCATCGCTTTCCGCATCGTTGAAACACTTGGCGTGCTGCCACGGGAAACCGTGCTTGAAGATGTAAAGTCCCTGTCCCAGGAAGACCGCGCTGTGCTCCGCGCCCAAGGCGTGCGCTTCGGCGCTTTCCATATTTTTACGCCTTTGCTGTTGAAGCCCGCCGCAACCGAGCTCCGCCTTTTGCTCTGGGCCCTGCAATTGAAAAAAACCGGCAGCCTGGATCTGGCAAACCTTCCCACGCCCCCGGGCCAGGGCCTCACCTCGGCGATTTTCGACCGGTCGACGCCGCGCGGCTTCTATGGGGTCTGCGGCTATCGCATTTGCGGAACCCGCGTGGTGCGCATCGACATGCTGGAGCGTCTGGCCGATCTCGTGCGCGAACGGGTTTTCTGGCGCGCCCGCTTCCCCGATGAAGCGCGCCCCGCCGGGTCCGTTGAAGGCGGCGGCTTTGCCATCGTGGCCGACATGATGTCGCTTGTCGGCTGCTCCGGCGAGGAGTTTGAAGGCATCCTGCGCAGCCTCGGCTTCCGCATGCAGAAAAGGAAAATCAAACGCCCCGCGGCACCGGTGGCACCCATCGCCGAAGTTGCGGCCCCTCCTGCCGAAACCGATGCAATCTCCGAACCGGTTGTGACGGCGGAGCCCGAACCTGTGGCAGCGGCCCCCGAACCTGAACCCGTTGCCCCTGTCGCGGAAGCCGAAATCCCGCCAACAACGGAAGAAACCATTCCATCTGCTCCAGAGCCAATCCTCGAGGAGATAGAAATCGAGGTCTGGTGGCCAAAGGATACAGGTCCCTTCCGCCATCGCCCGGAAGCCAAACCCAAACCTCAGCCAAGGGCGGTGGAGCAGAAAGAGCGGACGCCGAGGCCCGCCCGCAAGCGTCACGCCCAGGAACGGCCCGAGCGCCGCGAAGAACACAAACGCCGCCCCGAAAAGCCCGTGGACCCCAATTCGCCCTTCGCCATTCTGGAAACCCTCAAGGCACAAATGACGGGTAAGAAAAACTGACGCAACGCTTGGACAAGTGGCTCTGGTTTGCCCGGGTGGTGAAACAGCGCCCCACGGCGGCGGAACTGGTCGAAGCGGGCCACGTGCGCCTCAACCGGGCAAAAGTCACCAAGCCCGGCCATGTGGTGCGCCCCGATGATGTGCTGACCATTGCCGTGGGCGGCCATGTCCGCGTCCTCAAGGTGAAGGATCTGGGCACCAGGCGCGGCCCCTTTGCCCAGGCATGTCAGCTATACGAAGACCTCACCCCTGGCCCTTCCCGCGACGAGAAAGACCGTGCATAAGGCAAAAATTCTTGCTATGCCTCGTTCGTTAAAAAGAACAACTGGACTGTCATGACCTACATCGTCACGGAAAACTGCATCAAGTGCAAATACATGGACTGCGTCGAAGTCTGCCCTGTGGATTGCTTCTACGAGGGCGAAAACATGCTGGTTATCCACCCCGATGACTGCATTGACTGTGGCGTTTGCGAGCCGGAATGCCCTGCCGATGCGATCAAGCCGGACACCGAACCCGGCCTTGAGAAATGGCTCAAGCTCAACACCGAATACGCCCAAAAGTGGCCGAATATTACCATCAAGCGCGAGGCCCCCGCCGATGCCAAGGAGTTCGATGGTGTCGCAGGCAAATTCGAGGCCCACTTCTCGGAAAATCCCGGCGAAGGCGACTGAATTCGTTAACCATCCTGTGAATAACGCAGGGCACCGATGCCCAGATAGACCGTACACGGATATATCGAGCTTTAATTTTCCTTAAAATCGTGCTATAGTTGCTTTCAATGTAAACAACGCCCCTGCAAGTCATGAGACCCGAGCCCCCAAAGCTCGGTTATTTTTTCGCCCGGTTTCGGCGAAGCCAGGGTCCAGGCGAAAGCGAAGGACAAAAAATGAAAAAAACCGTCAAAAAGGCAGCTTTGGCAAAGAAGGCCGCTCACACCAGGAAGTCGGTTGCAAAGGAAAAACATGCAACCAAGGCCAAGGCCGTAGCTGCGAAAGCCAAGTCGAAAGTCGTAAAAACCAAGCCCAAGGCGAAGGTGGCTCACGCGGCAAAGCCCGTTGCAAAGCCGGTCGCCAAGAAGACAATTCTGACCAAGGTAACCGGCCATCTGAAGCACGCCAAGCCGGTGCATGCGGCTCCCGCACCCGTTGCAAAGCCCGCAGCCGTGGCGGCAAAGCCCGTGGCTGCACCTGTGGCCGCTGTGGCCAAGCCCGCCGTTGCCGCGGCTCCGGCGGCGCCCAAGAAACTCGCCTTCAAGATCGGCGAACTGGTGGTTTATCCCGCCCATGGCGTCGGCAAGATCACGGCCATCGAAGAGCAGGAAATCGCCGGTTCGAAGCTCGAACTCTACATCGTGGATTTCGAGCGCGAGAAACTGCGCCTCAAGGTGCCGACCAACCGTGCCGAGCAAAAGGGCATGCGCCGCCTCGCCGACCGCGGCCTGATCGAGCATGCCATGAAGGTTATCCGCGGCCGGGCCCGCATCAAGCGCACCATGTGGTCTAGGCGCGCTCAGGAATATGACGCGAAGATCAATTCCGGCGATCTCATTGCCGTGGCCGAAGTCGTGCGCGACCTCTACCGCTCTGACCGCCAGCCCGAGCAGTCCTATTCCGAGCGCCAGCTGTTTGAGCAGGCCCTGCTCCGCATGGCCCGCGAGCTTGCGGCCGTCCGCAAGGTCGATGATGACCAGTCGGTGAAGGAGCTCTCCGAATTCCTCGCCAAGAACGCCAAGCGCGCCCAGGCCGCCGGCGAAAAGGCCGAAGAAGAGGCCGCCGCCGAAGAAGCCGCATAAGAATTTTCCAAGACCTCGACGGACAGGCCCGGATCAAAAATCCGGGCCTTTTCTTTTGGGTGTATTACAAACTATAAGGGAATTCGCGAGGTCCCGTAGCTCAGTTGGATAGAGCATCAGTTTCCTAAACTGAGGGCCACTGGTTCGAATCCAGTCGGGGCCGCCAACTGTTTCAAATGGTTGTGGATAAATCGGCCTTTGCAAATTAAAACCTCCCAACCCCCTCTCTGGTTTCCAGCCTTTGTAATCAGGAGGAGCTGGAGGTGCGCTATTGACCTCGGAGTTCTGCCGCTCTGCGGCGTTAGGTAGCGGCGTGAACGACATATTCCTGTCATGGACAAAGGCATAAACAAAGCGCAATTTATGCACCTGCCGGTGCGAAGGATCGCATGAACGCCATTCCAAGATTATCCCGTCGCGTTGCCTTGAAATGGGGCATAGCTTCTGTTTCATCATTGTTTCTCCCCCCGGTGGCGCTTGCTGAAGCCTTGTTTACATTCTTCGTGATTGGAGATTGGGGAGATCCTGAAAAGCATCAGAAAGAGGTTGCCCAGGCGATGGTTATAGAGGCGACAGCGACGCCTCCGGACATGATTGTTTCCGTGGGTGACAATTTCTATCCCTCGGGCGTCGCGAGTGTCACAGATTCGCAATGGAAAACAACGTTCGAAGACGTGTATTCCGCTCCCCAGCTGAGCAAGCCCTGGTACGTGGTTCTCGGTAACCACGACCGCCAGGGAAATGCCGAAGCCCAGTTCGAGTACCAGAGGGTAAATCCGCGCTGGCATATGCCCTCGCGCTACTTCACCCATGTGGAGCAATTAGGCGAAGGCGTAACAGCGAAGTTTTTCTTTATCGATACGAACGGGCATGGAAGCGGCGAAGACGACTCAAAGGCTTCCGAACTCGACAGAGCCCAGTTCGATTGGCTTGAGCGGGAATTGGCAGACAGTAAAGCGCCGTGGAAATTTGTGGTCGGCCACCATCCGGTGTTTTCAGGCGGCTATCACGGAAGCTCGCCGGCGCTTATCCGAATGCTGAAGCCATTGCTGGATAAATACAAGGTGCAGGCCTATTTCTGTGGCCATGACCACGACATGCAGCATCTCAAGGTTGACAATGTGCACTACATCATCGCGGGCTCCGGCTCCAAGGCCAGGCCAACCTCCATGATACAAGGTTCGCTTTTCGCTGCAGCCGAAGTCGGATTTCTCAAGGCAAGTCTATCCGCTAACGTTCTGGAAGCCAGCTGGATTGGGTCTGACCAGAGAGTGCTGCACTCGGCCGTCATCCCGGTCGGTTAGGGCTTTCCAATAGCTGTCCCCGACCCACTCCTACTTCAGCGATATCAGTGCCGCTCCGATGCCAATCAAGGCCACTCCGGCCCAATTTGCGCCAGTGAGTTTCTCTCCAAGGAAAAGCGCTCCAAAGATTGCGACCAGAACTACGCTGAACTTGTCGACGGGCGCAACCTGGGAAGCGTTGCCGATTTTAAGGGCCCTGAAATAGCATAGCCAGGACGCTCCTGTGGCAAGTCCTGACAATGTTAGAAACACATAGGCCTTGCCTGATGCGTCTTTGGGAATTTCCAATTGCCCGGTTGCAAGCAAAAGCAATCCTAGGCCAATCATCACAACCATCGTACGATAAAAGGTTCCAAAATCAGGGCTGATGTTATCCACGCCAACCTTCGCCAAAATTGCAGTCAAAGCGGCGAACAGCGCCGACATCCCTGCCCAGAACTGCCAGGAGTTCATCATGTCCATTTTTTGCCCCCCTATTCGTTCGGGCAGATAGAGAAGCACCGAACTGAGGGCAAGTCCATGGAAGGCAAATGAACCGCAAACTTCCAAGAAGCGGGGCAGGCAGCAGCGCTCGCAAATATTTGCGTCTGGGAGAAGTTGTTTCCAAACTCGGATTAGCTTGTGAGGTTCAGAGTCGGCCTGGAAAAGGAGAGGTTCTCACCTTCTTTATCGACCAGGACTGCCCCTTTTCACTCCGATTTCCTCTCCCGATTGATCGGATAGCCACCAGCCGGACCGCGCAAAGGCTGCATCAACATCCGGTCAAGCCAAAGCTCCCTGGGCGTTCGGAATTGTTCGATGCCGATGGTCATGCCCTCATGGTCTTCCCGCGGTTGAGCGCGGTAGGTCCCCAGCAGGCGGTCCCACCACGGCAGATTGAAGCCGAAATTGCTGTTGGTCTCTGAGGGATGAATCGAGTGATGAACCCGGTGCATGTCGGGCGTCACCACGATGAGACGCAAGACGCGGTCCAACCCCAGCGGAAGGTGGATGTTGCTGTGGCTGAACATCGATGTGCCGTTGAGCAGGATTTCAAAAACCAGAACCGCAATGGCGGGCGGGCCGAACACCACGACCAGGGCCAGCTTGAGCGCCATCGACAAAAGGATTTCAACGGGATGAAACCGCAGCCCCGTGGTGACATCGAATTCCAGGTCCGCATGATGCATGCGGTGCAGCCGCCACAGTGCCGGCACCGCATGGAACATCACGTGCTGTAGATAAATTGCCAGATCAAGCAGCAGCAGCGAGAGAAGAAATGCAAGCCAGCCCGGCACGGCGAATATGTTCAGCAGACCCCAGCCCCGCTCGGAAGCCAGAACCGCCATGCCCACGGCAAGTAACGGAAAGGTCAGGCGCACCAGAAGCGTATCGATCACCACGACGCCAAAATTATTGCTCCAGCGCAACAGGCGCGGAATCTCCTGCCGCCGTCGCGGTGCCGCCACTTCCCAGGTGGCCATGACGGCAAGGATCGAAAAGAAGAAAGCCAGCCGGGCCTGCGCCTCATGCGCCAGTAAAAATTCAGTCATGCCCGCCTTCCTCGCCGGTAAAATGCGCCGCAGCAATGCGTTTCCGGCGCATTGACTTATCCCCGTGGGTTATATCAGATGCGCCGGATTTAATCAGCACCATGGCCCCATGACCAGCTTTACCCCCCTTATTGACAGCCTTCCCTCCACCGTTCCCTTTGTAGGCCCCGAAACCATCCTGCGGCGCAGCGGCATTCCGCTCCGCGCCCGCATCGGCGCCAATGAAAGCGTCTTCGGCCCCTCGCCCAAGGCCATCGCCGCCATGCAGGAAGCGGCCCTCGAGTCGTGGAAATACGGCGACCCGGAAGTTCATGATCTCCGCGCCGCCATTGCCAGGCATCATGGCATCGGCATCGAAAACGTCACCGTCGGCGAAGGCATCGATGGCCTGTTCGGCCTGGCCGTAAGGCTTTTTGTCGAACCCGGCGTTACCGTGGCAAATTCCTTCGGCGCCTATCCCACCTATAATTTTCATGTCGCAGGCTTCGGCGGTAACCTCGTCACCACGCCTTACGTGAATGACCATGAGGATCCGTCATCCCTGCTGGACCTTGCCAAGAGGGAAAATGCCCGCCTGATTTATTTTGCCAATCCGGATAATCCCATGGGCACCTGCTGGAAGGCCGGCGTCGTGCAGGATTTGATCGACAACATTCCGGCGGGCGCGCTGCTCATGCTGGATGAAGCCTATCATGATTTCGCCGAAGGCTCCGTTCCCGCCCTTGATATGGCCAATCCCAATGTTCTGCGCTTTCGCACTTTTTCAAAAGCCTATGGCATGGCCGGCGTTCGCGTGGGTTATGCCCTGGGCCATCCCCGCCTCATCTCGGCATTCGACAAGATCAGAAATCATTTCGGCGTCAACCGCATGGGCCAGGCCGGAGCCATCGCCGCCCTTGCCGATCAGGCCTATCTCAAAAGCGTACAGCAGCGCGTTGCCCGGGCCAGGGAAAAAATTTATGCCATTGCCCAGTTCAATGGCTTCGGCTGCGTCCCCTCATCAACCAACTTCGTCGCCGTCGATTGCGGCAGGGATGGCGTCTATGCCCGTAAGATTCTCGAAGGCCTCGCAACGCACGGCATTTTCGTGCGCATGCCGGGCGTGGCCCCGCTCAACCGCTGCATCAGGATCAGCGTGGGAAATGACGAAAACCTCGCTGCACTTGAAGAAGCGCTGCCGCTTGTCGTGAAGGCCGCCGGTTAAGCGCCTTCCTTGAGCAGGCTGGTGAGGTCAAGCCGCGCCGTCATCATGGCAAGGCTGCCGTCGGGCTTGCGCGGCCACTTGTCCTTGGGCCGGTCCCAATACAGCTCCACCCCATTCTGGTCCGGATCGCGCAGATACAAGGCCTCTGAAACGCCGTGGTCGGAAGCGCCATCAAGCGGGATATTGTGGGCCTTGAGCCTGCGCAGGGCATCGCCTAGATCGGCGCGCGTCGGATAGAGGATCGCCGTATGGAATAGCCCCGTGGTGCCGGGTGCGGGCGGTGAACCTCCCAGGCTTTCCCAGGTATTCATGCCCAAATGGTGATGGTAGCCGCCCGCCGAAACAAACGCCGCCTGGTCGCCATAAAGTTGCTGCAGCTCAAATCCCAGCACCCCGCAATAGAAATCCAGCGATTTCTGGATATTCGACACTTTCAGATGCACGTGGCCGATGGAGGTGCCGGCGGCGATGGGGTTTGCGGTCTGCGTCATGATCTTTCTCTCTGTAACGAATAATGTTGCGCAGATAAGGCGGGCCACGGCCATAATCAAGCCAAAGCCGTGGATGAATTTGCCACTGGCCTTGAGTTTGCCGTGCAAAACGCCGAAATGAAAGGCCAAACTGGAGGAGTGAATTATGGCCGCATCGGCACTCTCGAAAACCCTGACGATCGTGGATCATCCGCTTGTTCTCCACAAGCTCACCCTGATGCGCGACAAGCACACGCCGTCCGCCGTGTTCCGCCAGCTCCTGCGAGAAATCAGCCTGCTGCTTGCCTACGAAGTCTCCCGTGATCTGCCGATGACGACGCAGACCATCGAAACCCCCGTGGCGGAAATGGAAGCCCCCATTCTCAAGGGCAAGAAACTTGTGATCGTGTCCATCCTGCGGGCCGGGAACGGCCTGCTCGAAGGCATGCTTGATCTCATGCCCTCGGCCCGCGTCGGCCACATCGGCCTCTACCGCAATCCCGACACCCTCCAGCCCGTCGAATACTACATGAAGGTTCCGGCTGATATTGACGAACGCCGGGTGATTGTGGTGGACCCAATGCTGGCCACCGGCAATTCCGTGGCCGCGGCCATTACCCGCCTCAAGGAAAAAGGCGCCAAGGACATTCGCTTGGTGTGCCTGCTGTCAGCGCCTGAAGGCATAAAGCGTTTCTCCGAAGCCCATCCCGACGTGCAGATCTATACGGCGGCGGTTGACAGTCACCTGAATTCGCACGGCTATATCGTGCCGGGCCTTGGTGATGCCGGTGATCGCATGTTTGGAACCAAGTGATTCAGATTGGGACGGATTAATCCCCCGTTAGTCATAGCAACAAGTTAACGGCAATGAATACCATTCGACAATAATTAACCCACTACTCTGCCTCTGAACGTGATTTGTGAGTGCAGAAAAAATAATGTCCCTTGCCGCCGTTGCCAGCCAGAATCTGCGCCCCGATCATAAATTTTCCAAACATGCCGATGGCACCAGGCCGCGCGTTCTCTATGCGGAGGATTCAACCGCCTCGCGCATTGTGACAACCGCCATGCTCAAGCGCATGGGCCTTGAGGTTGATGCGGTGGAAGACGGCGAACTTGCGCTCCGCCAGGCGGAAAAATCCAACTACGATGTCATCCTGCTTGATATTGAAATGCCGGTCATGGATGGCGTGACGGCGGCCCGCGGCATTCGCGCGCTCGGCGGAAAAACCTCTAAAACCCCCATTCTGGCGCTTTCGGCCTTCCTCGCCGACTCCACCGAATTTTCCCATTGGCGCGATGCCTTCGATCATGCCGTGCCGAAGCCTGCCGACAGCAATGAGCTTCACCGCGCCATAAGAGGTGTCTTGAAATCTCCGTTGCCGGCGGTGGCGCCCGTCATCGTTGAGCCCGCCAAGCCTGGTTCGATTCTCAACGGCCTTCGCGCCACCCTGCCCAAGGGCACCTGGATAAAGCTCATGACCTTGGCTGCCACCGAAAGCATTCACTACGCCAATGCGGCGGCGGCGGCCTTTGATGCTGGTGATGCGGAAACCACGCTTAGCTGCGCCCATGCCTTGAGAGGCCTTGCCAGCAATTTCGAAGCCGCCGATGTGGAGAAAAAAGCCATGGAAATTGAGCGCAATGGCGCCAATAGCGGCACGGTCTATGCCTTGCAGGCCAGCGCCAATGCCTGGGCGGCAAAGGCCAAGGCCGGAACAATCTAGTTTTTAAGAGTAGAGATCAGCGGGTTTGCGCGGAGGTCGGGTCCTGGCCACCCGTATGGCCCTCGAGCGCATCAAGCATATGCAGGAATTCATTGAGCTCGGGGCTCAGCTTCTTGGCTCGCATCGCGCGGTTTGCCTGGGGGTTCGTCTGCTCACTCAACATTTTATTCTCTTCCACTTCCCTTGGTTTCCCACGGTAAATCATTCAACCTAAGGAAACCCTAAGCCCATGGGCCTGAATACGATCCGAACCCGCCGTTCAGCTGCCGTTCATCTCGGGAAAATATTCACCGTTTCGTGATGATCCGGGGCTGGACATATCCACGTAACATGTGATGTTACGCATCCCTGCCTAGCCCAATGCCAATCCAGGAGACGGACAATGCTTTCCAAAAACCTCTGCAAATCAATCGCCGCCGGCGCCATCGTGCTGGGCCTGGGCTTCTCCCTCGCCTATGCCGCCGCCGACGACCAGATCAAGGCCCGCCAGGCCGAAATGAAGGCAAACGGCAAGGCCATAGGTGCTTTGGTTGCCATCATGAAGGGTGAGGCGCCCTATGATGCCGCCGTTGTGAAAGCCAGCCTTGATGCCATGGCCGCCGCCGACGCGGCTGCGGGCGAAGCCAAGGCCTGGGATGCCAGCAGCATGGAAGGCGCCACGGTTGAGACCTGGGCCAAGCCCGAAATCTGGGCCGAAGGCAGCAAAATTGGGGAAAAATACCAGGCTTGGGTCGACGCCAGGGCAGCTCTTGCCGCCACAACCGATGAAGCAGGCTTCAAGGCCGCATTCCCCGCCCTCGGCGCATCATGCCAAGGCTGTCATGAAAGTTTCCGCCGTCCAAAAGGATAAATCAGCCTGAAGCTGCTATCCAAACGAACTCTCGGGAGTCTGGCACTGCTCGCGGTGCTGGGCTTCACTGCCTTTTGGCTGGTAAGCGCGCCAAGGCCTTTGCCGGCCTCGGCAATTCCACCCCATACCGGTAATATTGCCAACGGCGAAATTCTCTACATCGCCGGTGGCTGCCGGAATTGCCACAAGCCAAATGCCGATCAGGCCGGGCTTGATCCCAATTTGCCCAGCGGCGGCTTTCCTCTTAAAACCCCCATCGGCGTTCTCTATCCCCCGAACCTGACGCCTGATGCCCAAACCGGCATTGGAAGCTGGTCGGACCTCGACTTCGTCAACGCCGTGCAGCGCGGCATTTCCAAATCCGGCCAGCATCTCATTCCGGCCTTCCCGTACACCTCCTATGCGGCCATGCCTGTTGAAGATGTGCTCGATATCAAGGCCTACCTTATGAGTTTGCCGCCTGTTGCCTCGCCCAGGCGCGGGGCTGATATACCCATGGCCTTCCTGCTGCGCCGGGGCCTTGGCCTGTGGAAATTTGTGGGGCTTGATGCCGCTCCCTGGCGGCCCGATGCCGCTCAATCGCCAAGCTGGAACCGCGGCTCCTATCTGGTGAATGGCCCCGGTCATTGCGGCGAATGCCACACGCCCCGCAACCTCATCATGGCCAGAGATAACAGCCGCTTCATGATGGGCGGCCCTCATCCCGAAGGAGAGGGCAAGGTGCCAAGCCTTCACGGCCTCGTCGAAACGGGCCGCTACAAGGACCAGAAGGATCTGGTGCTGGCTCTTCAAAATGGCGAAGTCTTTGGTTATGAGCACATGTCTTCTGGCGGCATGGGCCAAGTGCAAGCCAACATGGCAAAGCTTCCGCAGGCCGATGTCGAGGCAATTGCCGAATATCTTATCAGCCTCAAATAAATTTGTTGTCCTGCAACCAGAGCAAAATGATGTCGGCGGTTTCCTCCGGCGCTTCCAGGCTGGGGAAATGCCCACACGCGGAAATTTCCGCATAGCGCCCGTGCGCCAAGGACGTCGACATTTTCAGCCCGTCGGCCGCGGGCGAGAACTTGTCTTCCCGCCCCCACAGCATGAGGGATGGGCAAGCAATCTCGCCAAGCCTCGGCCACAGGTCCACGCGCGTCGACAAAGCCGCCGATTGCCGCGCCAGCAAGGCGCCGCCAAGTTTTCGCGCCATGGAAATGAAAGCGTGGCGCGCCTTCGCCCCGTTTGCCCCCGGCATGTGGGAAACCCTGTTGGCCAATTCCGTGACGACACTCTCAAACTCCGTGCCGCGCAATCTTTCTGTCCGCCTGAACCCGGCGGAAGGATCTGCCGCAGCGCCGGGTCCGGCGCCAATGACCACCAGGCCTTCAGCCCGCTGAGGCGCGGCAAACGCCACTTCCAGGGCCGTCCTGCCGCCAAAGGAGGTTCCCAAAATGATGAATTTCTCCGGCGCCCGCTCCAGCACCTGCTGCACGCAGCCCGTTAGCGTGTCCCTGTCCGCGACAATGGTGACGGGTTCAACCACGCCGGAAAGCCGCGGCAGGATGTCCGCATAGAGGCCGCCATCACAGCCAAGCGCGGGAATCATCACAAGATTTTGCATGCGCTTGTTTAAGCGCAGGGCAGCCTGTTAGACAAAGATAAAATCACTGTCATCAAGCATGAACGCAACCTTGCTTGTCAGAACGATGCTGTCGTCGCCATGGGTTACCGTCACGCTCTTTGTGCCGTTGCCGGTAATGACAAAATCATCAAAACTGTCAGCAATGCTCAGCGAGAAGGAAAGCTTGTCCAGATTATCCTGATAATCGGTGATCTTGTCATCGCCAAAGGCTGCCAAATTGAAGACGAACGTATCGCCGCCGGCCCCGCCGGTGAATGTATCATTGCCTGCACCGCCGGTAATCCGGTTCGCAAGCGAATTGCCCACGCCGGCGAAGTTGCCGTCAACGGCAATGCCATTGTCATAGGCCAAGTTTTCAACCGCCGCGAGTTTCGCAAGGCTGAAGCTGGCAAGCGAGGTCTCGATTGTGTCGTTGCCTTGGGCCGCAAGCTCGGTCACCTTGTCCTTGCTATTGTCGACCACATAGGTGTCATCGCCAAGCCCGCCCGTCATCGTGTCGGCGCCGGCCCCGCCATCCAGCCGGTTATTGCCCGCATTGCCGCTAAGGATATTGGCCAGGATGTTGCCGGTGGCGTCAATGTGATCAGCGCCAACCAGGGTCAGGTTCTCAAGGTTGGTTCCAAGCAGGGAATAGTCGATGGAGGATTTCACCAGATCGATGCCGCCGGTAAGGGCCTCCGTGATGATATCGCCTATGTCATCCACCACATAGGTGTCGTTGCCGGCCCCGCCGTTCATTGCGTCGGCCCCGGCCCCGCCGTCAAGGACATTGGCCAGGCCATCGCCTGTGAGCGTATCCGCATGGGCCGAACCAAGGATATTCTCGAAATTCTTGATCGAATCGCCTTGGGCATCGCCGCCTGATCCAACGGAAACCGCAGCCCCGGTTAGCGTGACCGTCACGCCAGCCCCGGATGAGGCATAGGACACCGTGTCAAGGCCCGCACCGCCATCAAGGATGTCGGCGCCGCCTTTGCCTTCGATGACATTGGCGCCGCCATTGCCGGTAATGGTGTTGACTAGGCCGTTGCCTGTCCCGTCGACCGCTGCGGAACCCGTCAGTGTCAGGTTCTCAACTTCGCCCAGGACTGCGGAGAGATCAAAGCTCGCTGCTGCCTGCACCAGGTCGGTTCCAGACCCCGTGCTTTCATCGACAACGTCACCAACATTGTCCACTACATACGTGTCATTGCCATCGCCGCCGATAAGCGTATCCGCGCCTGCACCGCCATTCAAAAGGTCATTGCCGATGCCGCCGCGAATAGTGTTGGCAAGGGCATTGCCCGTGCCGGTGAAGTTTCCGGTACCCGTATAGGTGAGATTCTCGATCGTCGTGAGTTTCGCAAGGCTGAAGCTGGCAAGCGTGGTCTCGATCGTGTCGATGCCCGGGCCCGCGAGCTCCACTACTTTGTCCTTGGCGTTGTCCACCACATAGGTGTCATCGCCAAGCCCGCCCGTCATCGTGTCGGCGCCGGCCCCGCCGTCCAGCCGGTTGTTGCCGGCATTGCCGGTGAGGATGTTGGCAAGGGCATTGCCCGTGGCGTCGATGTCAGCGATGCCTGTGAGGGTCAGGTTTTCCACGTTGGTTCCGGCCAGCGAATAGTCGATGGAGGACTTCACCAGATCAATACCGCCCGTTGTCAATTCGGTAATTGCATCGCCCGCATCATCCACCACATAGGTGTCGTTGCCAGCCCCGCCGTTCATCGCGTCGGCCCCGGCCCCGCCGTCAATGACGTTGGCGAGAGCATCGCCCGTCAGCGTATCCGCATGGGCCGAACCGAGGATGTTCTCAAAGTTCTTGATTGAATCGCCTGCCGCATCGCCAAGCCCGCCCAATATGGACGCCGTCGCTCCCGTAAGGGTAACCGTCACGCCAGCCCCGGATGAGGCATAGGACACCGTGTCAAGGCCCGACCCGCCATCAAGGATGTCGGCGCCGCCCTTACCTTCGATGATATTCGCGCCCGTATTGCCGGTAATGGTGTTGACTAGGCCGTTGCCTGTCCCGTCGACCGCTGCCGAACCTGTCAATGTCAGGTTCTCGACATTGCCCAAGACCCCCGAAAGATCAAAGCTCGCTGCTGCCTGCACCAGGTCGGTTCCAGACCCTGTGCCCTCGTCAACCACATCGCCAGGATTGTCGACCACATAGGTATCATTGCCTGCGCCGCCAATGAGGATATCAGCGCCCGCGCCGCCATTCAAAAGGTCATTGCCGATGCCGCCGCGAATAGTGTTGGCAAGGGCAT
>CADEEO010000015.1:0-2180 GCA_902826365.1 uncultured Hyphomicrobiales bacterium | reverse complement strand
TCGGCGCCGGCCCCGCCGTCCAGCCGGTTGTTGCCGGCATTGCCGGTGAGGATGTCGGTAAAATTCGATCCAGTGATGTTCTCAATGCCAGTGAACGTATCGCCGGAAGCATCGCCGCCCGAAGCAACACCGGAAGCAAAATTTACCGTTACGCCAGCCCCCGAGGCCGCATAGCTGGCAGTGTCGATGCCATCGCCGCCGTCAAGTTCATCGGCGCCTCCCATGCCGCTGAGAATGTCATCGCTGCCAAAGCCAAAGATATAGTCAATGTCAGCCGCGCCGACGAGCACGTCCGCTCCGGCCGTTCCGTTGATCGGGGGAGGCGGCGCCAAATTGCTGGCGATATCCGCCGTGTCCCATGTCACGCCGTTGCTGAAACTCAGCGTCTCGATGCCGTCGCCCAAAGTTGACGCATTGAACTGGTTTTTGACCGTAAGAATCTCGCCGGTCGCAGTAATGGTGATCTTGAGATCATTGCCGAACCTGTAGAGCGTGACCTCGGTTCCTGTCCAATCCACGTTGGTGAGGGACAGCACGTCCGTCTCGCTCAGCGATGTTGAGCTGTCATTGATGACATCCGAGCCGTCGCCTCGTTGCCAAAGGTAAGTGTCGCTGCCTTTCTTGCCATCAAGCGTATCATTGCCGCTGCGGCCTTCCAGGGTGTTGTTGCCGCTATTGCCTTGAATGATGTTGGCCAGCCCATTGCCCGTGCCATTGGTGTTGTTGATTCCCAGCAACGTGAGATTCAGCGAAGCATCGGCAAGGGTTGCCGAAACGGAGGCCTGGATCGTGTTGCCATTCACCAGATCGAGTTTTGCGTTGGTCGTGCCCAGCGTGAACGTGGCGCCCATCGTTGCGCCCAGTCCGCCGCCGGAAAACGTGATGTGCATCGGGCCGGTTTCGGTGGTCTCGAGCGAATATCCCCCCGACGACCAGCTATCGGTGAATTCAATCAGCGCGGAATTGTGCCACAGTTCCGTGGTGATGCCCTCCTGGCCTTCCCCAACGGAATAGAATTTGTCGCCATTGGTGTCGTTATAGGCAACGCCCGTCACAAACGCGTCAGGTCCCGATACAGCAAAATTCTGCGTTACCACCAGGCTGTTGTAGCCGCCGAACCTTCCGGCGGTTGCGCCCACTCCCACTTCCTTGAAACCTTCCCTCATCGTAGCTGCCCGGTGAAGCGCGCTCTCAAACAGGTTTTTGTGAAGCGTCAGAATATATGCGTTCACATCAATGGTGCCGGAAGAGCCGGCCCAGGCAAGATTTTCACCCGACATAGAGGGCGATCCAGAAAAATTATACCCCGCCGCCGCCATACGCTGGCTGGCAGTATTATTGCCGGGACCCGCGTGCTGGAATTTGTTCTCGCTCATCATCCAGGCTGTATGGCCATCGGCGGAATCATTGAGAAATCCGTTGAAGGTCAAAACCTGCTTCTGCGCCGTGCTGATTGTGCCTGCCGCCAGCCCATCGTTGAGATTAACGCCATAACGCGCAGCCTCGGCGGCGGGATCAAGGCGCGCCCGGTTGATCAGTTCGAGAAACAGTTGCTCTTGGTCGGTAGGCGTTGCCATCGTGATACCTTTTGGACATCCAATTTTGTATGCCCCAATCAGTATCACCGCGTATTTTCGATAGGTTTAAGCCGTTGTCTCCGATTTTAACGAACCTTTTCAGGCAGGCTCCCGATGATGGTTAGCAAACAATAAAAAAGCGCGGGGAGTTCTTCCCCGCGCCTTCGGCATGAGAGACGTATGAGCTTACGAAGCGTCGGCTTCCTCGGCCGGCGCCGCTTCAGCCTGCTGCTTTGACAGGTCTTCGCCGGTCACCTGGTCAACCTGCTTCATGGAAAGGCGAACCTTGCCACGGTTATCAAACCCTAAAAGCTTGACCTTTACCGCATCGCCTTCGTTAACCACGTCGGAGACTTTGTTCACGCGCTTGGCTGCAAGCTCCGAAACGTGGACCAGGCCATCCTTGGCGCCGAAGAAATTGACGAAAGCCCCGAAGTCCACGACCTTGACGATCTTGCCGTCATAGATCTCGCCGACTTCCGGTTCCGACACGATCGACTTGATCCACTTCATGGCGGCCGTAATGGCGGCTCCCGAAGAGGATGCAACCTTCACCGTGCCGTCATCCTGGATGTCGATCTTGGCGCCGGTCTTTTCCACGAT
>CADEEO010000014.1:14650-33960 GCA_902826365.1 uncultured Hyphomicrobiales bacterium | reverse complement strand
ACCGTTTTCATCAAGGGCGAAGCCGTGCCCAACGCTCATTGAAAAGTGAAAATTCGATCTTAAGCGTCGGCTTCTTCCAAAGCCTTGACCACGATCTGCTCGATCCTGTCGATGGGATGATTGGTCAGGTCCTTGTCGATCTCCATGATGGTGGCGTCCGTCAAGGCACTCGTGGAAGCCTTGCGGAATTCTCCCAGCGCCACGGCGGGCGCGGCAAGAACGAAGCTGGTGAATTCGCCTGCCTTCAGGTCCTTTGCCATATCGTCGGCAATCCGCTGCACAAAACGGTCCTCGGCAACCTTGTGCCAGTCGGTGGTCTCCACCGCGGATTTGCGCCCGAGGCTGTCGTTCATGCGGCCCGGCTTGTCGCTTCCCTGGTCACGGGTGGCGGGATTGTCCTGTTCATAGGCCCGCTCCAGCCTGAGATTTGGAAACATGCCGTCGCCATCATTGCGCAAAACAAGGGCATAGGCGCCGTCTGCCACGAGCACACGGGTATCTTCCAGCAAATGTTTCATGGGGGATCTCCAGAGCGTTGATTCATCCGCCGCACATGGACGCGGCATGAATTGAACGCTTTCGCAGCCTAAAGGTTCCCCTCTTCGCCTAGGCTTTCTTGTTCTGCCGGTTTGCGATCAAATCATCCACTACGGCTGGATCATTCAGGGTTGAGATATCGCCAAGCGAGCCAAACTCATCCTCGGCGATCTTGCGCAGGATGCGCCGCATGATCTTGCCCGAACGCGTCTTGGGCAGTCCCGGCGCAAACTGGATTTTGTCGGGCGTGGCAAACGGCCCGATTTCCTTGCGGACATGGGCTGTCAAAGCTTTCCGCAGCTCATCGCTGCCCGGCTCGCCAACCATCAGGGTGACATAGCAATAAATGCCCTGCCCCTTGATGTCGTGCGGATAGCCGACAACGGCCGCCTCGGAAACTTTTTCATGGGAGACAAGCGCCGATTCAACTTCCGCCGTGCCAAGCCGGTGGCCCGAAACATTGAGCACGTCATCGACGCGGCCCGTAATCCAGTAGTAACCGTCTTCATCCCGGCGGCAGCCGTCCCCAGTGAAATACATGCCCTTGTAAGTGGAGAAATAGGTTTGCACAAAACGGTCATGGTCGCCGTAAACCGTCCGCATCTGCCCCGGCCATGAATCGAGAATGACAAGGTTGCCGGAAGTTGCCCCTTCCAGGAACGCGCCGTTCTCGTCAACCAGCGCCGGCTGGCAGCCGAAGAACGGCCGCGTCGCTGATCCCGGCTTGAGCTTTGTGGCGCCCGGCAGCGGCGTAATCAGCGCCGCACCCGTTTCCGTCTGCCACCACGTGTCGACAATCGGGCAGCGGCCATCGCCCACCACCCGGTGATACCATTCCCACGCCTCCGGATTGATCGGCTCGCCGACCGAGCCCAGAAGCCGCAGGGATTTGCGCGAGGCTTTTTTCACCGGAGCTTCGCCCGCCCCCATCAGGGCGCGAAGCGCGGTGGGCGCCGTATAGAAGGTGTTGACCTGATGCTTGTCGATCACTTCCCAGAAACGCGAGTTCGTCGGGTAGTTCGGCACGCCCTCGAACATCAGCGTTATGGCCCCGTTCGCCAGCGGCCCGTAGACGATGTAGCTGTGGCCCGTCACCCAGCCCACATCCGCCGTGCACCAGTAGATGTCGCCGTCATGGTAATCGAAAATATACTGGTGCGTCATCGCCGCGTAAACCAGATAGCCGCCCGTGGTATGCAAAACCCCTTTTGGCTTTCCCGTGGAGCCTGAGGTGTAAAGGATGAACAGCGGATCCTCCGCCTTCATTTTCTCCGGCTTGCAGTCGGCGGAAACTTTTGCCGCTTCCTCATGATACCAAAGATCGCGCGCCGCATCGAACGGCACGGCCCCGCCGGTCCGGCGCACCACCAGCACCTTTTCATTGCCGGCGCATTTCTTCAGCGCCTCGTCGGTGTTCACCTTCAGCGGAATCTTTTTCCCCGCCCGCACTCCTTCGTCAGCCGTTATCACGAACTTCGAATCGCAGTCATTGATGCGCCCCGCAAGCGAGTCGGGAGAGAAGCCGCCGAACACCACCGAGTGGACAGCGCCGATGCGCGTGCATGCCAGCATGGCGTAGGCCGCCTCGGGTATCATCGGCATGTAGATGGTGACGCGGTCGCCCTTCTTCACGCCGTGGCGCTTCATCACATTTGCCATGCGGCAGACCTGCGCATGAAGCTCGGCATAGGTGATCTTCTTGTCGTCGTAGGGATTGTCGCCTTCCCAGATGATCGCCGTCTGGTTGGCCCGTTTCTTCAGATGCCTGTCGATGCAGTTATGGGAGACATTGAGAACCCCGTCCTCAAACCATTTGATGGAAACATTGTCATAGGCAAAGGAGGTGTTCTTGATTTTTGTGGGCGCCTTGAACCAGTCCAGCCGCTTGGCATGTTTCGCCCAGAATTTCGCCGGCGCCTTCACCGATTCCGCATACATCGCCTTGTAGCCCGCCTCATCAACAAAGGCGCGTTTTTTCCAGCTGGCGGGAACCGGGTAAGTCTTGGACGGCATGGGCGTTTTCCTCATAAGTTATGCTGCAATGTAAGGTCAGTTCTGCGTCCCTATCAAGTAGCTTAAAGTTTAAGCACGTGCCATAGAGCAGCCATGACGATTTCCCGCCATTTCCTCTATTTCATATTTTTGGGCCTGTTCTGGGGACTTTCCCAATCGCTCTACAAGGCCATGGCGCTGCAGAATATGCCGATCAGCCATGTCATTGTGTATGCGGGCTTTGGCGTGGGCCTCGGGCTTATGATTGCTGCACGGCTCGCAGGCACAAAACTTGACTGCAGCCGTGAGGTCCTGGTTTTCGGCTTGGGCTGCGCCATTCTCCTCAATATTCCCTTTGCCATCGGCCTCTATTTGATCCGCCACCTCCCCGCCACGGAAATGGCGTTGATCGTTTCAACCGCGCCTTTCTTTAATTATATGATCGCTCTGGCTACAGGTCGTGAAAATGCCGTGCCCCGCCGCTTGCTTGCGGTTGCCGCAGGCTTCGCATCAAGCGCCGTGCTGATCCTCTCGCGCGAAGGCATGCTGTCCGGGCAGATTTCCTGGTGGACCCTGGCCGCCTTCAGCGCCCCCATAATGTACACGGGCTATAACTGGTTTGCCGCCCGCTTCTGGCCAAAAGACCGGGACGTTTATTCCATAGGCGCGTCCGAAAGCTTCTGGTCCGGCATCGTGGCAGTTCCCTTCATGCTCTATTTCGCAGCCCCCTGGGGGCCGGCCACGCCGGAACTTTTGGCCTACTGGACGGTTCTCGTGGCAGGCATCCTGTGGATCATCGAGCGCATCGCCTTCTTCACTCTGATCCGCGACAAGGGCGCGGTTTACACCATTCAGGCCGTCTATGTTTCAACGCCCGCAGCCGTAATCTTCGCCATACTCTTTTATGGCGGCGGCGCTGATATCTGGCTTTGGATATCTCTGTCGATTTTGATGCTGGCGCTCTGGCTCAACAATACCGGCTCGGCCATCAGGCCCGTAGCTGCCACACAGCCGTCTTCTTGATTTCCGCGTCCTCAAGATCGCGCGTTACGGGAACATTATACTCAGCCAGTTTTTCAAGCTGCCCCTTCGGTAAATAACTCCGTCCCGGGTCGCCAATGAGTACTTTAGCGCCTTGTTCCTGCGCCTGTTGCAGCCATGCCAAACAACGTGCGGCTAATGTCTTTTCATAAAACAGATCACCGACAAGAATGACCTCAGCCGATGGCGGTTGCCGATGCAACACATCATCTAGTTTGATATCGAAGCTCACCTGATTGAGGCTGGCATTCATCGCAGCCGCAGTCGTTGCAAATTCATCAATGTCAGTTGCGACTATCGAGGCGGAACCAGCCTGCACGGCGGCAATGGCCACCAGGCCGGAACCTGTTGCCAAATCCAGAACCCGGAGGTTTTCAACTGCGCTGGAATGATCCAGCACATAGCGCGCCAAAGCCTGTCCGCCGGCCCAGGCAAAGGCCCAGAACGGCGGGGCGAGACCCATTTCACCGAGCTCTTCCTCGGTTTTCTGCCACAGGGGCACCGCCTCATGGGCCAGATGCAGCTTTATTTCCGGCACCAGCGGCGGCGCCATCACGCTCGTATTTTGCCGGATAAACTCCGCTTTGCTCACGTCAGCCGCGGCGGCGTTTTGACCCCGCCCAGATCGCAGATGATTTTCCATTCCTCCGCCGACACCGGCTGCACCGAAAGGCGCGAGTTCTTCACCAGCACCATCTCCTTCAAACGCTTGTCAAGCTTGATGTCGTCAAGGGAAACCGGCTTCGGCACGTCGATCAACGCGCGGATATCCACGCATTCCCAAGTGTCCACATCAGCGGTTGAATCCTTATGCGCGAGCTTGCACACCTCAACAATGCCGACAACCGCCCGCGCTTCATTCGAATGATAAAAGAAACCCTTCTCGCCAAGCTTCATCAAACGCATGTTGTTTCGCGCCTGGTAATTGCGAACCCCGGTCCATTCCTCGCCGGTTTTTCCCTTGGCCTTCTGCATATCCCAAGACCAAGTGCCGGGTTCCGATTTGAAAAGCCAATAGGCCATTATTGCGCCTCCGGATTTTTGATCAGCCATTTCCATGGCTTGATCTCAACGGAAGCAAAAAGCCCAACAACCGCATAGGGGTCACGCCCCGCGATCTCGGTAATCGCCGCGCGGTTTGCGGCCTCGATAATCGCCAAGGTGCCGGTAGGCTTGCCCTCATCATCGGTGAAAGGGCCAGCAGCCTTCAGATTGCCGCCAAGGCCTTCGAGGAATTTGAGGTGTTCGGGCCGCGATTTCTGCCGCAACTCCAGGCTGTTTGGTTTGTCCGTGCATATCAAGGCAAAAAGCATGTCTTCTCCCTATCTGATTTCTTCGCGAACCGGCCGCGCCAGAAGCCTGGCAATTTCCCGGGCCGGTTCCGCACCCTGATCTATAATCGCCGAAACCGCCGCCACAATGGGCATGTCAACCTCATGCCGCATGGCAAGGGCCAGAGCAACCCTGGCCGTATGCGCGCCTTCAACAACACCGCGTGACGCTGCCAGCGCCGCGCTGACCGAAGCGCCCTGCCCGATCGCCAGGCCAAAGGAATAATTGCGCGATTGATGGCTGGAGCAGGTAAGCAGAAGGTCACCGAGACCTGCAAGCCCCGTCAACGTCTCGGGCCTTGCCCCCATTTTTTTGCCAAAGCGCATCAGTTCGGCAAAGCCGCGCGTCGTCAGCGCCGCCCGCGCACTATCTCCTAGGCCCCGGCCATCGGAGATGCCGCAGGCAATGGCCAGGACATTTTTTAACGCGCCGCCGATTTCAACGCCCAGGACATCGTCGGAGCCATAAACCCGGAACATAGGAAGCGAAAGGGCCTGGGCCCATTCCCCGGCTTCCGCCAGTGTGGGCGCGGCAAGTGTCACGGCGGTTGGCATGCCCTTCACAACATCGCTGGCGAAACTCGGGCCCGAAAGCACAAAGGTGAGCGCCCCCGGCACAATGTCCGCGGCCACTTCATTCATGAATTTGGCCGTCTGCTGTTCAATGCCCTTGGCACTGACGATCAGCGGAATGCCCTTGGGCGGCTTGATCAGCGTCAGCACCTCGCGCACCGCCTGCGCCGGCACCGCCACGATAATGGCATCAAGGCTGTCAAACGAAACCACATCGGATTTCTGCCGCGACCACATGCCGACGTCGTGGCCTGCCGTTCTTGCAACATGGGCCAGTGCCTGGCCCCACGCGCCATTTCCCGCAATGGCGATGCGCCGCTTCAAACCTTCGCCCCCAGCTTGCCCGAACCATAGATGGGAGTGGAAACCTCATCGAGCGGCCAGCGGGCCCGCGCAACAAAATTGAGATCATCAACAAGGCCAAGGGTCAGGCGTTCCGCCCCCGCCCAGGCAATCATCGCCGCGTTGTCCGTGCAAAGGCTGGCTGGCGGCACAATGAGCTTGAAACCATGCTCTTGCGCCGAGCTAGCCAGAACAGTTTTCAACGTCATGTTGGCCGCAACGCCTCCGGCCACGATCAAGGCAGGCGCCCTCGCTTCCGGATGGGCCTCCTGAAAAATTGCAAAGGCCATCTTCAACCTGTCCTGCAGCGTTTCAGCCACCGCCACTTCAAAACTGGCGCAGACATCCGCAATATCCTGCTCCGACAAATGACCGAGATCATTCACCGCCTCGCGCACCGCCGTCTTCAATCCCGAAAAGGAAAAGTTGCAGTCTTTCCGCCCCTTGAGCGGGCGCGGGAAATCAAAGCGCCGCGCATTGCCCTTGCGCGCGTATTGCTCCACCAACGGGCCGCCGGGATAACCCAGGCCCAAAAGCTTTGCCGTCTTGTCGAAGGCCTCCCCCAGGGCATCGTCAATGGTGGTGCCCAGCCGGCGATAACGCCCCACACCCTCAACCAATTGAAACTGCGTGTGCCCGCCGGAAATCAACAGGAGCAGATAGGGAAAGGGGCAAAGCTCCAAAAGGCGCGGCGTGAGCGCGTGCCCCTCAAGATGATTGATGGCGAGCAAGGGCTTGCCATGCGCCATGGCGATAGCCTTGGCGGTAGTAAAGCCAATGATGACGCCGCCCAGAAGCCCCGGCCCCGCCGTGGCCGCCACGCCGTCAAGCATCGGGAAAGCAAGCCCTGCCTCATCCATGGCCTGCGCGATCAGGTGGTCCAGGTGCTTGATATGAACCCGCGCCGCGATTTCAGGCACCACGCCGCCATAAGGCGCATGGTCCGCAATCTGCGAAAGCACGATATTGCTGACGATTTCACCGCTGCCATCGGCATTCCGGCGAATGACGGCGGCGGCCGTTTCATCACAGGAGGTTTCAATACCGAGGATATGGAGAACTGCTGCGGCCATGGGTAATGGATGACGTCTCACAATTTAGCGGCTAGAACGGGGCCCCGCTCTAGCATCCACCGGATACAACTTGCAAATGCCGCGTATTAGAATTGGAACCCGGGGGTCACCCCTGGCCCTTATCCAGGCCCGCGAAACCCGCGACCGCCTGATTGCCGCCCATGGCCTCGACCCTTCCGGCATCGAAATTGTCGCGATTACGACGACAGGAGACCGCATCAAGGACCGCCCGCTCAATGAAATCGGCGGCAAGGGCCTTTTCACCAAGGAAATCGAGGATGCACTCTTATCTGGTGAAATCCAGCTCGCGGTCCATTCCATGAAGGATCTGCCCGCAAATCTGCCGGGCGGCCTCACCATTGCCGCCGTTCTCCCGCGCGAGGACCCAAGGGATGCCTTCATGAGCCCCGTTGCAAATTCCCTGGCCGAGCTCAAAATGGGAGCAACCATCGGCTCCTCATCGGTGCGCCGCACCGCGCAAGTGCTAAGACTGCGGCCCGATCTGAAAACCGTGCAGTTCCGCGGCAACGTCGAAACGCGGTTGCGCAAATTGTCGGAAGGCGTAGCCGATGCCACTTTCCTCGCCTGCGCCGGATTGAACCGCTTGGGCTTTGCCGACAAAATTACCGCGGCCATTCCGGTAGACGTCATGCTGCCCGCCATCGCCCAGGGTGCTATCGGCATTGAAATCCGCAGCGATGACGAAACGACACGCAAGTTGCTGGGCGCCATCAATCATCGTGAGAGCGAGATCGCCGTCACCTGTGAACGCGCCTTCCTCAAGGCCCTGGACGGTTCCTGCCGCTCGCCGCTTGCAGGCCTTGCAACACTGAATGGCGATACATTAAGTTTTCGCGGCCATGCCCTGACGCCCGATGGTGTCCATTGTTTTGAAACCACGCGTACCGGTTCTGCCGGGGATGCGGCAAAAATGGGCGAAGATGCGGGCGAGGAAGTGAAGGCGCATGGCGGCGTGCTGATCGCATTCTGATGCGGCTCATCATCACCAGGCCGGAAGATGACGCGCTTCCTTTGAAAGCGAAACTGGAAAGTCGCGGCCATACCGTGATCCTCGCCCCGCTCCTGAAAATTACTCCACGGCCAGGAGCCTATGTGCCGCCTCTTGCCTATCAGCTCATCTGCACCACCAGCGCCAATGCCCTCAAATTTTTGAACGTCGAGGATAGGTTGAAAACCATCCCCCTGATGGCAATCGGCCCCCAGTCGCTCTCGACGGCGCAGGAAAATGGTTTCAAGCTTGCCGAGGCCCATGGCGGCGACGTGCAGGGCCTTGCCGCTCATGTGGCCGCAAAATTCGATCCGCAAAAAGGCCCGGTGCTCTATCTATCAGGAGCGGAAACTTCAGCTGATCTGCAAGCCCTTCTGATGGCCTCCGACTTCGCGGTGGAGCGGGTCATCACCTATGATGCCATTATTCAAACACCCGATGATATCGGATCGGCGGTCAAGGGTGCCGATGGCGTATTGCTCTATTCGCCGCGCAGTGCCCGCCTCTGGTGCGGCCTCATCGAGAATTCCGGCCTGGAAAGAAGGGCGGCGGCCCCCATCTATTATTGCCTGTCGGAAAACGTGGCAAAAGCCCTTCCCGGATCATGGCAAAAGCGTGTCGCAAAAACGCCTGATGAAGCTGCGATGCTGGCCCTTCTTGATTGACGCCCGCGAACCCGTTAGGCCTGTGCCATGACACATGACAATCCTGAATCGCCCTTGAAACCGCAGGTCATCGACCTGGAGGCTGAGGACGTAACTTTGCAGGAGACGGGCGCTCCTGAAACTCCGCCACCACCTGTGCCGCCAAAGAAATCGGCCTTTCCCACAAGCTGGCTCGCCATCGCTCTGCTTGGCGGGGCCGTGTTAGGTGGCTGGCTTTATAAGGATGTTCTGTCATCCTATCTGCCCAGCAATGAACTGCGCACGGCCCAGACCCGCATCGATGCCCTGGAAGCCCAGGGCAAAACACTGGGCGAACAGCTCGCCTCCGTCGCTGCCACCTCCGATCAATTGAAATCCGAAATCCAGGGTGCCACCGAAAAATCTTCCGCTGCACAAACTGCAACGTCCACCCTTGAAACGCGCCTTGCCGGTCTCGAAGCCGCAACACAAGCGGCAAAGGCGGAATTGGAAAAACTGAAATCCGCTCCTGCTACCGGAGGAATATCAAACACACCGGTGGATACCAGCGCCATTGCGGCCTTGGCGCAACGCCTCGACGCCCTTGAAAAAGATGTGGCCAGCCTGAAAACGGTCAGCACGCCAACCGATCAAACGGCCGCCACCGCAACCCTCACGCAATCCCTGTCCGATCTCAAAGCCAAGATCGCCGCAGGCGCGTCCTACCGCGCCGAGCTTGAACGCATCTCGCGCATGGTGCCCGCCGCCGCCGGACTGGACACGCTGTCCGCCAACGCCAATGAAGGCCTGCCCACCGCTGCCGGTTTGGCCGCGGAGTTAACCGCCCTCATCCCCTTGCTGCCCAAACCGGAAACTGCATTGCCCTCATCGGAAAATTCTTATCTCGATAGTTTCTGGGACGCCATGAAGAGCGTGATCACCATCCGCCGCATTGGCGATACGGATTGGCCAGACCTTGCCGCGAAATGCGCCGCCCTCGCCGAAAGCGGTGATCTTGCCCAGGCCATTGAAAAAATAGACAAGGCGGAAGGCGCAAAGCCTTCGGCCCTTACCGGCTGGCGTGACCGTGCGGCGGCGCGCATTACACAAGAGGCGGCGCTTGATCAAACTTCGCAAGCCGTTCTGCGCCAGATCACCAGCATGGGCGCCACCCCATGATCAAACTGCTCTGGCGCTTCGGCCTCCTGATCATCGCGGCCCTGTTCTTCACCTGGCTGGCGGACCGACCCGGCACCGTCACCATTCAATGGATGGGCCGCGAAATCCAGATGGCTTTCGTCATTGCAGTCGCCATTGCCTTTCTCACCCTTGCGCTTCTCTGGTTTGTCTGGAGTTTCTTCCGCAGGATTTGGCGAAGCCCCACAGCGGCGCGCGACTATTGGCGCTTTCGCAAAAACCGCAAGGCCTATGAATCCCTGTCGCGCGGCATCATTGCGGCCGGCGCCGGCGATAGCATAGCGGCCTCTAAACACGCAGCTATCGCCGGCAATGCTTTGGCCGATGAGCCGCTTGTGAATGTGCTGGCCGCCCAAGCCGCCCAGCTCAAGGGTGATCGCGCTTCAGTAAAACGCATATTCGAAGAGATGACAAAATCACCGGAGACGGAAGCCTTGGGCCTGCGCGGGCTTTTTGCCGAAGCCCGCCAGAATGGCGACGTAACGTCGGCGATGAATCATGCGGAGCGGGCGCTTAAACTCAATCCGCGTTTGGCCTGGGCCTCATCCGCGGTTCTGCAACTGCAATCACTGCGCAAGGATTGGCAGGGGGCCGCAGCAACTTTACAGCAGCAGGCAAAATCCGGCCTCATGCCGAATGACGAAAGCAACCAGAAGCAGGCCATCATGCTGGCGGCTCAGGCGCTTGCCATTGAAGACACAGATTCTGCCGAGGCCCTCACCCTGGCGCTCAAGGCCCACAAACTTGATGCAGGTCTTGTTCCCGCGGCACTTGTTGCCGCACGCATTTACGCCAGCCAGAATTCACCGCGCAAAACAAGCAAGATCATCCGTGAAACCTGGGAGCGTGCACCCCACCCCGATCTGGCCGAAGTCCTGGCCCACGCAAAGCCGGGCGATGGCCCCGAGCCCCGCTTCGAGCGTGTGCGCGATCTTGTGAGCGGTTCACCTGACTCCCTTGAAGGCGCTTACGCCCTTGCCCGCGCCGCGGTCGCCGCCCAGCGCTGGGATGCAGCCCGCAAAACCCTTGAACCCTTTCTGGCCGACCAGCCGCAAGCGCGCTTTTGCGCCCTCATGGCCGATATCGAGGAAGCCAGCGGCGACAAGGGCCGGGCCCGCGAATGGCTCGCCCGCGCCATCCGCGCGCCGAGGGACCCCATGTGGGTGTCCGATGGCGTGGCCTCCCCGCGCTGGGTGCCAATTTCGCCCGTTTCCGGCGAAATCGTACCCTGCCAATGGAAAACCCCCTTTGAAATGCTGGCCGAACAGAAGCCGGAAACAATCGCCCCACCCACGCCCGTGGTCGATTCCACTCCGGTCAAGATTGCCCAGCCTGCCATGGCCGAACTGCCCCGGCCGCCCGACGATCCAGGCTTGGAAGATGACATAGGGCTCCGGAACCGAACCCTTGCGGCAGACGGTTGAATCCCGCCGCAAAACCGTCTATCCACCCCCTGTTCATTGCGTTGCCGCTTTAGCTCAGTTGGTAGAGCACATCATTCGTAATGATGGGGTCAGGTGTTCGAGTCACCTAAGCGGCACCAGTTTTCCACCATAACATCAAGTGCCTGCCGGTTCACCATTGGAAATAGTGAACCGAACTTTGTAAGGTCCGGGAAGCGCCGCGTCACCTTTGTGGCAAGCCGCGCCGTGCCAGGATTCTCGTTCTTCCCCACTGGTCAAGTTGCTGCAGCTATGATCATCATTCTTTTTTCGGTCATGCCCGCAACCGCATCGCGCAAGCCTTCCCGCCCAAGGCCGGCAGAGCCAATGCCGCCAAACGGCATCGCATCAATGCGGAAGTCGGTTGAATCATTGATCATGACCGCCGCGGCTGGCGCCGCTCGCCAAAACGCCATTGACCATTCAAGGGAATTGCTGAATAGCGCCGAATGGATTGCATCCCCGGCGCCCGCCGCGCGCCGCAATATTTCGTCAAAGCCTTCAGCCCTTTCGAGCGTGGAAACCGGGCCAAACAGCTCATCCCGCAGCACCGGATTTTCCGGATGAACGTTCAACAGCCACGTAGGCTGGAAGCGCGTTCCCTCATGCGTCCCGCCGCATCCTATTGCAGCTCCAAATGATGCAGCCATGCCGCAAGCCCGCGCCAATCTTTGAGCGGAGCCCTCGCTGACACAAGGGCCCATGTCTGTGCCTTCGCACTTTTTTGGACCAAGGCTCATTGCTCTCGCCAACGATAACAGCCGTGATCGCAACTCGTCATATATGCCGGTATCCGCAATAATCCGCTGTGCATGCACGCAGTTCTGGCCAGCTGCCCAGAAAGCGCCGCTGTGAATGGCTAGCGCTGCTTTCCCTACATCCGCGTCCGCCGCGACCGCTACGACGCCAACCCCTCCCAGTTCAAGAGACAGGTGTTTGATTCCTGAAGCGCGGGCAACCGCGGCGCCACCCGCCTTCCCGCCCGTAAAGGAAACAATCCGCGGCCGGGGGTCGCTCACCAGTGCTTGCGCAGCTTCCGCGCCGCCGTGCACCAATTGGAACAGCGGTCCATCCATGCCCGCTTCTTCAAATATCCGATGCAGGGCAATCGCCGAGAAAGGTGTCTGTGGATGGGGCTTGATTATGACGGGGCATCCGGTTGCAATCGCCGGGGCCACCTTGTGTGCAACCAGATTCAAGGGATCATTGAAAGGCGTGATGCCAACTACAATGCCTGCCGGGCGCTGTTCATAAAACCCGATTTTGCCTTCGCCTGAAGGAACCTGGTCGAGTGGGATTAAGCCGCCATCAATCCGTTTGGCTTCTTCCGCTCCAAGTTTCAATGTTTCCGCGCACCGCGATACTTCGCTGCGGGCTTCGCGGATGGTCTTGATTCCTTCACTTGCGATGATGCCGGCCAGTTCGCCGCTTTTTTCCCTGACAAGAAGGGAAGCGCGATGGAGCAAGTCCGACCTGTGGTGGGCTGCCGGCTGTTTTCCGGAAAACAAAATCCTGGCGCGATTGAGGCAGGAGTCAATATCCACAGGGTTTGACCGCTTCACCTCGCCAACTAGTTCACCATTCTCCGGGTCGCATACCGTAAAAACGTCCCGCGAGCCATGTGCCTCATAGTTCATGGGCAGCGGTCATCTCATCAAATACGGATTTGACCGCCTTGGACGTTCTCTCAATGATTTCATCCGCGTCCTGTTCGGTTAGCACCAGCGGAGGCGCCAGACCCAATATGTCGCCATGCGGCATGGCACGGGCAATAAGCCCCTCCACCCGGGCTGCCGATGAAACTCTGGCGCCTACTTTCAAGGATGGGTTGAAACGCAGTTTCTTATCACGGTTTCCCACAAATTCGATTGCCGCAAGCATGCCTTCGCCGCGGATCTCGCCGACATGCTCGTGGCCACCCAGCAGCTTTGCCAGACCTGCGCGCAAATAAGTGCCTACTTTAGCGGCATTGGCAGCAAGGTTTTCACGCTCGACAATGTCAAGCACCGCATTGGCTGCCGCCGCTCCCAAGGGATGGCCGCTATAGGTATAGCCATGTGAAAACGGGCCGGCCTTCGCGGAGCCATCCCGGATTACCTGCCATACCTTTTCGCCGACGATTGCGCCCGACATTGGAACATATGCGCTGGTCAGTCCCTTGGCGATGGTGATGAGGTCAGGTTTCATGCCGTAGTGGTGGCTGCCGAAGGGCATTCCAATCCGGCCAAAGCCGGTGATCACCTCGTCCGCAATCAGCAATACGTCATGCTTTTGTAATACCGGTTGAATGGCGTCCCAATAGCCCTTGGGCGGCGGGATAATGCCGCCCGTGCCCAGCACGGGTTCAGCGATGAACGCGCCAACCGTTTCCGGCCCTTCACGTTCAATCAAGGCATCAAGCTCGCTTGCCCTGCGCTTTGAGAATTCCGTTTCCGACTCGCCCTGGTTTGCTCCCCAATAGTGATGGGGAGCGCCGGTATGGCGGATGAGGGATACAGGCAGATCCATCAGGTCATGATAGAAGCTCATTCCCGTCATTGAACCTGAAATCACCGAGCAGCCGTGATAGCCGCGGTCACGTGAAATGATTTTTTTCTTCTGCGGAAGGCCCCGCAGGTTGTTGTAGTACCAAACGAGTTTGGCTTGCGTTTCATTGGCGTCTGAGCCGGAAAGCCCAAAAAAAACGCGCTGCATGTTGTTGGGCGCCATGCCGACGATCCGCGACGCGAGAATTGCGAGTTCATCCGTCGTATGGCCCGCATAGGAATGATAATAAGCAAGCTTGTGGGCCTGGCGCGAGATTGCCTCGGCAACCTCGCTGCGCCCATAGCCTACGTTCATGCAATACAGGCCAGCGAAGCCGTCGATCAGTTCCTTGCCATCTGCAGTCTTGATGCGCACGCCTTGCGCCGTTTCAATTACGACAGGGTCAGACTTTCCCTTGTCAAAATCTCCCAGGTTGGTGAAAGGGTGGATGACCGACGACCGGTCAAGAGCTGCAACATTGTGGGCGTTTTTCATTACCATTCCTTATTGATCAGCGCGTGTTTGCCGATAGGGCTGCTGGGCTTCCCCATGATTCAATTTCCTGCGCCAAATTCCTGGCGGGATTTGAACATTACATCCAATCAAACAAGAATCCGGCTCTTTGGAGCCGCAAAAAAAGAGGAAAATTCTTTGTTTATGGCAAGTTGGAGATATATTTTCTCTGCTGCGAGGCAGGCCGCTAGGACAAGAGGGTTGCGAGCGGAATCTCCGCGTCGTCTTTCACGACTTTTGTTACGATGTAAGTAAAGTACCGATCTATTCCAATATCCCGCGCAAGCAGGCTGTCGATCAGTATCTGGTAGGCGTTGACGTCCTTGGCGATCGTTTTCAAAACATAATCTACGCCCCCGCCTACCGCCCAGCACGTCATGATTTCGGGTACTTCCCTGACCACCTTCTCAAACCGGTCGAAATCCGACTGGCGGTGATTACGCAAGGTAAGCTCGACCAGCACAAGAACCCAGGGTGCGACCTGCCACAGCGCAAGGCGCGCACTATATCCAACAATAATGCCCCGTTGCTCCAGCCTCTTGAGGCGGGTCCAGCACGGCGTTGGCGATAATCCAACCTTTTCCGCAAGCGCCAGCTTTGTTATGCGGCCGTCGCGCTGGATTTCGGTCAATATCCTTAAATCCGTTGGATCGAGATAGATCAATGCCATGTGCAGATTCCGAGCATGATTCACCATGCGCTGCGGAAATTCGAGTTGTCAATTGTCATGATTTGCGGCATTAAAAATATCATGACACTTTGGAAACCTGATGCTGCATTGCTCACCCGGCCGGCTTATCTTTCACTGGCCGACCAAATCATGCGGGCAATTTCGGATGGGAGGCTGGGGTCCGGCGCACGGATGCCGCCACACCGGAGCCTGGCCTACGAGCTCTCGCTATCGGTGCAAACCGTAAGCCGGGCCTATGAAACACTGATCAGGCGCGGAATGCTGGCTGGAGAGATCGGGCGGGGAACCTATGTGCTGCAGCAAAAGCGCGAAATGGACCAGCCCTATTTGCCGGAGCGCCTGGGCGAGGTCATTGACCTTTCAATCCTGAAGCCAGTGTGCGCGCCAATCCATGTCGAGCACATGAAGCAGGCCCTGATTGAACTTGCGGAAACGATCCCTGCCAGCGCCGTTCTGTCTTTCCGGCCAAATGTGGTTTTTCCCCGCCACCGGAAGGTCGCCGCTGATTGGCTGCGGTCGTGCGGCGTGGAAGCACTTCCCGAAAACATCAGCGTGACGAATGGCGCAACTCCCGCAATGACGATAGCATTGATGACCGCTGTGCCATCAGGCGGCACTGTGGCGGTTGAAGCCATCAGCCATCACACGCTCATTCCGCTCGTCACCTATCTTGGGCTTAAACTGCGGGGCCTCGCCATGGACGACCAAGGCATGCTGCCTGAAGCGCTGGAAGCGGCATGCCGGGATGGCGGCATTCACGCCGTATTCCTGCAGCCTTCCGCCATCAATCCAAGAGCTGCGGTCAGCAGTGAAAAGCGCCGGCGTGACCTTGCCGCTGTCGCCCGGCGCCATGATCTTTTCATGATTGAAAACGACATTCTGGGGCCGCTGATCGAGGATAAGCCGCCGACACTGGCCAGTATTGCGTCGGAACGCACACTTTATATCACGACACTGACAAAGACCCTTATGCCTGGCCTGCGAATTGGCTATCTGTCGGTGCCCGACCAGCTCGCCCCAAGTGCTGCGAACCGCCATCTTGTCACCAACTGGATGGCGACGCCGCTCATGGCGGAGATCGCCTCGCGCTGGATCGCCAACGGCACGGCGATGGAGCTGGTCAACTGGCAGCGCAAAGCCCTCGCCCAGCGCCATGCAGCGGCCTCCGAAATCCTTCAAGGCATCGATTATCACTCACATCCGCAAAGCCTGCATATCTGGCTGCCGCTGCCGCCAGACCGCGATGAAGCGGTGTTTGTTTCGCAAGCCAGGCTGCGTGGTGTCGGCATTGCGCCGGGCGCATCATTTCGAACGGTTCCGGACGGCAAAAAGCCGGCGGTGCGCATCTCCCTCGGTTCGTCAGGCGAGACGGAAATGGATGCGGGGTTGCGCATCATTGCCAGCCTCTATCGCGCCGGAGCGGAAGCCCTGCTTATTGCGGTTTAGTTTTCCAGCGACAGCTCTTTCAATAATTGTCATGATTTAATTTATAAATTGACATGATTATGTATCCTTCATAATCAATACACCAAGTAGATCACCTCGCGAGGACTACATGGTGCAGCCAATTATCCAGGTAGATGGGATTTCAAAACGGTTTGGCGAACTCACGGTCCTGGACAACTTGTCTTTTGACGTCCGCCCCGGGGAAAAAATCGCCCTTATCGGGCCGTCAGGATCGGGCAAGACAACCATCCTCAGAATTCTTATGACCCTTGAATCCATCAGCAGCGGCATAATCCGCGTTGATGGCGAACCCCTGTTTCACATGCTGCGCAATGATGTGCTTGTCCCAGCAAACGAACGGCACTTGCACAAAATGCGCACCAAGATTGGCATGGTGTTCCAGCTTTTCAATCTCTTCCCGCACAAGAGCGTTCTCGATAATGTGACCCTCGCTCCCATCCTGACCAAAGGCGTGGCCCGCGCCGACGCCGAGCGCAACGCCATGTCACTGCTTGAAATGGTTGGGATGGCGGAAAAAGCCAAGGCAATGCCGGTCCAGCTTTCAGGCGGGCAAAAACAGAGGGTTGCGATTGCACGCGCCCTGGCACTGAAGCCGCGCATCATGCTGTTTGACGAGGTCACGTCGGCTTTGGATCCGGAGCTTGTCGAGGAAGTTCTGAATGTCATGAAGAAGCTTGCCCGTGAGACTGACATGACCATGCTCCTTGTGACCCATGAAATGGGTTTTGCCCATGATTTTGCTGATCGCGTCCTGTTTTTTGACCGCGGCAGGATCGTCGAGGAAGGACCCCCCAAAGAGATATTCAACCATCCGAAGCAGGAGCGCACCCAAGGCTTTTTGAAGAAGATCATTGCGGCTGGGCACCGCGTCTGAACGGATCGGCGGCCGCAGGGTTGCATGTACCAAGCTAGAAAAAGGGAGTAGAAAAACATGTTAAGGAATATCCAGATGAGCGCCTTGGCCGCTCTCGTTGCGGCAGCCGCAACGGCATCGCTTACGGGCCAGGCCAGCGCGGAAGACACGTTGGAAAAGCTCAAGGCTCAAGGCTTTGCGCGCATTGCGATTGCCAATGAACCGCCCTTCACGGCGGTCAACCCCGATGGCACCGTTGCCGGCGCCGCACCTGACGTTGCCCGTGCGATCTTCAAGAAACTCGGCGTTGGCGACGTCGTTGCTTCCATTTCCGAATATGGCGCGATGATTCCCGGCCTCCAGGCGGGCCGTCATGATGCGGTGACCGCAGGCCTGTTCATGAAGCCTGAACGCTGCGCCGCGGTGGCCTATTCGGAGCCCATACTTTGCGATGCGGAAGCGCTCGCAGTGAAAAAAGGCAATCCGCTCAATTTTGCAAGCTATGCCGATATCGCCGCAAACCCCGATGCGAAAGTGGGAGCACCGGGCGGAGGAACGGAAGAAAAGCTGGCTCTCGAAGCCGGTGTGCCGCGTGACCGCGTCATTGTCGTGCCCGACGGCCAAAGCGGATTGAAGATGCTGCAGGACGGACGCATTGATGCCTATTCGCTGCCGGTCCTCTCCATCAACGATCTCCTTAAGAAAGCTCAAGACCCCAATCTTGCGGTGGTGGCGCCGGTTAAAGGCGCGCCGATCTACTGCGATGGCGCAGCCTTCCGCAAGGACGACGCCTCGCTTCGTGATGCGTTTGACGTGGAACTGAAGAAGATGAAGGAATCCGGGGAGTTCGCCAAGATAATTGAACCCTACGGCTTTTCGGCTGCCGCCGCCATTGCGACCAGCCGCGACAAGCTTTGCACCCCTGCGGGTTGACACGCAGCCGGCGCACCGGGTGACGGTGCGCCGGCAGCTTTTTTGAAGGTGGCGTGGCGATATGATTGATTGGGCAGGTTACCTACAACTGATGCTGGCGGGCGCCCTGCTGACGGTGGAGCTTACCGTAGTCGGCGCCGTGGTTGCTTTCATCATGGCCATGGCGGCAGGGCTTGGACGCATGTCGCGGTTCTGGGCGGTTCGCGCGATTGCAACGTCCTATATCGAGTTCTTTCGCGGCACCTCGATTTTCGTGCAGTTGTTCTGGATATATTTTGTGCTGCCGTTGCTCGGCGTTTCGATTTCGTCATTTGCGGCGGGCGTCATGGCGCTTGGCCTGAATGTGGGCGCCTATGGCGCTGAAGTGGTCCGGGGTGCATTCAAGTCTGTCGGCAAGGAGCAGCACGAAGCCGGAATTGCGCTGAATTTCACTTCCTGGCAGCGCACCCGCCACATCATACTGCCGCAGGCATTTGTTATCATGCTTCCGACATTTGGCAACAACGCAATCGAGCTGCTGAAAGCGACATCGGTCGTCTCTCTCATTTCGTTGGCCGATCTGACATTCCAAGCCCAGGTCGTGAGGGCTCAAACCGGCAGCACCCTTGTGCCATTCCTGGGCGTTCTCATCCTGTATTATGCCATGGCGTTGTCCATTTCATGGGCGATGCGCCTGCTGGAGCGCCGCGTCACGCGCGGCCTCGATGGCGTGCGAACCTAGGAGAGCGGCATGGAATGGGACTGGAAATTTGTCTGGGAAATCAGCCCCGCCCTGCTGCAGGGGGTCAAGATCACCATTTTGGCAACCCTGCTGGGCTCGGTGCTTGCGTGCGTCACGGGCCTTGTCATTGCGATTGCGCGGATGTCCGTAAATCCTTTTGTTGCGAAACCGGTGTCGGCGGTTGCAAACTTCATCAGGGGCACGCCCCTGCTCGTCCAGCTCTATTTCCTGTTTTATGTACTGCCCGACGTTGGCATTTTGCTGCCTCCGCTCGTGGCCGGCGTCATCGGCCTTGGGCTGCACTACGGCACCTATACGGCAGAGGTTTACCGCGCCGGAATTGAAAATGTCCCGAAGGGCCAATGGGAGGCCGCCAAGGCCTGCAACCTTTCCGTTCTGCAAACCTGGAAGGACATCATCCTGCCACAGGCGATCCCGCCGATGAT